>CAYVHQ010000086.1:291-1548 GCA_964451345.1 uncultured Gammaproteobacteria bacterium | reverse complement strand
TTGTAGTTAACGATGATGATGCTGATATCCATACGTTCGCATCTTAGAGGAAATGGGGCCGTTTGTCCACGGATAGGAGCCGATCGGCTAAGTTATGTAAAAAAAATCCCGCGATCATACAATCGCGGAACGTAGAACTCCCATGTTATCAAACCATACAGCCGGGAGGTCTATCCAGTAAATGCTTAATGACCATAAGTCACTTTATACATAGTCCTCATGGCGATTACCTCCCCAGGCTGATTTGCCGTGGCAAATCTGCATTAATATTTTTTTCATTCAGATTAATGCGTTAAGTTTATAGAAAGAACTTCTTTACCGTCTCAGGCTAGCAAAAAGTCCTAAGGATGTCCAGAGGCAAAATCAGATTTCTGGAAAATATTGACAATATAAAAATATAATGGTAATACCATTAAACAGCTCTTTAACCCAATATACGAAAAATGGAAGATATCTTAGAACCTGTCACCCTCGTAGACGAAAAAAACGAGAATATGTACCGTATCAAACCGTCTGCGATAGACACAAGCGATGAAAGACAACCTGCTTTTGAGGCGGTATTCCCAGGATCATATGCCGGAGAACAGGCACGTCTTCTCTGTCGCCTCTTTCAGAAAAATGGCATATGGCATGCTTTCAGCGACACTGATCTCGCAGCCGAGTATGGAGAAAAATTTGAGTCTAATTGGCTAGTAGATGGCTCAAGCAATGGACTCGTCCACTATGACAAAGATAACGTGATGCGCGTTACGCATTCTTTCATCTGTAAATGCTTTCTAGCATCTGGAAAAATGTACTGATAGTTAATCCATGAGCCTGTCCCCAGGCTCTTTTTTTTATTTTCACATTAGACACGAGCAATCGACAGCAAAAGCTTTACTGCCTTCCAGTAGAGCTCGAATAGCGGATTAACAAGTTTAAGCTTGGCATCCCCTATCTCTTGATACCAGATGCGTCCGACGATTAGGCGCGCTAGCTGGTTTTCTTTCATGACTCGGCTTGACTGGATACGATGGCGTTCTTGCCGGATATAGCGCCAATGCTTCCGGGAGAAAAAATATTTCCAGACAGCCAGTTTTTCCTTCCACCAGCCGGACTGGAATGAGAAAAGAGCGAGACCCAGCTCCATAACCATGAAAGCTGGCGCGATGAGAATTAAGGTTAGGAGGTGGTAATTCTTCAGGATGGCTATGATCCGATTGCGGTCCATCCAATAGTACTTCTGGATTGAACGACTAAATTCATACTTATGATAGA
>CAYVHQ010000086.1:0-281 GCA_964451345.1 uncultured Gammaproteobacteria bacterium | reverse complement strand
GCGTTTGGATCGCCGCCGATCTGCTGGTAGACCGACCGCTGCTGGTGCCAGGACGCAGGCATAGCCGGCCAGCCACAGGCGCCAGCCGAGGTCCTGGTCCTCGTTGTACATCCACATCTCTTCGTCGAGGAGGCCAACTTTTTTCAAGGCTTCAATATTAAATAACACGGCAGCGCCGGACGGGTAGGCGATTTCCGGATACGGCTGGTTGTCTGCCGCCTGATCAAGGCCATGTGCCTTGCCGTCATAGGCATCGCCATAGGCGCGCGAGAAACCGAAAC
>CAYVHQ010000085.1:0-1806 GCA_964451345.1 uncultured Gammaproteobacteria bacterium | reverse complement strand
CCCTTCAGCGCGTCCTTCAAGGTCTTGCCGGTTTTGAATTTCGCCACCGTCACCTCAGGAATCTGAATCCGTTCGGTTGGGTGCTGCGGGTTAACGCCGCCGCGGGTATGGCGCTTGCGGGCTTCGAAAGTTCCAAACCCAACCAGATTAACCTTGCGTCCGGCTTTCAACTCTTCGATAATCGTATCGACGAGCTTTTCGATAACATCTTCAACCTGCTTCTTGGAAAGCGAGGTTGCTTCGGAAATCTTTTCGGTAAGGCCTGCTTTATTCATATACGCTTTATTATAATCCCTCCGCCAGCCCCCGGCAAGGCCGGTTTAGCTGAGGAATAACCGGGCGATAGAAAGCCCGAAAAACAAGACAGCTAAGACGATAGTTCCAGTGAAGAGCATCTTCTCGACGCCGCGCTTCGTTCGATACACGCCGCTCGAGCCACCGAATACGCCAGACAACCCAGTGCCACGGTTCTGCATGAGAACGGCAGCAATTAAAAGCACTGAAATAACAAGCTGGGCGACCTGAATGATGCGGATATCCATATTACTCAGCTTTTGGAGCCTTTGGTTCCTTAACAGCCTTATTTCCCTTGGCGTCCTTTACCTGCTCGAGAATAGATTCAAGGGCCGCTGGGTGATTAACAGCGAGATCAGCTAGGATCTTGCGATCGATTTCAACGTTTCCGGCCTTTAAAAGACCAATAAAACGGGAGTAGGACAGGCCGCGTTCCTTAACGAAAGCGCCAATCTTAATCTGCCAGAGGGCACGACGGGTGCGCTTCTTGGTCTTGCGGTCAACATAGGCATTAACACCGGCCTTCAAAACAGCGGTCGTCGCTAAGCGGATGCGGTTCTTACGACCCCATTTATAACCCTTAGTCTTAGCTAAGAGCTTCTTGCGCTTCTTGACGTGGGTAGTTCCTCTTTTTACTCGTGGCATACAATTATGTTAGTTCTTCTGGTAAGGGATAAAGCTCCGGATGTTCTTATCGTCAGTTGCATGGGCTGAGATATCACGGCGCTTGTTGCGGACAACCTTGCCCGGTTCACGGGAGTTGAAGTGGGCCTGGCCAGCCTTGCGGCGGCGCAGTTTCTTGCCCTTGGTCAAGCTAAAACGCTTGTCAGTGGCTTTATGGGTCTTGATCTTGGGCATACTAAAAATTCAATTATCTTAGGCAAAATTTAGACTTTTTTGCTGGTCAGTATCATAGTAAACTTTCCCCCCTGGCTTGTCAAGCCTTCCTCAACGGCGAGAGAAAGCTCAGGATCAGCCTCCAGCGAGGCAACGAACTTATTAACTACTTCGCGGGCTAATTCGGGGTGCTGGCGCTCGCGACCGCGCAAAGCCAGCTCAATACGCAGTTTATCGCCCTTTCCTAAGAATTTCTTGGCCTGTTCCCGGCGTACGCCCAAATCATGGTCACCGATGCGAATCGACAGACGAATACCCTTAGTTTCCTGTTTTTTGTGATGGGCTTTTTGTTTCTGGAACTTCTTATCGCGTTCATACTTAAACTGTCCAAAATCCATGATTTTCGCCATGGGAGGAACGGACGTTGGATTGACCTCGACGAGATCAAGGCCGGCCTCCTCGGCCATAGCAAGGGCTTTAGTGGTGTCGATTTCGCCATGATTATGCCCCTCCTCGTCGATCAATGTGACGGTAGGCGTGTGGATTCCTTGGTTGAAACGGAATTTCTTATCCGGCTCTTGATGTTTCGGTCGGCGATGTGTTCGGCGCATAGTTTTTTCTTGGAGCGGGTAACGGGAATCGAACCCGTATCTCTGCCTTGGCAAGGCAATATAA
>CAYVHQ010000084.1:0-1829 GCA_964451345.1 uncultured Gammaproteobacteria bacterium | reverse complement strand
GAAGTAGCGTTCTTCGCTCGCCCGCCGGTCCGGCAGCTCGATCCAGATTTCATATGGGTTATAGAGGAAGACTGGATAGTCGGGCAAGGACCTTTCCAGCGGCGCCATGACATGCTTCCACTGCGCGTCGAGCGACGACAGCCGCCGAAACGAGTAAGCGACCGATTCGCCGCTTTTCAGCTGCAGCGGGTGCAGGGCATTCTCCAGTTGTTCAAGCAGCCCTTCGGCCCATTCGCTGCTAATTGCCACGGCCTGCTTATTTTTAACGACGATGCCGTTATGGATGAGCCGTCGCAGACCCTTATAGACGCCCTGAATAGTGACAGGCTGGCCCTCGGCCGCTAAAACGCGCTGCAATTCATCAACTTCCATTTCTCCCTTAGAAAGGAGTATAGACACAAGGGAATTGTCGAGCGGAGTGAGAGGAAGAAGCGGCATAGTGAGGGTATTTTAAACGTATTGTTTAAAATATTATTAAATTTGTTAATAAAATAGCGATATTTTGTATATATGCTATTATAGCAGCATACATTAATAAATCAAACAACCTTTGGAGAACAATATCATGCCAAGATCATTTCTTTCCGCCCTCTTAATTGCCAGCTGTTTCGCAGTCGCAATCATAGCATTTCTCTATCTCTTCTCAGAAAAAAACCGACTGACCGACGAAGTAGCAAAAACAAAGAATTATCTCAGTATGAGAGAAGATAACCTTAAGACCGTTTCTATACTAGCTAATAGATGCTGGTACTGTCTGAATGATACAACAGCTTCAAGCGAAAAAGGCGGTAAAGGCGAGATTGTCCATCTCCCTGTTAACGTAGGCGGATATACACGCTACGGAAAAGTGGATGTTAGCGGAATTAGAATTTGGTTCTTTCCCGTTAGCCCTCCTGCAAAACCGACCTATACAGTAAGGGATTATCTGACATACCAAATGGGCGGCGAAAATAATTATAAGTACTGGAGCCAACAAAATGTCCGATAAAATAATAAAAAATAAAACTTAAAGGAGAAAAATATCATGCCACAACCACGTACAGCTCCACCATCACCCCTGCCTTCACCCCTACCAATTATTGCAGTTGCAATAATTTTAGCATTAATTCTGCTTGATACGTTTAACGTTGAGTATTCAAAATACTCAGAGAAACAGACCTTTCTTGAAGCTCATAAAAGCCCCATGAAAAGAGTCGCCGTCTGGCATAATAAGATCTGGTACATCATTAACGACACAACCATCTCCAGCGAAGAAAACGGCCAGGGTACAATTGTTAATATTCCCGTGATTATGAGAACTAGAACTAGCTATGGCAAGATAGACACGAACAGAGTTGAAATTAAATTTGTTCCGGATAACCCTTTGCCGCCTCTCTAAGACGACATGAGAGAAACTTAAAAACACATTCAAAAATCAAACGCTCCCTTGGAGAATAATATTAATGAGAAAATCACTCATAATCTTATCAGTTCTTTTCATTGCTTCATTCATTGCTTGGCGCATCGACTCAAACCGTGTCGAAAAGCTGGAAGAAAGTAATAAATGGCTTAGCTACTGGGATAGCGTCCATACTTCGGACGCGGAATTATCCTCAAAAATAGCGAATAAGTCGTGGTACGTCGTTAACGACACGACTATTTCCAGCGAGCCGGACGGCAAAGGTGAAATCGTCGTCCTTCCGGAAATAATAAAATCAAAACGCATCGGACTAGATATCATCCGTGCAACAAAGAATACTCAAGTGACTTTCCAGTCAATGTCTTATGGAAAAAAATGCGATCGCATAACTGACCAATTAAGCTACACCTTCGAAAACGAAGCGAGCGTA
>CAYVHQ010000083.1:1611-1867 GCA_964451345.1 uncultured Gammaproteobacteria bacterium | reverse complement strand
CCGATCTTCCACGTCGGCCCGGACGACCTCCGCCTCGCGGACGTGGCCGACACCGTCGAGATCTTGGCGGACAACTCCGCGCCCGACGTGGCGTGGAAAAAGACCAACAAAGTCGGCGAGTTCGCCGCCCTGTTGGCTGGCGCCACGCAGCCCGGACTCGACTTGGTGGCCATCGCCCAAAAGGCATCGGTCTAACGCCAACACTGATTATAGCTTTGCAGACTCTAACGCAAAGTTAAATCAAATATAAACTTTG
>CAYVHQ010000083.1:0-1601 GCA_964451345.1 uncultured Gammaproteobacteria bacterium | reverse complement strand
GCGGCACTACTGGCCGGTGCGACCCTGCCCGGCCTCAACTTCGTGGCCATCGCCCAAAAGGCATCTGCCTAGGTCGGGACTGATTATAGCTTTGCAGACTCTAACGCAAAGTTAAATCAAATATAAACTTTGAAGTATTTGTTTTTTGGGAGGCTTGAACGCATACGCACTATGCAACTCAAGTCTCCTTACCTTATTTTAGTCCGCATATATATGTGGGCTGAAAGGAGGAATAGTGCTTTAAAAAATTATATATATATTTGTTGGGTGTTTAACAACAGCGTTATGGTTGTCTTTTGGTTAGGTAGCTAAGACGCTGTTGTTAAACAAATTATTTGGTTAATGGAGACTTAAATGGGCTTTACAAAGATTACGGTTGAAGTAGCAAAAAAACACGAGGAGCTTCGGCAATTCCTGCTGCAGACAAGTCAGGTTGTTAAAAGCCGTCGAGGGGACGGAGTATTTTTAGCCGGTAAAAAGAATTTTGATACGTCCGGCTTTCGCCAGTTTGGCATTCCGTTTCAGGGCGCCATTATTATTCCCGTTTCCGGGGATGTTGACGGCGAAGTAGAGCGAGTAAAACAGGTGGTAATTGAGGTCATCAAGAACGACCGCCAAAAATACGAGGACAGATTGAAAGCGGCAGAAGTTGAAAGGTTGAAAGTTGAGGA
Source organism: uncultured Gammaproteobacteria bacterium (assembly GCA_964451345.1). Lineage (GTDB taxonomy): Bacteria > Patescibacteriota > Patescibacteriia > Patescibacteriales > Patescibacteriaceae > Patescibacterium. Next base: position 930 of record CAYVHQ010000083.1, on the reverse strand, counting down.
CGAGTATCTTGCACAAGTCTCACAACTGCTTGGTAAATATGACATTCCAGGCCTTTCAATAATGGGCTGTGCGGACAAGCAGGGTAACTGCTCGTGGGGTGCCGCGGCTCAAGCTGTTTTATACGGCAATTCCACTGAGTGGGTCAAGCGGCGCACTCTTCTCGCTATAAATGGCGATGCGGCTTTAATTCTCATGAGCGAAAGTTACAGTGAGAAAATGCGTGGACACGTGGTCACAAAAGATGTAGGAAGTAATGTGACCTTTACGCCGCTCGAAGAAGTGGAACAGTTCCTGAAAGCCGAATCGCGAATCAACGCGCTGCGGCGCCAGTATCTGACACGACTTCAGGCTGCGATCGTTAAGAATGATTGGATGAACCAATACAGGGAGTCCTGTGGCGGTTTTACTTTCATTCTCTTCGATGGCAAGATTAGCGGCGGAATTGATTTCTATCCCATTAGCCCCGGTCTGAATTCAGCACATAAAGTTCGTTACTATACGATCTGGCCGGGTAAGGGAAATGAAAAGACTTGTGATTTTCGCGAGGAAGACATCGCTGCTTTGGAACAAATGATCGCAGATGAAGAACGGCTTGTCCAAGCCCGTCTGAATTTCTTGTGGCAATTGTTCCAACAAACCAACGGCGTGTTGACCAAGACTCAGGAGGATGTGTGGGACGATGGGGACAAGTACAAAAAAAATGTCTACTTCGTCAACGGCGAACGCCTGACTCAGAAGGAATACAAATGGCTCATAAGCCATCGCAGTGAGTTTGCAGAGGCTCCGAAAGGATTCGTTCGTGTTGCAAATGACACGAATGAACTTCTTCCTGTTCTCGATATACCCGGGCGTAAAGACGTCCTTGTGGTTGAAGGAAAGACCGGAAGCCGGAGGGGTGTGTGGAGTTATGGTGAGTGGTTCCACGGCCA
>CAYVHQ010000082.1:641-1978 GCA_964451345.1 uncultured Gammaproteobacteria bacterium | reverse complement strand
TCGAGCTGACCGGCAACGGCGTCTACGGCTGGATGAAGTATGAGGGCGGCACGCATCGCGTCCAGCGCGTTCCAGAGACGGAAAAAGCCGGTCGCGTCCATACTTCGGCGATTACCGTTGCTGTTTTTCCAGAAGCCGAGGAAGTCGATATTGAAATCAAGCCGAACGAGCTGCGCATCGATACCTTCTGCTCCTCCGGACCAGGCGGCCAAAGCGTTAACACGACCTACTCCGCTATCCGTATCCTCCATATCCCGACCGGTATGATCGTCTCCTGTCAGGATCAGAAATCCCAGCACCAGAACCGCGAAAAGGCCCTGCAGGTTTTGCGTTCCCGCCTCCTGCAAAAAGCCGAGGACGAAAAGCGGGAAAAGGAATCGAAAGAACGCAAGGACCAGGTCGGTTCTGGCGACCGCAGCGACAAAATCCGCACCTACAACTTCCCTCAGGACCGCGTCACCGACCACCGCCTCAACCAGAGCTGGCATTCCATCAAGCTCATCATGGAAGGCGAGATCGACGAGATCATTGCCGCCACCAAAGAATTCTTCACGCAGCAGTCGCAGACTAAAACTAGCGAATAAGATGCCCCGCCTCGCCGTACAGAAAACCATTAAAGAAGCTCTCGCCGCGGCGGCAGCTTCTTTTAGCAAGGCCGGCTTCCCGTCGGCTTGGCTTGATGCGGAATTGCTTTTGTCCCATGTCCTAAAGAAGGAGCGTTCCTTTCTCTTCACGCGACCGGAGATTTCTCTGACCGCCCGGCAGCATACGTTATTTTCCGAACTGGTAAAAAAGCGCCTGAAACATCATCCCGTCGCCTACCTGCTCGGCCATAAGGAATTCTATGGCCTTGATTTCATCGTTACGCCCGATGTACTTGTTCCCCGTCCGGAAAGCGAATTGATCGTTGATCTGGCTAAAAATCTGGGCGGTCCAGACACCCTGCTTATCGACGTTGGTACCGGCTCCGGTTGCCTGCCTATTACCTTGGCGCCTTATTTCGCTTCAGTCATCGCTTTAGATATTTCCCCTAAGGCCCTCTTGGTGGCGCGCCGGAATGGCCGGAAGCATGGCCGAAAAAATATTAAGTTCATGAAGAGTGATTTGCTTTCAGCACTTCTCACCAGATCATCCTACGCCGCTTCCGTATTTAAGAATTTTTCAAACATAATCATTACCGCCAATCTCCCCTATCTGACCGCCGCTGAAATTAAAAACGAAAAATCAATCGGCCGCGAGCCGCGACTAGCATTATATGGCGGGAAGGATGGCTTAGATTTATATAGGAAGCTGGCAAAGCAATTAGATATTCTCAGCCGACAAAACGTCGCTATTCC
>CAYVHQ010000082.1:0-631 GCA_964451345.1 uncultured Gammaproteobacteria bacterium | reverse complement strand
GCTGGTAATACTAAAAAGAAAACATCCCCACTTTTCCATTACATTGTTCTGTGAAATAAATCCGCAGCAGAAAGATGGACTAGCGCAAATATGTAAAAAACAGGGAGTTGCTTTTCATAAAGACCTGGCCGACAAAATCAGAGTCGGGGTTGTTAGTGTATAAATAAAAAACGGTAGGAATCTTGTTAAAGACAACCTACCGCAATGAAACCGCCTTTAGGAGGCGCTCTCTTTAGAATAATACTTGGCAATCGACCTAGGCCTCAACCCGACCTTTCGCCCATCTGGCAATAAGAGAGATATCTCCCATATCTCCAGACCGTCATAAAAGTAATCACCCTTGATCTTTAATTAACTTTCTCAAATATTTCCCTATAGAATCTTTATCAGGTATGAATACTGTTCCGCAAACCGTGTCATAAATATATACTTCTTCATCCTCGGGCTGATAACCATCTTCACAAGGAGATGTTTTAAAGCTTAAAACACGAGTAAAGCATAAATTATAGAAATACCACTTTCCATTTGCTGTCTCCATAGTAATAATCTCAGACTAGCTTCATGCTAGTTTTCCAGTCTTTCGGCTGGGGTCCTTTTAACTGAGTTTTTTGTGTTATTCGGACCTGAAACT
>CAYVHQ010000081.1:0-1998 GCA_964451345.1 uncultured Gammaproteobacteria bacterium | reverse complement strand
CCATAACCGTTTTTAGCTAAAACAAGCCGCCCTCTCCGGGGCGGTTTTGTTTTTTTGGCAAGAGGAGATATACTGAAAATGAACAAATTTAATAGCACCCATGAAAAAAAACACAACTAAAAAAGCGGCTAAGGCCGCACCACTAGACTTCCTCAGCATCGCCTCGCACCAGCTGCGCGCCCCGCTGACGCTCATGAAGGGCTATCTGTCCATGATTCTGGAGGGGGAATTCGGGGCGATAAAGGATAAGAAGCTCAAAGCGGCGATCGAAGCGGTCAAGCAATCGAATGAACGCTTGGCCCACCTGGTGGAGAATCTTTTAGAGATGGCTCGCCTTGAGGAGGGTGCTTTTACTCTTTTTCGCGAGGAGGCTGATTTGGCGGCAGTTATTTTAAGCGTCGCTGACGAACTGCGTTCCAAGGCTAAGGCCAAGGGACTGCGCTTAGAGATTTCTTTGCCCAAGGAAAAAATTGTGGTTTCCATTGACCGCTTGATGATGCGCCAGCTTTTTCTTAATTTAATTGATAATGCGATTAAGTATACGGCTAAGGGGGGTGTGATGATTGCCATGGAAAGGCGCGGCCGAAAATTAGTTGCATCGGTAAGCGATACTGGCCCCGGCCTGCTTCAGAAAGGCGAACTCAAAAGATTATTTCAGAAATTTTCCCGGCCGAATGATGACCCGTCTGGCCAGTCTGGTTTTGGCCTCGGCTTGTATATTTGCCGCTTGATTGTCGAAGCGCATGGCGGCAAGATTAAGGCGGAGCTGCCGAAGAGCGGGGGGCTGAAAGTCAGTTTTGCGATATAGGCTGTTAACTGAAAAACTATATAAAAAATCCCCGTGAGGGGATCTTTTATATATGCAAGAAAATTTTTTCTGCGAGCTTTTATTGATCCTGTGCTTCCAGCTTCACAGCTGCTTCCGGAGTAGACACAGCTTTGGACATGACAAAGATACGGATGATACCCCAGGCGACGAGCCAGTAGACCGCCATGGCCAATAGGGTCGTCCATTCAAAGATGCTGCCCTCGACGCGGGTAATACGGAAGACATTAAGGAATGGTGCGGCGAAGATATATGTTACGCCATAGATGAAGCTCGAGAAGCCGGCCGTTGGATTAGCGGCGAAGAGCTTGAGAAGAAAGCGGAAGGCCAGCAGGATTTCCACGATGCCGAGAATATACCAAACAATCTGCGTGCCGCGATAGAGCGGCTTAGTGCGTGAGCTGTTCATCGATTCCATAAGAGTGCGCTTAATGATTAAAGTGCTTCATCTATAGAATACGGCAGAACGGAGCTAGTGTTACGGACAAGCTTGGGGAGGAGTCGTGGTAATCTGGACTTCGGCAAAACCGGCAGTATGGAACAGGGTCTCCAGCTGCTGTCGGCCGCGTTCGTTGGCGGCGTCGAGAATTTTGCCGTCGCAGGCCGCCCGGGTGATGGCGGTTTCGGCTTGCTGGCGCGCTTCACTTTCGAGGTTAAGGTCACCCTTGCTGAGGAGGCCGCTGCGTCGGTCAAAAACTTTTGTTTGGTCGTTGTCGAGCCTGGTGGAGATGATGTGTGGGGCGGGAAGATGAATTGTTAAGGCGCCGCTGCTGGTTTCAATATCTTTCTCAGTTAGCATACTTAGATCAAAACCGGCCGTCACTTCGCCATGGGTGACGAGAAGAATGTGATCGCCAAACAAGAAATCTGTTAGTCCGCTGCCCTTAGTTCCAGCCTCAATAATTTTTTCGATTGTAAAAGAGGCCGTTTCAAGACGGTTGAGGGATCGGATCTGCTGTATGACTGCGGCGCGATCCACATTGAATATATGGCCGGACGCCGGAGCGTTCCAGAGGCGGGGGAGAAACAGCCAGGCGGCGGCCGTGGCCAGTCCGCCGGCTAGGAAAACGAAGAGGTATTTTTTCATATCTTTATTATAGCATACCCAGCTGTATACATTGACAAACGCCTTTATTTGCGCTATAATGAAGAAGTCTTATTATTAACACGTT
>CAYVHQ010000080.1:0-2136 GCA_964451345.1 uncultured Gammaproteobacteria bacterium | reverse complement strand
TTTTTTTAGTTTTTTATTTTTTAACAATAGAAAGAAGATAATCATGCAGAGAAGCGCCCCAAGCGATGGTAACCAAGACACCATGATTGCCGAGCTTGGCAAGATGCCCAGCAAACGCAAGAAGAAACCACAAATGCCGCTTAACGCGATGAACAGTATTGCTACAAAAAAAGAATGTACCACATTCAACCTTTGATCTATCACTAACGCCCCTTGCCACCAATGGCGATAGAGAAGCTTATTGTCATTGATAAATTGCAGGCGCAGCATTCCTTCGCGACTAAAATACAGTGCTGGCACCAATATAGCCAGTCCGAGCAAAAAATCAAAAAACGACCCAAGATGTGAAACAATCACCATAAAAAAAGCGGCCCAGAAAAGGACGAACAGATTAAAGACTGAAACGACCTTGCTAGCCTTATATCGCCAGACAAGTGACATGAGAAAAAAGATGCCGAAGACGACGATTGTTCCAATACAGAATGATAACGATAGAGATAAACGCATTTTTTCTCCTTATTTATTTTTATATTTTTGAAATTGAAATGGTTTTTTACCTCCCATTTGATACTTGCAAAACCCCCATACGCCGAACGATACTATCAATGTTGTTATGGCTCCCTGTGCGTACACTCGCGGACCATTGAGATCTCCAGGCCCGACGATGGCCAGTAAGAGAGTTATCATCAAAAAAACACAAAAGAATATGATGCCAAAAATTATGTAGTATTTGTTTTTCTGTTTCATGTATTATTTTTATTTTTTGAAAGTTCACTTCTAATAATGCTATATCACGTACAGGCAAAAATGTCAAGGAAAATGTAAAATACGAAGTATTTGGCCTGTTGACTCACCTATCAGGAAATGGTACATATTAGCCCATACCTTAACAATCTCACTTCCAAAACGGAGGAAAAATGAAGCATATAGAATTACAAGGCAGATATCTCCTGCTTGGTGGCGGCCTGACGCTTTTGTGTTTACACATGGTCTGGTACACCTCGCTGGCGGGGAGCATACTCGTCGGCGGACTATTAGTCGCCGAAACGGTCGTGGCGGCTAAATACACCGCCCGCCGCGAACTGCTTGACGTGCTCGAGGAAGACCAAAGGAACAGCAGCTTCTGGGCAGGACTTGGCCTGCTGGGCTATGTACCGATTACCGGCGGAGCGACCTTAATTGTCGTCTCAGCCTCTAGCCAGGATAACGGTTTCTTCTGGCCGGCCATCTATTTTCTTATATTAATAAGCGGCTGCAATATCATTTTTATTGTCTTAAAAAACACAGCGCAAAAAAACCTACGTAAAACGCTGAACCGTCTTGAACTGGCCACCAGACAGGCGGAACGCTATCTCGATATCTATGAACGGTATTATTCGCCTAACGTCAAAGGAGCCCTGGCCGATACTACATCGATCCAAACCAGACGCGAGCAGGCGGTTGCAGTAATCGCCTCAATCTTCGCCGGGCAAGGCAAACCGGCCAACCGACGTTTTGAGGTCCTCATGCCTGAGGACGAAGTCTGCGGCTGTATCACCAAGCTCTTCGAAAACGACTTTGAGTTTTCCGGCAAAGTAATTGATCGAAAGCTGCGCTTGCATGCACTCATCCTGCTCTGCCTCGGCGGCCAATGGTGTGCCGACGACGACTATCTGATACATGTCAGCGCCGTTGACCCCGGAGTCAACCAGGGCGCCACCTTCTCTTTGTATCGCTACTTCGATTTCGATCAGCGCAACGATCCGTATTTTGCGGAACCGGTGCCGCGCGAAGGTCCCCGTCGTACAAAACCGATTCACCGAGAAAAGGTCGGGCCAACAATCTGGCTCTATAAAAACCGACAGGTTGTTCAATGTTGGGAGGGAGTTTCCTAAGTATCATAGCAGCATCAATCCTCTGGGACGATGCTGTTTTTTTCAATATAAGATGCCTCCAATACATACATATCAGAGGCATATCTCGATCTCCCAGATATCAGTTCTTTATTCCGCGCTTATTCAAATCCGACTGTGCGCGCCAACAGGAAGACCGCCACCAGAATAACAGCCAAACCTACTGCCTGATGCGCCTTGAGCTTCTCGCGATTAAGCGTCAGGCCAAGCAAGACCGCCAGGGCAATATAGGCTTCACTGATGC
>CAYVHQ010000079.1:0-2230 GCA_964451345.1 uncultured Gammaproteobacteria bacterium | reverse complement strand
TAATGATATGGACGAATTTGAACTCACCTATCTACCGAAGACGCTCCCTGATCTCTCGGGATGCGTGTCTAAGGAAATGCTTGATATTTATCTTCCATCAACCTCGGATCATCCTCATCTCCGTATCCGCCGCTCCGGCGATACGTTTGAAATTACCAATAAACTGCCGGTAAAAGAGGGCGACGCTTCGCACCAGCTGGAAACCACTATCAAGCTTAGCCAAGAAGAGTTTGAGGAGTTGGCGCAGGTTCCCGGAAAGCGTGTTGCTAAAATTCGCTATCTTTATTCTGAGGGCGGCAAGACGTACGAGATTGACGTCTTCCAGGGCGATCTCAAGGGACTTGTACTGGTGGATATTGAGTTTGCTTCGCTGGAAGAGAAAGCGGCGTTTACTGCTCCCGATTGGGTGCTGGTTGAAATGACGCAGGAAAATTTTATTGCCGGCGGCATGCTGTGCGGTAAGAGCTACGCTGATATAGAGGAAAAGCTCTCGGCCTTTGGCTACAGTGCTCTATGAAAACAATCACTAAAAAGATATTGCCTGAATGGTTTGAAGCTATTAGCAATGGACAAAAAACGTACGAATTGCGGCTGGCTGATTTTGATATTGAGCCAGGCGATGTTATCCGCCTCGAAGAATGGAGCGGAACAGGAGAGCAGAGAAAGCCTACGGGCCGGGTGCTTGAAAGAAAAGTAAATCATCTTAGGAAGGTTGATTTGCGAGCGTGGATTTCTGAACAGCCTGAATTGATCGAGAAAGGTTTCTATGTGATTGGGCTGGAATAAAACAGTGATATTACAAATAAATGAACAATCAGATCCCCAATTGTTTCTACCGCATCAGTATTAAAGCCCTTATTCTCAATCAGGCCAGGGACAAATTTTTGGTCGTTAAGGAGGAAAACGGCCGCTGGGAACTGCCCGGCGGCGGCTTGGATTGGCATGCCAGCCCGCAGGATGACATACGGCGGGAAATCGGCGAGGAAATGGGATTGGAAGTAACCTGGGTGGCCGACCAGCCGTCCTATTTCCTGACCGATTTATCCGGCCTGCCTGACATGCCCCGCGCCAATGTGTTGTATGAAATTACGGTGCGCTCGCTCGATTTCACGCCCTCTGATGAATGCGTTGAGACGCGCTTTGTTAGCGCCGCCGAAGCACAGGCCCTCGATCTATATGAAAATGTCCGGATTTTTACGGAGCTTTTTGATGCGGCCCGACACCGCCCGAAAGAATAAGTTAGCAGATTAATGTATGCAGAAACAAGAACCACTCATTCCCTGGTCGGAGATTGAAAGACGACTAGAAACACTCGCGCCGACGCAGGGCGGCTATAGCGATGCGCAGCGCGGCATTATTTCTCTTCCTGATAATCGGCAAGTTTTTGTTAAGGTGGGAATAAATGACCATACCAAAGGCTGGGCTTCCAAGGAAATTAAAGTCTACGCTTTCTTGGTAGAGCACTCTTTTTCATATATGCCAGGGTTCTTGGCCAGGAACGCAGACGAGACGGCTTTTGCCATAGAAGCGCTTTTACCGGAAGCGGGCTGGGATTGGTCTGATGCCTGGGATGACGCCCGCCTCGATGCTACTCTGGCGGCGCTGGATGCGTTGGCTGACATACTGCCCGGTGACGGTTATTCTGCACTCCTGGAGCCGGTCGTTAACGACAAAGATAACTGCTGGCTGAAGCTGGCGGCATCTCCCGAACAAAGTGCCTGCCTTCGCGCCAAACTTGCCGCGTTAGGTAACACAACGTTGGCGGACGACATATCCGCGCTGGCTCAGAAGAGTCAGGATTTTCATATGCGCTTCGATACCTTGGTCCATCTGGATGTGCGGGCCGACAATTGCCCCTGGAACAAAACGACGCAGGCCGTTAAATTAGTTGATTGAAATTGGCTGGGGTTTGGAGACCGGCGTATCGATCTAGCTGCCATGCTTACCCATGTGCATGTGAGCGGTTTTAATGTTTTGCAAAACCATGGCGAGCGGCTTGATGCCGGAGCGCTGCGCTGGATGGCCGGTTTCTGGCTTGAAGGGGCCAGTAAGCCAATTTGGCCGGGCGGACCGGAAAGATTGCGTGACATACAGCTGCAGGCGGGGATTACCGCTCTGCACTTAGCGGAACAGGTTGAATCTAGCTTGAAGCACACAAACCTCCTATAATAGGCTATATGAAAAACCTTTTGGAAACAACCAGGGCAGAAGAAATCAAAGACCGTCTTAA
>CAYVHQ010000078.1:1185-2299 GCA_964451345.1 uncultured Gammaproteobacteria bacterium | reverse complement strand
AACGAAATCACGCCGGGCAACTTTATTTTCCGCACCCGCGAGTTTGAGCAGATGGAAATCGAATACTTCATTCCGGCGCCGCAGAGCGAAGCTGAATGGCAGGGCTATTTCGAAGCCTGGCGCCTGGCGATGATCGCCTGGATCAAGGAGCTCGGCATCGATTATGAAAATGAGATCCACGAAATCGATATCCCGGACGGCGAGCGCGCCCATTACTCCCAGAAGACCATCGACTTCGAATACGACTATCCCTTCGGCCGCAAGGAACTCTACGGCCTCGCCTACCGCACCGACTTCGACCTAAAGAACCATGGCCTGGATTACGCTGATGCCGAAGGCAAGAAGTATATCCCCCATGTCATCGAGCCGTCCCTCGGCGTCGAACGCAGCCTGCTCGCTGTCCTCCTCTCGGCGTATAAGGAAGAAACCATTGGCGAGGCGTCTGACTCCGGCGCCGCAGCCGATACGCGCATTGTCTTAAAACTACCGGCCAAGCTAGCCCCCTTCAAGGTCGCCATCTTCCCTCTTCTGAAGAACAAGCCTGAGCTGGTCGCCAAGGCCCGCGAAGTCTACGCCACCCTAAAGCAGTACTGGCGCTGCGATTTCGATGACAACGGCAACGTCGGCAAGCGCTACCGCCGCCAGGACGAGATCGGCACCCCCTTCTGTGTCACTATCGATTTCGACACCCTCGAGAATGACGAAGTAACCATCCGCGACCGAGATACGATGCAACAGGAGCATGTGAAGATTGCGGAGTTGGAGAGCTATTTGAGAGAAAAACTGAAGGTGTAGTTAAAATCTTACTTGGCAGCCAAGTTGAGCTGGCACGAAGAGCTTATGAAGATTAAGCAAGAAGAAAGCAAGGATAAAGAAAATTTGACCATTTTCTTAAAAGATGAAGGGGGGTCCTCAGTTACGAATGGGCATCTTTTATTAATATCTTCAAATGATACTTATTTTGAAGTACATACAAACTCTAAAGGGGTAGCTATTTTTAAGAATTTACCAGATAAAGTTTATTCTTTGTACATTGCTCATACCCTTTACCCAGCATATGTTGTTGATAATTGTAATTCAGAAAAAACTTTAACCATCACAATAAGTAAGAAAA
>CAYVHQ010000078.1:0-1175 GCA_964451345.1 uncultured Gammaproteobacteria bacterium | reverse complement strand
TGGCAGACTTAATCCGATATTTGATACCTCAAATAGGACATACTTGTATGCGGATAATGTTTCTATAGATAATGACAAACGTCAGCCCGCTACTTTTGAAGTTGGGAAACCTTTAATATTGGAAGACAGATTTGGAGTAAGGGCAATTATAAATTTTATTAGGATAAAAGGCCGTTCATCATTAATCCAATATAAAATAATACCCCCCAATAAAAATATTAAATCAGATAAACAGCTTTCTAGTAGCTTATCTCTAGAGTCAGGAAGAGACATAAATGATTCGCTTGAAGCAATAGCTACTAAAGATCAATTTACTACCCTTGAACAAAAAAACAATATTTCAAGCAAAATTATTTGGTATTTTATTGTCCCGATAATTGTTTTGGTTGTAGGCTATATAATTACAGAAGGAAGGTTGCCCCAGATTTTCAATAAAGGTAATATGCCCGTAGAGCAGCCCAAAACTAACTTGCCCTCAGAACAGGACAATATTTCATATAGAGATAATTTACGTCCGCTGTTACCATTAGAGACGGGTAAAACTATTGGAGAACTGCCTTCGGAAACATATTTCTACTCCGATGCCCTCTCAATCGTGTACGAACTAGAGGATCCTAAAATTGATTTTTTGAAAGCAACAAACAATTATAGAGAGAATTATACTTTTGAAATTCAGAAAACAGCTAGCCGTTATTACTTGGTGGGCTTTATTGCAGACGAGACTTATTCAAAAGTTGGATCCCTCACTTCAGGAAGTTCTATTTTTACGATGTTATTTCCTAGTTTCTGGGGTGGAGCTACTCACGCCGTGGCAATACCGTTCGATGGGATTTATACAATAAAGGAGAGAACCATTGATTTAGACGCAGAAAAAACAGTTAGAATCCTTGATATTGGTTTTAATGAAATAAATGATCGGCCAGATGTTCACGCTAAGTAGAAAAGCGCAAACTCGAAGCACTCAAAGTGCGTCGAAATAGTAACACAAAAATTAATAAAAAATCTTATTGGGTCTGCCCTATTACGGTTCTAGCTCAAGGAGCCAGCATCTTTGAGATTATTCTAACATTCCAAGAAGTTAACTATGAAAATTAAACCATTAAAGCAAAGAGATAGCATCGCCTGCGGACCGACTTCAATCAAGATGGTTTGTAATTATTTTGATACGCCCCACA
>CAYVHQ010000077.1:0-2369 GCA_964451345.1 uncultured Gammaproteobacteria bacterium | reverse complement strand
GCCTGCGGACCGACTTCAATCAAGATGGTTTGTAATTATTTTGATACGCCCCACACTCTTAATCAAATAAAAGAGATTACAAAATATAGGCAAAGAGATGGACTTACAAACTCCCAACTAGAAAAAGCCTTACAGCAGCTAGCCTTCAAAACTGAGGAAAGAATAAATGCTACTTGGAACGATTTAAAAAAATATAATATGAAGGAAAAGGTCATTATTCTTTCCTGGATGTATAAAGGTTACATCGGACACTTCAGCGTCCTTGAGAAAGCTACAGACACCCACATTAGTTTAGCCGATCCTGAGGCTGGAAAGATTATTAGAATTCCAAAGATGCAGTTTATGCGCCTATGGCATGATTGTGATAATCTTTGGTTTCCTTTAAAGAATACTGATATCCAATTACGCTGGATGCTAGTAGTCTCAAAATAGAGAACAAGAAGATTTCTATAGTTTTATTATAAGAGACTTATGGCTAAACAAAAACTAACCCCACGGCAATTTTTCCTGATACTAAATGGACCTTCCTGCGGAGGGAAGTCTACCGTTTCAAATATTCTTTTTGAACAGTACGCCGGGATATTCAAAGCGAAGAGCGATTATATTAAATGGCTGATATCTGATTACGAAGCCGCCGCTCATCGAGCAACTGTTCAGGATATGACCCTAGGGCTCATAGAAATAGCTTTAAAAAATGGGCTGTCTGTTTTAAAGGAGGGGGCCTTGTTTGAACCCGAGCAACTTGTTCAGATTGCGAAAAAGTTTCATATTCCCCTCTTTATCGCCAACATCTCTGCGCCTAGAGAAGTTCTAGATCAACGTTTCCTAGAACGTATAGAATCAAAAAAACAGGGAGCAAAAATTGCCAACATTGATCCAAAACGTTTTTCTGAGCTTTATAAAATGTACTTTGCAAACAAGATGGACTCTCCTCTTGAATTTGATTCATCCCAGGAAACGCCCGAAGCAATAGCGGCGGCGATTAGTAAGTATATTCAAGCTCATATTTAGAGTTCGACAATCCCTTCTGCGTAATGCTAAGATTATATTGCTAATTGTTTGTTTCATAAATATTTAATCCCTCTATGCCCAAACTCCAAAAGCTCAAGAATGGCCTAACCCTCCTCTCCGCCCCGATCGCCGGTGCTAAGACGGCCGCCGTCCTCGTCATGATCGCCACCGGCTCGAAGCATGAAGACCGCACGACCAGCGGCCTCTCGCATTTCCTCGAGCACATGTTCTTCAAAGGCACAGTCAAGCGCCCCAACGCCCAGCTCATCTCCTCGACTCTCGACCGCGTCGGCGGCGAATATAACGCCTTCACTTCAAAAGAATACACCGGCTACTGGGTTAAAACTGCCAGCAGCGACCTGCCGCTGGCCATCGACGTCGTCGCCGACATGCTGCTCGGCTCGAAGTTCGACGCCGAAGAGATCGACCGCGAAAAAGGCGTCATCATCGAAGAGGTCAACATGTACCTAGACAATCCCCTGATGCGTATCGGGGACGTCTTCGAGGAATGCCTCTACGGCGACACCCCGGCCGGCTGGGACACCATCGGCACCAAGGATAACATCCGCGGCTTCCAGCGCGCCGACTTCGTCAAGTACTTCAAGAGCCAGTACCGCGCTTCCAACTCCTTCGTCTGCCTGGCCGGTGACCTGCCGAAGGACGCCAAGAAATTAGTCGAGAAGCATTTCTCCGCCTGGTCCAAGGGCAAGCCGAAAGCCAAGCTCCCGACCGCCGACAAGCAGTCCAAACCATCCGTCAAAGTCGAATACAAAAAAACCGACCAGGCCCATCTCTCGCTCGGCGTCCGCAGCGAAGCCTATAACGGCAAGGATGAATTCATCGTCAAGCTGATCGCGACAGCGCTCGGCGGCTCGATGAGCTCCCGCCTCTTCCACAGCCTGCGCGAACGCAACGGCCTCTGCTACTACGTCCGCACCGGCGCCGAAACCTACACTGACACTGGCTATATCACCACGCAGGCCGGCGTCCCGGTCGACAAGGTCGAGAAAGCCATCGGCATCATCCTCGCCGAATACCAGCGCCTCTCCACCGAACTGATGGACAAGGATGAACTAAAGAAGATCAAACAGTTCGTCAGCGGCCGCATCCTCTTACAGCTCGAAGGCGCCGATGACGTCGCTAACTGGTACGCGCATCAGCTTGTCTTGAACTGCCAGCAGCCCGGCGGCGCCCGACGCAAGCTCGTCACGCCGAACGACTTCCTGGCGAAGGTCAAGAAGATAAGCGCCGAAGACATCCGCCGCGTCGCCAAGACCATCTTCGACCCGAAGCGCCTTAACCTGGCCATCATCGGTCCCTATAAGAGCGGCGACACTTTCCTCAAGCTCTTGAAATAA
>CAYVHQ010000076.1:0-2579 GCA_964451345.1 uncultured Gammaproteobacteria bacterium | reverse complement strand
ACGCGCCGAACCAAGCGCAACGATTGCCAGCGTCGACAGGATGCCAATGATAGCAATGACGACCAGCAACTCAATCAGGGTAAAGCCTTTCCGCATTGTCATAAATGTCCTAAGAAACTTTTTTCACGATCTCGCCGAGTTCTTCTTCATTATTAAAATGGATAACAATCTGTCCGCCCTGACGGACACGCTTAATTTCCGACTTGGCCCCGAAAAACTGACGCAGAACCATCTCCTTGTCCTTATCCTGATAATTAATTTGAACGCGGGCCTGTTTCGTACCGCCCATGCGGCGCGCTTCGAGCAGCGTATCGTCAACAGTTAAGCGGCGGGCCTTGATGCGGTGATAGAGCTCAAACTGCTTCTGCGGCGAATCGAGACCGACCAGAATCTTGGCATGGCCTTCGGTAATCTCGCCGTTGACAAGCGCCTCCTGGATCTCGCCGGGCAGCTGGAGGATGCGCAACGTATTGGCGACGACCGGACGAGATTTGCCGAGTTTCTTGGCCAGCTGCTCCTGGTTCAGGTCAAATTCTTCGGCCAGCGCTTTATACGCGATGGCCAATTCAACCGCGTTAAGATCCTCGCGCTGAATATTCTCAACAAGTGCAATTTCTAATTTTTCCTGATCCCCTGCTTGGCGGCAGACAATCGGCACTTCGCGCAGGCCGAGCTGCCGGGCGGCGCGTAAGCGGCGTTCACCGGCAATCAGTTCATAGCCATTCGTGGCTTTTGTCACAATCAAGGGCTGGATGATGCCATGCTCGCGAATCGATTGCACTAATTCATCCAGCACCGGCTCGGCGAAGCGGTTGCGCGGCTGGCGCGGGTTAGCAACGATGAGATCTGGGCTAATCTTCATCACCTGGCCGGCCGGCAATAAAGCCTCTTCACCTACAGGCGAAGCGACGGAAGGGAGCGAGCCTTTTTGCGGAATGAGGGAACCAAGTCCCCGACCTAAACCGTTTGTCATAGAGGGTCAATTATAGCTTTAGTATATCACAATCCTTAGCCGTGCGATGCGGAGCGCGGCCGGACGGCGTTAAGCACTTCGATGGCCAGCTTCTCATACGCCCGTCCGCCCTTGGACGAGGGATCATAATGCAGGATGGAGCGGCCGTAGCTCGGCGATTCGGCCAGCTTAACTGAACGCGGGATGACAGAACGGAAAATACGGTTCGGAAAATACTGATAGAGCTCATTCATGACTGAGTTTGACAATCGGTTGCGCTTGTCAAACATCGTGATAACCGCGCCGAGAATGCCGAGCTCCGGCTTAAGATTATTCTGCACGAGACTGATGGTATGCAAAAGCTGACTCAAACCTTCGAGCGCATAATACTCGCTCTGCACGGGAATGAGAATTTGATCAGCCGCGACCAAACTGTTAATCGTCAGTAGGCCGAGCGACGGCGGACCGTCAATAATTATGAAATCATAATCGCCGCGCACTGTCTCGAGGATCATCGAGAGACGCGATTCGCGGTTATCCATGCCAACCAGGTCGATGCCCGCCCCGGCCAACGCCATGGTCGAGGGAGCGACGCTGAGACGGTCCTGCACGGTGCGCTTGATGACGCTGCCGAGTTCCTTTAGGCCGACGAGCGCTTCATAGACGCCATGCTCCAGGTTCTTATGATCAATCCCTAGTCCGGAGGTAGCATTAGCCTGCGGATCGGTATCGACTAAAAGCACCTGCTGGCCCAGATGCGCCAGATAAGCGCCCAGATTAACGGCGGTCGTCGTTTTACCGACGCCGCCTTTCTGGTTGACGATGGAGAGTATTAATCCCATGCGCTTATTATAGCTTGCCGCCCCACCCTTTGACAATCGATGCATTATTATTTATGATACTCTCGTTAGCCTCGATGGCGGAACTGGTATACGCATACGACTCAAAATCGTACGGGGAAACCCATGAGAGTTCGATTCTCTCTCGAGGCACAATAAAAACCAGTCAGGACTCCTGACTGGTTTTTTGTTTGGAATACAGAATAAAAAAAGCTCGATATATTTCTATATCGAGCAAAATCTTACAAACCACTAGTGAAAGTTACTGCAATCCAGACAGTATCTTTCCACCTCACCGTTTTTCATACGTGAGTAAAACATCGGTCCAGGCACTCTTGGAGAACCGCCACCGTGTTTAATAATGAACTCGTTTGTTCCCCTCTCCTGGATTCCCCATAACGGACCGGCAAATTGCGGAGACTGCGGATCAGGATTAATGCTCATCCATTGTCCAGCCTGGACTTTGAATAAACTAAGCTCTGTTCCTTGTCCCATCACAGTATCCATTTCATTAATAAATGGCAATATGCTGTTATTAAGGATTCTAAGGAAGTACAAAGAATGATCTGCCGAGTAACCGTGCTCGACAATTGTTCGTTCTCTGTGTGTGGAGGACATATATGGATAGTTCCAAGAATTCTTCCACACCTGCACTCCTTTGTAAAAAATTGTCGTCCCTCCCTGATTCTCTTCTGCGTTGAATACCGAATCAAGTAATGTGACATCCGGATTAATTCCCGGATTCAATCTGAAGTCAACTAATGTTTTACGGGAGGTTAGCATGAGAC
>CAYVHQ010000075.1:1373-2620 GCA_964451345.1 uncultured Gammaproteobacteria bacterium | reverse complement strand
TGTTATCGCCCAGCGCTTGGTTCGCAAAGTATGCGAGCATTGCAAGCGCAGCGTCGTGCGTCCGAAGAGTTATTTTGCCGGTCCGCAGCTACGTCCGCTGGCTGCCTATTTTTCCAATAAATCAGTTACCCTGTTTGAGGGCAAGAAATGCGAGATGTGTAATTATACGGGTTATAAGGGACGGACGGCTATTTTTGAATTCATTCCGCTGACCACCGAGCTACAGAATCTCATCATGAAGAATCCCTCGACGCAGGAAATTGCTACACTGGCTCGCAAACAAGGTTCGCGAACGCTTTTTGAAGACGGTATCGAAAAAGTTAAAGCCGGCATCACCACGCTCGAAGAGCTGCTCCGCGTCGCCGAAGCTCCCCGTTCATAGTTATATATGCAACATCATCATACTACCGCACGCTCTGGCGACAAGTCGCCAGGAGTAAGATCGCCGCTGTTTATTATTGGACTGGGACATGAGCGGGATATTTTTATTGAGAACGCCAGCATGCTTATTTCCGGCGGCATGCCCGTGGCCGCGGCGCTGGAAGCGATAACGGCCGATGTCCGTTCGCGTCGCATGAAGAAGCTGGTGGCGGGAGTGGCGGCTGATGTTGATGCTGGTTTGCCGCTATGGCAGGCGATGGAAAAAACGAAATTGTTTCCCTCGCACGTGATTGCTCTGGTGCGGCTGGGAGAATCTTCCGGAAAACTGGCCGAGAATTTAAAAGTTATTGCCGCCGAGCAGAATAAAGGCCGCGTCCTCCGTTCAAAAGTGTATTCAGCCATGATGTATCCGGCCTTTGTCTTGGCGCTGACGTTAATCGTCGGCGTTGCGTTGGCCTGGTTCATACTGCCTAAATTGGCAATAGTATTTTCGCAGATTAACGTCGCCTTGCCTTTGATTACCAGATTATTGATCGGGTCAGGGCGCTTCTTAGCAGATAACGGCTCTTCGGTTATTTTAGGAGCCATCGCCGTAGCCGCGGTTTTCATTTTTATAATTATTTTTTTTCCGGGATTCAGACGGCTCGGACAACGAGCTTTGTTTTTTGCCCCCGGCATCGGCCGCTTGATTAAGGAAATTGAGCTGTCTCGTTTTGGATATTTATTAGCCGCTTTACTGCAAGCCGGCGTGCCGATTGCGCAAGCGATTGAGTCGCTCGTTAAGGTGAGTGAGTTGCCGGCTTATCGCTCCTTGTTTGCCTATATGCGCCAGGGCATTGAAGACGGTGATTCTCTGCAGCAGATTT
>CAYVHQ010000075.1:0-1309 GCA_964451345.1 uncultured Gammaproteobacteria bacterium | reverse complement strand
CGCCGGCGAACAGTCCGGGCTGCTGCGCGAGGCCTTACTAAAAATAGGCGAAACCTTTGAAGTCAAGGCTGATGCTTCGGCTAAAAATTTAACCGTTGTGTTGGAGCCGGCTTTATTAGTTGTGGTTTGGTTAGGCGTTGTTGCCATGGCTTTAGCGGTGATTTTGCCGATTTACAGTTTGATTGGCGGCTTTAATAGCGGAGTGTAATCGTTATTCTTAAGACGGGAGAAATGTATGCCGGATTCAGCAACGCGGAAAGTTATCAGGCCGTCCAGGTCACGGAGAAATCCTCTTGGATTTACGTTGATCGAAATGATGCTAGCAGTCGCTGTTATCGGAATCATTACTGGCATCTCGGCACCGGTCTATCAGTCGTTTCAGAATAGGAATAATATCGACATTGCCGCTGCGAGCGCCGCGCAAAGCCTGCGACGTGCCGAAGCGTTGGCTACTGCCGTTGACGGTAATGATAGTTGGGGCGTCGAAATCCGACCCGGATCAATAACTCTTTTCAAGGGATCGAGTTATGAGGGGCGCGACACGGCTTTTGACGAAATTTTTGATCTGCCGACGAGCATCGCTCCTTCTGGCCTAGCGCAGGTGGTATTTGCGCGTTTCAGCGGAATACCGCAGGAGACCGGCACAATTACGTTGACGAATAATAATGCTGATATACGAACCATCGCCATCAATGCCAAAGGAACAATCACATACTAGCGCGAGCGGTTTTTCCCTCGTTGAGGTCATTTTGGCCGCCGCATTATTTGCCTTGCTGACTACCGGAATGGTCGGGGCGTATTTGTATGGGCAAGAAGCGACGGCCCAGGCCGGTAATCGGGCCCGCGGGCAGATGGTGGCGGAAGAAGGTTTGGAGGCGTTGCGGAATATGCGTGATGCTGATTTTAGCAATCTGGTCGATGGCACCTATGGCTTAGCGCTTGAGTCAAATCACTGGAGACTCTCCGAATCGTCTGATCTTACCGGAATCTTTACTCGTCAAATACAAATCTCGACTCTGAGTGACAATGAAAAGGCCGTGATGGTTAGCGTAACCTGGCAGCAGAATCCGCAGCGAGAAGGGCAGGTTCAGCTGGAGTCGCGTTTGACGAACTGGCTGGCGGTTAGCAGCTACAGCTGGGCAAATCCCTATCAGGCTGCCAGTATATCGCTGCGCGATAATAGAGGTGGTGAGAAAATTGCCGTCTTGGGACGCTATGCCTACGTCATCCGGAACAACAGCGATGACGATGACGCCAGCTTCTTTATTATTGATATCAGTGATCCGGCTCGCGCGGCCGTTGTCGGCTG
>CAYVHQ010000074.1:0-3131 GCA_964451345.1 uncultured Gammaproteobacteria bacterium | reverse complement strand
CCCAGACGATTTCAAAAATGTTCTTGAGCGTCTTGGCGATTTCTTTTCCCTCAACGATGAAGCCAAACTCGTTCTTGTAATCAATGATGCAGGTTTTATGGCCATACACGCCAATCTCAATCTCGGAACTGAATAAATCTTTAGGCAGCAATCTCGTTTCACGCAAATCTTCGCTGTCGCGCTGCTTAAGCGCCATAAGTTCAGTCGACATCTCGCCAATCACCCGTACTTTATTACCGGCCTTAAGCCGGTTTTTTATATACTCTTCTCCGAACTTCTTATCTTTAATGGAAGCAAAACGAGGAGTCGTAAAAGCGACAATCTCAGTCTTGTAATTAAGGGTATCGGCGTTAATCTGATTGATTCCGGCAATGCCCTGGTAATAAGAGATCTTCGGTTTCTCATCGGAATTGTTTTGAATGGCCTTGAGCTGCGGCAAGATACTCTCAAATTCTTTCGCTTTCTGCTGCTGCAGACTAACTAATATTTCCGGGTCAGTAGCTGTAAACATGGCTTTTTTGCCTTCCGCCACCTGCTTTAATAAACCCATTTCAATCAATTGCCGCGAAAGATCATAGAAATGAGTGCGCTGGATGCCGGATTTTATGGATATTTCCTTTGCAGAGGCCGTACCGAGCTCTAGAGCCGCCAGATACACTCGCGCTTCCTTATCTGAAATACCTATTTGTTTTAAGGATTCATTCATATTGTCGTAATATATTTACTACATATATAGCTATATTTAAGCTAATTTTAGATAAATAATTATTGCTATAATATATATTGTTAGTAATTTTTGACGATATACTACTTTCATTGTATGGTAGCGAACAATAAAAAGCAAGGCCATTTCTCCACTCCTCCGGCCAAGCATATTCTTTAAAAACTAATCAAAAAATAATGAAAAATCATACGATTAAAAAACTTTTTGATGAAGAAGGGAAATTGACGCTTGAACTCCTCAGGCCCACGCTAATTCCACAAGTTCCTCCCAAAGAAGAGATAACTCTTCCCACTGAGCTTAATTATCAGGAAGCAATGGACCGGCTCATTGGAAATTCAAAGGCTGATGACATTAGTCATCAAATTGCCTCATTCATAGCTCGGGCTAGCGGACTTGTTAATGAACTAGCAAAAGATTACAGAACCGAGAAAGTTCTCGTTAACAGGTATTTCCCAATTTTCCTCGGTCAGGAAACAATCACAGATCTCGGCGTCTCAACTAAACTCTCGATTGAAGCATTTGTTAAAAGATACAGAGCATTCACAAACAAGCAAATTAATCGAGGAAGCGGTCCAAGCTGCGTTACTACCGCTTTTCGCTACAAGCAGTTAGAGAAGAAAGTAAAGACCTCTAAAGGAAGCCATTACAAGAAGCTGATGGATAAAAGAGAACAGGCAGCGGTTGTGGCCCTGTACATTCCCGGAGCATTACAAGCCAATTCACCAGAAACATTGGCCGCGCTCATGCGCCTACTTCCGAAAGGTTTTGCCCTTGCCAGTCCGCGAGAAACGGCTGTTGTCATGACGATGTATATGGAAGACCTACTCGGACAGCAAAAATATTCAACTCATATCTTCAATTGCGCCGCGACTGTCTACACGCGCTACAAGCAACGAACCTTTGCTGTGAGTTTACATAGTCAGCAATTTTATTTCGGAGGGTCGGATATTAAAACTAAACACGGCGTGGATTCATTTGACCTGTTGTATTTTGAACAAACCTAAAAATCAAATTTAGCAATGGAACAATTACTGCTACATCTCTTCGGCGACTATATCAGCCAAAGCTCTTGGATGGCCCGGCATAAAACTCGGAACACTGCCAAGGGCTATCTGGCCTGCGGATGGCATGCCACGGCGTACACCCTACCTTTCCTGTTAATCGGCAGCCCGGCGTCCGTATTCGTTATCGGAATAACGCATTTCCTGATCGATAAATACCGTCTGGCAATATATTTCATGAAAATCCGTGATAGGACATGGACGGCAGACAATAGCGGAAGCTCTGCGGAAACGCCACCCTTCATGGCCGTCTGGCTGATGGTCATTACCGACAATACAATACATCTGATTATCAACTTTTTATCACTGAAATATCTATGAAATTAAAAAGCATTCTTAATAGAATGCTTTTTTAATTGTCGTTGCAAATGGCGTTTCAACCAACGGACAGAAGTGCTAACTCTCCTGCGCTAAAGCTTCGGCGGAAAAAACCAAGAGGCAGAAAAATCAAATCCCCGCGACACCAAACAACTTACCAATTCCAAAAGTCACAATCATGGCCAGAATGCCGCCAACGACCACGCGAACGGCGGCATTAAATTTTTTGGCACGTCCAGCATAGGCGCTCAAGGTACCGGTCACAACCAGCGCCAAGAAGACACCGAAAAACGTTGCCGGAATGCGAATGGCAGATGGGACAATAATAACCATAAGAATCGGAATTATTGCGCCGCAGACAAACGCACCTGCCGAAGCAAAGGCGGCATGCCAGGGATCGGTCAGGTTATTAGGATCAATTCCTAATTCAGCATCAAGATGAGCCGCAAAGGCATCATGCTCCGTTAATTCTTTAGCAACGACCAAAGCGGTCTCATGCGACAATCCCTTGCTTGAATAAATAGTGACAAGCTCTTCGAGCTCTGCTTCGGGACTATCAATTAGTTCTTGTCTTTCTTTTTCAATCATTGCCCGCTCCGAATCACGTTGTGCGCTTACTGAAACATATTCGCCAACACCCATCGACAATGCGCCGGCAACTAAGCCGGCAACACCGGCGGTTAGAATAAAACTCAGCGAATCGGAAGCGCCAGCCACACCGACGACGATCGAAGCCGTCGAAACGATACCGTCATTAGCGCCAAGCACTGAAGCTCGCAGCCAATTAAGTTTTTTGCCTGACTTAGCGGCATGCGGCTCAACATGCCGGCTAGAGAACACCATCGTTTTTATGTTTTCCATATATTCTTAGTATACGCTTGCCGAGGAGCAAAAACCAATTTAGCTTATACTTCCGGCTTACGAGACGCACGAGCCTACCGTCCTAACAATACTATCCGCTATTTCTTCAGGCGAGTTCTGAGAACTATCAATAATCTCAAAGCCTTCAAACGATTTAGACTGCTGAA
>CAYVHQ010000073.1:0-3265 GCA_964451345.1 uncultured Gammaproteobacteria bacterium | reverse complement strand
CCGAAGCCTGGGATGACGAATTCGCCATTCTTCTTGACTTCGACGTAGGCCATATCAGCCAATACGCTCATGAAGTTAATCGTGTCCTTCTTTGTCATTCCTGACTTGGAAGCCAAAGCTTCCATTAACTGAGACTTTGTCATATGAGACATCTCTTAATTATTAAAAGGCCGAAGCCCCTATCTATTGATAAGTATACATGAAACAGTAAAAAACAACAATAAATACAAGGGTTTTAACGCAATGATAAGCAGTAGCACAAATCAGCTCCAAAGCCCTTTAGAATCAAGAATACGCAATTTTTTGGCTTATATTAAGCTTTTATTGTTGGCTCGTCTCTTGCTGAGCCAAGCTCAAAATTTGTTCGGGAGTTAGGGTGCCCGTCCATATTTTCAACTCATCCACAGAAAAAAATCCCTGATCCTCATCAATCGACAACCAATCAAGGTCGCCAGCTCGCCAGATGGCCGGGATAGCGCTTCGCAAAACCCCGTCGATATAGTAACGCAATTCATAAGCATAGGAATCATACACCAGAGCAATATGATGCCAGGAAGCATCAGAAGGCAGGGCCGGGCCGATATCGCTATAGCCCTGATTGTGAAAAATATAGGTGCGTGAGACTCCGCCCGAGGTACCGAAAGAAGGTCCGAAGGGCTGACTGCTTCCTAGTACTACTTTCCCATTTCCGCCGCCGTTTTCTGGCCCATCCCGCCGCCAGTAGCTAAGCGAAACATCAAACGAAACAAGCGGTGGCAACGACACGGATACCTGATACCCCGGTCGCCAGTAGGTATACATGGCGTTACCGCGCCAACCGGCCGTACGAAAAACCGCCGGCACATCAGTCGCGGAAATCGTATCAAGCGCCGGACCGGCCGCTTCATCAAAATTCCAGTAATGAACGAGCTGCGCGGCTGTCTGCGGTGCGCGAGAACTGCGCGGTTCATTCGGCCCTGTCGTCTGAGAGGCTATTTCATCTTCGGTCAAAGCTCGGGGCCAGATTACCAGCTCATCAAGCTGCCAGGGTGAATTCTCCTGACCGATAGCCACAGCCGTAATCGGCGCAAGCAACCGGTAATCACCATCCAGCCGCTGGGCGCGTTGTCCGTCAATATACCAGTCCAGATGCTGCGCGCTATAGACTATATGCACCTGCGTCCAGCGATCGACCGGAGGCGGCGGCATGCCTGGATACCCGCCATTTATTGCTGCCCTGACGGCCGGTGCGGTCGGCCAGGCCCCGGCCGCTATCCGACCGACGGCGTCAATAAGCCAGATATGTCCCGCCGAACCATAGGGCGCCTTCATATAAAAAGCGATACTCAATTCAGGACTAGTTATAGGAATAGACAAAGGCCAATAGACCTGTTCATTTCCTGGCCAGCTTTGGGAAATTCCACAACCATACTTTCCGACCGTCCAGCTTCCCGGCAGCGGAACATGTTCGCCACTCATACGCTCCAGCGCTTCGCCGAAACATTCATCAAAATGCCATAAGCGAACGGGATTGGATGAAGGCGCGGCCGGAGCAGTCGTTGTTTCCTCGGACCAGGCACCCACATTCCCCGCCCTGTCGTACGCCCGGACGCGAAAACCCATTACCGTATCAATCTGCAAACCTGTTTCAGTCTGAGATACTATCCCCTCTGTCTCCGCCACGCGATTCAGCCAGCTGTGCCAGGGACTGGCTCCGGTGCGATAGTCCACATCATACAATAGGCCATCATACTGATCACTCCCCCGCCAGACTGCCTTCCAGCCGCGTTCCGCAATTACACTCGCTTCGTCGATGAGAGCAACTGGCTTTGCATCGTCAAAAATAACGTCGATACTCCGCTCTTCGCTCTCTACGCCATCTCTCCCTTGAGTCCTGAGAACAAAATGATTCAAGCCCGACGTTACATGCCGGCTAACTCGCCAGACGCCGTCGACAGTTTCTCCGTCGCTCGAGCTGCCATCCACTAACAAACCGCAACCCTCGCACAGCGAAACCCGCAGCACGATGTCTGGTTCGTTAGTATAATAGGGCTGCTCTGCAGGAAACACTACCTGCGGCGGTAGAGCCGGCGCTTGATATACAGACCAGGCATGCGCCGAAGGTAACGTTTCCTCATTGCCAACCACGTCAGTCGCCCGTACTCGGAAACGATGCGCGCCGCCAGACAGGCCGGCATATTCCTGTGGAGATTGGCATTCCTCCCAGGCGCCATCATCAAGTTGGCAATGAAACGTCGTATCAGCTTCCGAAAAGAAACGAAAGGCCGCCGCTCGGCCATCCGCGGAAACTATCGGGAAAAGCAGCGTAAGCGGCGCCGTAGTATCGAGAGTCCAACGATATTCAGCGGGCGTCGGATCGGTAGCGTTCCCGTCACGCGCCCGGACGGCTATATTGTGGTTGCCCTCGGCTGTCACTTCGACGCCATATGATTCGGGACATGTCTGCCAGTCTCCGTCATCCAGCCGACACTCATACAGGGACCGGGGACGGGACGAGGCGAAACGAAACTGCGCCAGAGCCAGTCTAACCCGCGAAGCGGGCCGCTGCGTAATATATGTATCAGGCGCTGCCGCCTCCGTTTGCGAGACTATACCGCCACCACCCATAAATATTGCTTGGCTCATTTCCTTGACTCTAACAACCAGTTCTTCGGGCAAAATAGCCTTTTTCACTTTCTCCAGAAATGGCAGATGTTCGGCTGCCGGCTTTGCCGTAACTGCGACTGGTACGGGAGCAGAAGAGCGGCTTTTTGATATCTCGCTTTCTGCCGCCGAATCGACCGGTCGTGTAATCGATAACGCCCCGTTCTCCGCAATAAATATTTCCACAAGGCGGCGACCAAAAGCAACCATAACCGGCGAAATCTCCTGCCAGTATTCATTTTGAATAGTCTGTGGCAGCCAAAAATTCCGGCGCTTCGGATTATATACCGCTAAACGTCGCTTTCCTAACAACAAATTTCCGTCTCGGATTTCTGCTTCGGCCACCGGCAGTCGCTCCGGGGAGAACGAAATAGTATCCTGACTGACGTAATTATCATGTATCCAGCCGGCTAACTGCCGAATACAGCCGGTGGCATCAGCGCATTCCGGTTTATAAGCAGGGAGCGTCTTCCCCGCTGCCGGCGAGTGATACTTTAGCCATTGTTCATACGGATCACCCTCGAGATGCTGGTCATCTCGGGTATGGGCCGGCACAGAAGCATCCTCCAGCAGATGCAATACCTGCCCAAGGCAGATAAAGGCCGCCGCTTCATTGCCCGTT
>CAYVHQ010000072.1:0-3338 GCA_964451345.1 uncultured Gammaproteobacteria bacterium | reverse complement strand
TCCGGATTAATTCCCGGATTCAATCTGAAGTCAACTAATGTTTTACGGGAGGTTCGCATAAGACTGTCGTAGGCTGTCTGCAATTCTTTAGCCTGCTCCGACTCGGTTTTCGTAATGACTACCGGACCCTGAACCTGCTCGACTGAATTACAGCCAACTAATGCAATGGCAAATGCAATAGCTAATAGTGGAAAAAACCTCTTGAATCTTCTCATTCTTATTCTTTTATTTGATTTTTAAGGCGCAACGCCTCGTCTGTTTTATGAAATATATTATATCATAGTAACTAAACAAAGTCAATAGCAATACCCTCTCCCTCGCCCTTCTCGCCTAAGTCCTTAGGCGGCACAGTTTCAAATACAAAAGAGCTGACCAACAAGTCAGCTCTTTAACACGTAGCCGATAAAATATTAGTTAGTGGCGTCGTAAATGGCCTTAATTTCATTGGCCGACAAACCGCGACTATAAATACGATAGTCATCGAAACGCCCATACAAATAGTCACCCGCACCACCATAGGTACCAATAAACTTATGCTTCACGAGGTTAGGAAAATAGCCAATCATGCTAGCCGCGCTGTTGGCGGAAAGTAAGGCACCATTCTTATAAAAAGAAACGGTCCCGTTGTTGTAATCAGCCACCACCGCTACGTGAACCCAGGTGCTAGCTGTTAATAAGGTGGCATTGGTCTTTTCCGTATACGCGCCACTAGTATCATACTGCCATCGTGTATTGGTTCCGTCATCAAAAAGATAAAAGAACGGTTCCGTCGACTGTTGGTTGGCTTCGCTTAATATGGAAGCACCAGCATTGCGGCTAATATAATAAATCCAAGTAGAAATCGTTATACTGCGTGTCGCATCGTTCTCCATTGCATAGGCAGTTGCCGAGCGGACATACGCTGAACCGGAATTAGGCAGCTCAAGACAGCCCCCTCCCTTACAGCTTGTACCCGACTGCCAGGTCGGCGTATTAAAAGTCGTGCCAGTATGACCACGCCCTGATGAATCAGTAATAGACGTTCCCGATCCCTCGTCAAATTTATACCAGAGCACTAACGACGGATCAGCACCCACTCCCCCGTCGCTCGAGACAACCTGAGCACCGGCTGCCAAACTCGCGACAGTTCCGCCTAAGCAGAAATTAAGGACATAATTTTTTCCGTCCGACGATCCGCCGTAGGTATAATTATCATTAGGACAGGTACCATCAGCGCGAGGTGAAGGATTTTGCGGACTGGCGCTTATTTACTTAGTCACTCCATCAGGCGAAGCTAGCGGCTGACCCGGGGTAATAATCGACGGATAGCTGGCATTATCAGCGTAGTATAGCTCAAGCGCCTTCTGGATAGCCTGCATATCAGCCACGCGCTTCGAATCACGCGATTTGGCACGGGCACTGCCTAACGCAACAATGGCCAGCGTCGATAAAATACCGATAATGGCAATAACCACCAACAGTTCGATAAGAGTGAAGCCATCTTTCGCCGTCCTAGAAAAGGAGCACGATTTAGTTGTCGCCATAAGACATTGTTGTAATAGGCTTATTATATCATACCCACTCCGCTTGTCTACAAAAAAACCAGTCTGAAATTCAGACTGGCTTAGAGCCTAAGCTCTTATAAAGAATCATTTACCGGCGGTTCAGTATATCCAACCACCCAGGAATTTTTGCTTTCTAACGTATTGACACCTCCCTGCCTATTCCAAAGAACGATGGCAATCGCTCCTATGCAGACAAGACCAGGAATCCCATACAGAAAGAAATCGATATTTTCCATTTGAGCAATCAGATGGAAATTTTCCTGTACTGGTTTCTTAAGTATAAGCATATACGCGGCGACACCTATGAGAGATGTAAGCACCAAGCCAGGCAGACTCCAGCTCCAGCCCAGACTGCGCCGTCTTTCAAACAAAGACGTATCAACACAGAATAAGAGAAAAAGAGCCAGCCATACCGTAAAACCCGTTAAGAACATACTAGTTTGCCTGCCTGGGAGAATTTCCTCAAGGAAAGAATCGAAGACAAGGGCCACTAAAATGGCAATAACTGAGGCAACTACGGAAACGGCTGCAATATTAGAGAAAAGAATTCTTCTCCTGATTTTATTTTCTGCTTGCTCAGCCGCGGATACAGTGGGGACTACTGTTAATTTTTTCTTCATATACTATTTTGTTTTAGGGTTTATTTTGGCTTCTAGCTCCGCTAAAAATCAAAGAAATCCCTAAAACAGCTCTTGTTAATGAACCTTACTATTATTATCACATATTTTGATATTTGTCAATAATGCCGAAATAATGCAATGGACCATGCCCTCCCCCAGCGAAACCTTTGACATCCGCTTCCTCCTATGTTACAATCTCTACACCTTTACATTCTTGATTTCCTAGAATTATAACTATATATGAAAAAAGATCTTCACCCTGCCTATCATCCAGCCGCCCAAATCAAGTGCGCCTGTGGCAATGTCATCACCGTCGGCTCAACCCTGCCGGAAATCCAGACCGAACTATGCTCGGCCTGCCATCCGTTCTATACCGGCAAGCAGAAGCTCGTCGACACGGCTCGCCGCGTCGAGAAGTTCGCCGCTAAGGCCGGTGCCAAGGAAAGCCTCAAAGCTGTCCGCGGCAAGACCGCCAAGCGCGCCGCCAAGGCCGTCGTCAAGAAAGCCAAGACTGAAACCAAGGACAAGAAGTAGCTATCCCCTAACCCGGCATGTCGCCGGCTGGTTGACGCCAGCCTCCTGACTGTCGGGTTTTGTGTTACCTAGCTGACAACGCCCCTTTTTTAACGTAGACTGAAGATATGTACGAAGATATTAAAGCAAAATTCCAAGAAACCGAAGCTGAACTGATGAGTCCGGAGCTTCAGGCTGACCGCGCGAAGATGACAACGGTCGCCAAGAAGCATGCCGAACTGAAGCGCGCCATCGACCTAATCGATAAGCTGGAAAAAGCCCAAACGGATTTCGCCGCCAATGAAAAAATGATCAACGAAGGCGGTGACGCTGAACTAACCGCCATGGCCAGCGAAGAAAACAAAGAACTTGAACCGGTCATAGCAAGATTAGAAACTGAACTTAAGGAAGAACTGTTTCCCGCTAATCCGCTCGACAAGAAAAACGCTATTGTCGAAATCCGGGCCGGAACCGGCGGTGACGAGTCAGCCCTCTTTGCGGCCGAAGTCTTCCGTATGTATTCCCGCTATGCCGAGCGCCAGGGCTGGAAAATTGACGTGCTCGACTCGAGCCGCATCGGCCTCGGCGGCCTGAAAGATATCACCTTCGAGCTGACCGGCAACGGCGTCTACGGCTGGATGAAGTATGAGGGCGGCACGCA
>CAYVHQ010000071.1:0-3340 GCA_964451345.1 uncultured Gammaproteobacteria bacterium | reverse complement strand
CCCTGTTCCTTCGCCCAGTTCACAAAGTCGGCCACAATCAAAAAGTAAGACGGCCAGCCCATCTTCGCAATAACTTCGATTTCGTAATCGAGGCGCTCTCGGTAGAGCGGCTCGCACTCTTCATAGGTCTTGCCATAGCGCGCCGGCATGCCTTCAATTGCCAATTTTTTCAAATAGCTGACTCCGTCAAAACCGACCGGCACTTCAAAGTACGGCAGCTGCACTTCGCCCAGAGCGATTTCTACATTGCATTTCTCGGCCAACGCCACGGTATTCTCGAGGGCCTCAGGCAGATGAGCAAAGGAGCTGGCGATGGCCGCTTCCGGCTTGAGCGAATAATTAACGCCAAGCATCGACATGCGGTTCGTATCTTCTTTTTTCGCTTTGTTTTGTAGACAGAGGAGGATGTCCTGAGCTTCATCGTCTTCGCTGCGCAGGTAATGGACGTC
Organism: uncultured Gammaproteobacteria bacterium; assembly: GCA_964451345.1. Lineage (GTDB taxonomy): Bacteria > Patescibacteriota > Patescibacteriia > Patescibacteriales > Patescibacteriaceae > Patescibacterium. The sequence continues at coordinate 2,891 of CAYVHQ010000071.1, read as the reverse complement.
ATTCGTCACAATCATCGGCAAGTTCATCTCGCGGGCGATTGGAATAAGAAGCTCGTTCAGCTTTATCTGATCAGGAATTTCTGGATGGTCCTGCAGCTCGATATAAAAATTGCCTTCGCCGAACAGGGCAACATACTGCTTAATCTTCTCGATGGCCAAATCTCTTTTGTCGGCCATGAGCAGGCGCGGAATCTCGCCGGCCAAGCAAGAACTCGTGGCAATAACCCCGTCGCTGTGCTCGCGCAGCACTTCCCAGTCGATGCGTGGCTTGTAATAGAAGCCTTCGGTATGGGCAATCGACGTCAGCTTAACCAGGTTGTGGTAGCCGACGTTGTTCTTGGCAAGCAGAACAAGGTGGTAATAGTTTCGTTCACCCGGGCGGATGGTCCGGTCATGGCGCGAGCCGGGAGTGATGTAGGCCTCGACACCGATGATCGGTTTAATTCCTTCTTTCTTGCATTTCTCATAAAACTCGATAGCGCCATACATGACGCCGTGGTCGGTCAGCGCCACGGCCGGCGCGCCGTCGGCCTTGGCGGATTCGACAAGGTCATCGATCTTGGTCAGACCGTCGAGCAGCGAATAGTGGCTATGGACATGGAGGTGGACGAAGGTCATACAGAGGGTTGAAGATACTCTATTCTAACATGGCGCGGGAGCACGGGCAAACCAGTCACTATTAGCTCGATTTTCTGTCCAATCCTTGGTTTTATTGACAAAATCTATCAGATATACTAAAAATACTATTCACCGTCCTTTTAAAAACATCAAACACCATGGAAAATTCTCAAACAGAAATCATCGAGCCGATGGCTCTGCCAAAACTATTTAAAAAATTAATGGCCTGCGCCAAAACGTTAGATGAAATGGATTTAAATTTTTCCGATCATCCAAAGCTGCGTAATCTCATGAAAGACCATTTCCCAAACTTTAGCGCCACGACCGAACAAGATATGCCGGATGGACGAACCTGGAAAAAAATATTTTTTCGCGGCATTGTCGTGATTTCCAATAAGTGCCATGGTCAGCTCCCGGAACACGTACTGCAGAGTAAATCTCTTTTGCTTACATTCTGGAATGATCACAGCGTGACGGCCACTCCTATTGATTTAGGAAGCAAATTTTTTGAGTTCACGGAATGGAAAGAAGAAACGTATGCCGATTTCTTTAGAACGTTTGAGATATACCTAAAAAATCAAAAATGCTTCAAAAAGAAAAAAATCGTTTAGTACTATAAGACTTTATGCCGGGTGTGTATGCATCCGGTTTTTTTATACAAAAAGACGCCCCAGCGAGGCGCCCTAATTATATGCTGCCCGTAGGCATCCTAGCGATCAACCGGTCGCAAGGAATTAAAGATTGAATCAGCCAGCTCCCCGTCAGCCGTCGCCTGGTTTACCGTAATGGAATGTCCCTTGCCAAGCGTGTTCCAGCAGCTCGTGAAGCTATAGCCAGGATGCGGACCGTCAACAGTCTGTCCGCGGTACGTTTCAAGACCCAACACCATGACCTGGCGCGGGATCTTAATTAATGTCCGGCAATCGATTCCCGCAGCGGATTGGCCGGCCTCAATAATATACTCGCCTGACTGCAAAGCCTTATCGGCGTCCGTACGGCCGACCTCCAGATTATCAATGCGCGCCCCATCGTTCGAGCCTAAAAGGACCTTGCCGTCCGTCGGATAGCGAAAGGAGAAATCCAGACTATTCTGCGTATGCGTTTTCCAGGCGACCGGAGATTCTTCCGGGAAGCGAAATGATTCGAGGATATGGCGTTCAGTTTCGTTGAGCGCGTCATCGCCATAAAAGACCAAGACATAGTAGGTTCCCGGCACGGCCTCAACGCCGTAAGCGATAAACGGCTCCGAACAGCCCGGTCCATCGCAATAACCGCGCGGTGCCTTAAAAATAGCCGCCGGCCGCTCGCCCATCATCGCCTGGCCAGACTGTTCAAAATCGAGATAGCTAAAATCCTTAAATGGAATAAGGGTTTTGGATTGTCGGCCGTTGATCTCCTGGTAGATATACTGATCATCTTTAACTTCAAGATTAAAAATAGTCTTGGCGGAAACGAATCGACCGTCGCGAACCGTATCAGCCGGAATCGACATCTCATACCCCAATTCAGCATCGCGGTATGTCCGCCAATCAGCCGAGGCCGGGGCAGCAGGCTGCTCCGGAGTGGCTGTGTCAGTTACGATTGGCGACGGCTCAGGCACAAGCGTCGAACCGGAAGGAGCCTGCCGGTCGCTCAGCGCGAGGTAAGCGATTACGCCCAGTAGAATGATAACAATGATTCCGAAAATGATTTTGGTTTGGCGATTGTTCATAGCAGAGGACTTAGGCGGCAACGCCGCGTATGCGCTAAGCCTACTACCCGGCCCACGGACAGTCAAGCGAATGAGCAAGGTGAAGCGAATAAAAAAACCCGGACTTTTTCAAGTCCGAGCTATAATTGTACATATTACTTATTTTACTAACATCATTTTTTTTGTTGCAGAGAAATTTCCTGCTTCCAGCTTATAGAAGTATACGCCGCTGGCAAGCATGCTGCCGTCGAAACGCTCCGTATATTCTCCAGCGCTTCTCCAACCATTCACCATGACTTTGACTTCGCGTCCGCTCGCATCAAAGATGCTTAAACGGACAAGGTCCTGTTTCTTGAGAGTGAAAGTGATAGAAGTTGATGGATTGAACGGATTGGGAAAGTTCTGCTTGAGCACAAACTCTTGCGGAACTGTCACGGTCGGAACGATAGCCGTCACCGTTGATTTTTTATAGACGGTCCCCCAGGAACTTATGGCAAACACTTCATTACCCATGATGCATACGTCCTTGAATTCCTGACCTTCCAAGATGACAGGCTCAAGGGTCCAATCTTGTCCCCCGTTC
>CAYVHQ010000070.1:402-3432 GCA_964451345.1 uncultured Gammaproteobacteria bacterium | reverse complement strand
TGTACAGTTGGGTATCGCTCCGCCTCAGACAAGGAGGCGAAACAGGCTAAAGTCCGCCGCCCTACTGACGAGTTGATTGTCCGCATACGATAAAAAGCTAATATAAGCATAAATAAGGTCATATCTATTGACTTTATTTTGTTTTTATGATATAATGTATTCATTAGAAAAAAGCTGTTTTTTCATAATCAAATAAAAAAATCGTGGAAAAAATATGGCACTTTTGTTGTGCACGCGACGCTAAAGACAAAAAATCACTCACTGTGGTTATGGTGTCGGTTGTCGTGCTATTAGTAGCTGCGTTAGTGGTTACTGACATAATCCCCGTTTAATTTTAAATAAAAAAGGAAAAAATTTTGAAGACACTTATCTTGGTAATACTCGGAATGGTCATTTTAAATGGCTGTTCTACCGATCAAAGTACAAGTAAAGGCAAAAAAACCGAGTATAGAGAGGTTTTTTCTTTACAAGATCTGGAGGACTTACCGCTTAATCCCCACTCTCTCCAAGAGGATGAGTCCTGGGAAAAAGTAATTAAGCATTTTGATGTGATGGACCGCACAAAGAAAGCGCTCTATACCAAGAGCGGCATGACTCGCGACCAAAACGTCATTGACCAGTATTTACAAACACACGGTCAAGATGTAATTTTGGCGAGAAAAATTAACGATGGGTTATGGCAAGTGCGAATTTGGACCGATGGAGATGCACAGATTGTTGGATTAACAAAACACGATTCGAAGAAGAAATAACTCAAGCGCCAGGTATCGCTTGGGAACAAACCCGGATATACAGATGTATAGTCCGGGTTTTTTACAATCAGAACGGTCTTTCTTATATCGTCTGCGTGTTTACATATAAAAAAACCGCGTTCATTGAACACGGCTTAAAACAAAAAATTTACGCATTAACGGTAGTAGGGTTGTTGTGCGCTACAAGTCCATGAATAACCAATGTGTCAGTATGGGCAGTGAGGGCTATGAAAACGGCGCGGATGGCAATGATGAAGAAAATAATTGAATGACATAGGAGAAAAGCAGGCTTTTGTGTCGGAATGTTTTTTACCGCGATCCAGGCCCAGACTAGAATTTCCAGCGCCAACAGGCTGAGCATAAGGATATGCGGCCAGGTTGAGGTGGATAGGGGTGGAGTAATGGGTTGCTTGCGCAATAACTTGGCCTGATCAGTAATTTTCGAAAGTAACCAGAAGAGACCAAGTGCTCCGCCTGATACCAGAAAGACAGATAGGCTTTTGTTTTGCGTAACGAGTTCAAGCAGCGGACTGAGTAAAATCAGGCTGCTCATGCATATTGTGCCCAGGAGCATAAGCCCGCTGGCGATTGGGCCATAGAGGCCGGGAATTCGTGGAGTGTGCATATTCGTATGTTAATGTTCAATGGAATACCACAAATCTATGATTATTTTGCCTACTTGTCAATGTCGGGCGTGCGACCAATAGCTTCTTCGTCAATTTCGCCGTATACTTGAGGCATGTTATTCCTCCATTCAATCGAACCCTCGTCTATTGCCATGGTCCTCGGCCCGCTTGTCGTTCATTGGTATGGAATTATTATGGCGGCTGCCATGCTGTTGTCTATCGGTCTGGCCGCGAGGTTGTCTCGCCAGTATGAGCTGGACAAGGAAATGGTCATTGATCTGGCGCTGTGGCTTATTGGCGGCGGCGTGATTGGTGCCCGGTTGTATGAAATATTTTTGGAGTGGCCATATTATTCCGCGCACCCCGGCGAGATATTACAGATCTGGCACGGCGGGCTGGCGATTCATGGCGCTTTATTAGGCGGGCTACTGGCGTTAGTGTTGTTTGCGCGAATAAAAAAGACTGACGCCTGGAAGCTGGCCGCGATTGTTGCGCCGGCCGTTGCGCTCGGTCAGGCAATTGGTCGCTGGGGCAACTGGTTTAATCAAGAGCTGTTCGGCCGTCCGACTGAGGCGGCCTGGGGTATTCCGATTGAGTATGCTAATCGCCCGGCTGGTTATGAGATATTTTCCTATTTTCACCCGACGTTTTTATATGAGTCGTTGGGCTGTTTGGCGATCGCTGTTGTCTTGACGATACTGGTTATTAAGAAAACCGTTCCGCCTCGCGTATTGGGCATGTATGCGATTATGTACGGGGCGTTGCGTTTTTGCCTTGAGTTTATAAAAATTGATACTACACCGGTGGTTTGGGGCCTGCGTTGGCCTCAAATTATAAGTCTTGTTCTCATAGCCGCAGGCTGGTGGCTGATACAAAAGAAAAGGTAGGACAAGCTCATAAATAATTAATCTTGCCTGTCTTGACAGGCCGTTTTTATTGGTCTAAAATGGAAGTACTTAGCACTCTTAACAATAGAGTGCTAATCCCTCTCTTATTATTAAGAGCATATATATGAACCTCAAACCGCTCGGGGACTACGTCCTCGTCAAACCTGTGGCCGAAGAGGCCGTCACCGCTTCCGGTATCGTTTTGCCGGAGACGATGGATAAGAAAGAAAAGATTCGCCGCGGCGAAGTTGTCGCTACGGGACCAGGTAAGCAGCTCGAGAGTGGCAGTGTCGCTCCGATGCGCATAAAGGCTGGCGACAAAGTCATGTATAAGGAAGACTGGTCGGCCGAGAAGATTAAGCTCGGTGGCGAGGAGCACCTCATCGTTCGCGAAAGCGACATCATCGCCCTTGTCGACTAGTCGAGGGCGAGGCGAATAAATGAAATCCAGAAAGTCTTACTTATTTCATTTATTACTTATTCAATTATTTAATTATATCTTATGGCCAAACAGATAATCTTCAACGAAGAAGCGCGCGCCGCCCTGAAGCGCGGCGTCGACCAACTGGCTAATGCCGTCAAAGTAACTCTCGGCCCTAAGGGACGCAATGTCGTGCTGGACAAGGGCTATGGTTCGCCGGTGATTACCAAAGACGGTGTTAGCGTCGCCAAGGAAATCGAATTGTCCGACAAGTTTGAGAACATCGGCGCTGAGATGATTAAGGAAGCCGCTTCGAAGACTAATGACGCCGCCGGCGACGGCAC
>CAYVHQ010000070.1:0-392 GCA_964451345.1 uncultured Gammaproteobacteria bacterium | reverse complement strand
GACGTGTACGTGGTCGCGCAAGCATCGGCGAACGCGACCATTTTGGCGCAGGCGATGATTACTGAAGGCCTGAAGCTGGTTTCATCTGGCGTCAACCCAATCGAAATCCGCCAGGGTATTGAAAAGAAAGTTGCAGAAATCGTCGCCCATTTAAAGAAAATTTCCAAGACCATTTCCACGCAGGAAGAAATCGCCCAAGTTGGCTCGATCAGCGCTAACGACAAGGAAATCGGCGCCATCATTGCCGAGGCCATGCAGTCCGTCGGTAAGGAAGGTGTTATCACGATTGAAGAAGGCCAGTCTTTCGGCGTTGAGAAGGAAGTCGTTGAAGGCATGCAGTTCGACAAGGGTTATGTCTCGCATTACATGGTAACTAACACCGAAGCAATGAA
>CAYVHQ010000069.1:0-3551 GCA_964451345.1 uncultured Gammaproteobacteria bacterium | reverse complement strand
CAAAAAAGCATTTTGGCAGCGACGTGCTAAAGATGCCGGACGATGAGCTGAAGGAGTTTATTCTGGCGGCGAAGTCGGCGGCAGAGGTGCTGGAAAACTTTTTTGCAGATGTCGGACGCGTCGGCCTTATCATGGAAGGAACCGGCATTGACCATGCGCACATTAAGCTCGTGCCGATGCACGGCACAGAACACATGAAGCGCGGCGAATGGAAGCAATATTTGTCGCATGAAGAGCAATGGTTCGATGCATATGAAGGCTGGATTTCTTCAGCTGGTGGGCCGAACGCTGATACGGCGCAGCTGCGCGAGCTGGCGGCGCGCATTAAGCAGTCCCACGAGCAATAAATAATTATATGGAACTGGTTGAGGACGGTCTTATAATGGATCGAGAGGAAAAGCTGCCATCGCCCGAAACGGAGCTATCGTGTGATGCGCCTTCTATTGCTGACATCCCGGCAATTACTGATATTTTAAGTCAATGGACTGAGGCCGAGGAAGTGCAGAAGTATGCTGAGCGTATTGCCCGCGCGATTGACGGCGTGTCAGAGTATGGCATGGCCTTTTGGGTTTTAAAACAAAACAACAAGGTAATCGGCGTTGGTGGTCTAGCCGATCCGCTGCCGGCGATAAAGTCATATGCGCAGACGGAAAATCCGGGAGAACTGAAGATTTTATATATGGATGGAGCTGCCCGCGGTCAGGGCAAGGGCAGAGAATTTCTCGCTTTTCTGGAACGAGCCGCGCGCGACAGTGGTCGGAGTGAATTACTGGTGCGCAGCGCCGAACGCTATCGAGAAACTGCTTTTGATTTTTACAAACGCTGCGGCTATGAAGATCTCGGCCACATAACGAATGAGGCTGGGCTGCCGATGGAAATTTTTCGTAAGGACCTAGAGCTTAAAAAGCCGGACGAATCGCTTGACAGGGACTAGGAGCTGTGATGTAGTAAGCGATTAGAAAGTATTTTAAAAAACAAAATCTACATCATGGATTCATTGCGTTTAGTAATTCCCAGCGAAGAATATTTCGCGTCATATTTAGAGATGATCGAAGATTTATCGGCTGAGCATTTGGATATCGGTGAGCCTCATATTGATATTTTGCAGAAAAAAGATTTTAGGCAGTATGAGCAGAAAGTAAAAGATGACAGCCTGGGCATCGGCCTGCCTCAGGATTGGGTACCAGCGACGCTCTTTTGGGCAATCGTCGGCAGGACAGTTGTGGGCAGAATTCAATTGCGACATCGTCTGCCGGCCTATGGCGGACATATCGGCTACGCGGTCGCTTCGGCGCAGCGCGGAAAGGGATATGCAAAACAAATGCTGGCCTTATGCTTGCCGGAAGCACGACGACTCGGTATCGCGCAGGTACATCTAACCTGTGATAAGAGTAATGTCGCGTCGCAGGCAGTTATGCGGGCAAATGGCGCCCAACTCCTGCGGGAGTTTGTGACCCCGGCCGGAACAGAGCGGTTGGAATTTTGCATAGCAATGTAGGGACACAGGCGAAGAAATAAGAACATAGAGGCATCCATGCGGATGTCTTTTTTTATTTCGAACATAAAAAATTCCCCTGAAAAATTAATTCCAGGGGAATGTGTTACGTTTTACTTATTCGATTTCTTATAAACTTCTTTCATCTTTTTATATTCATCGGGATCGATATTTTTAATCTCTTCCTGAATATTTTTTTCATCTTTCTTCTTTTCAACTTCTTCGCTGCGTTTTTCACCCCGGTCATTAACTTCTTTTTGATTTCCGGTGACAATCAGTTGGAAGGTGAAGTTTTCGAAAGTCTTGAGCGGAAGCTTTTCGCCTTCAGACGGTAGAAAAGAAATTTTCACTCTATCTCCCGGTAAGGTCAGCGGCAGTTTTTCAGAAATGCTGCTGTTGCCGGTAAAGATTTTAGGCATGGAATCAATCTGCAAATAGTACATCGTTTCACCGCCTGTGACTTGCGGCGTGAAACGCCTGACAACACCTTCGATGTATTCCACTTCATGCTCTTTATCGGGAGCCAGTGTCTTATTGCTGGAGATTAAGGCCTGGTATTTTACGGCAGCCTTATATATATCCTCTTCTTCGACGGATTCCATAGTCGCTACGTCAACCAGTGCGACGCCCATATATGTATGGTTTTGTCCTAGTAGCGGAACAATAGCGGTCATATGGCCGTAGATATTGTAGAGTACCGGGCTGTCGCCATGTTGATTCTTATAGGACACCTTGTTATTTACAAGTTCCAGAACAGCTGCATCGGTACCGCCTGAGGCATGATACATAACGGCTTTGCCAGTTCTGGCATCCATGTATATCAGCCCTATTAATGATTGATTGTCCTTGCTGCTAGTTTCTTTGTTTTTCGAATCATTTGATTTGTTCGAAGCGCTTGAGCCAGAGGTGAGGTCAATCACCCATTGTGGATCCCCGTTAGAGCCGTAGACTAAGTTCGGTTCGCTTCCGGGACGGAAAATATCTTTTTTCCCGTACCATGAATTCATAAATCCGTTGCCGTATTCGCCGTAATATTTTGCATAATCTTTGGCGACATCGGCGGGAATGACTCTGTCTATCCAGTCTGGAACGCTGCCTAAGGCATAGAAAGTGTCGGTGCCGTCAATTGGATCCACTACAACAACGCCGCGTACCTTAGTTGCACCCCAGCCGATAACTTTTTCGTAGACGGTCACGACCCAAAAAGCTTTGCCTGATTCGTCAATCTCAAAAGAAAAGTCATCCAGCCCCCATCTGCAATATTTATCATAGATGTGGCGCTCCAGGTTATCCCAGAACAACGAGCTTGTCATGTACTTGTACTTTTGGTGGTATTCCACAACAACCGGATGCTTTGGGTCTTCACCGTGCACCATAACATAGCCGGGCGAAACGCCGGCTGTTTGCCAGGCGCCGAAACCCTTGAAATCAAATGGAGCGACATACCACAATTCGCCTTTGATAAGCTGTAGGGTAAGTGCTTCTTTATTGATTTCAAACTGACTGCCGATTGATCCGGGAACTTCGCCTAGCTGCTTGGTGGCAGAATAATAGGCCAGTTCCAAAGGAACCAAGCGAACGTGCTTAGGATCTTTCGGTTGAACATCCTGTGTCCATTCTTTCTTTTCTACCGTGCCGATAAGGGCATGGTATTTATCAGACTGGCCGCAGCTGCAGCCCGCGCCATGGGTGATAAGAAGAAGAATGATACCGATGATTGGGAAGTAGGCAATTTTTGACATTTTGTCGTTTGCGAGACCGTCAACTATGGACGTTACTGCCCAGGCTCCTAGGACAAGTCCTCCAAATGCGCCGCCAAGCGGATGGACAAGGGAGGGTAGTCCAAAGTAGTACACAAACATGCTTACAATCCAGGTTATAACACCTGTGCTGATTGCCGCTCCTGGTTTTTTGAGAACGAAAAACGGTATAGTCGCCAGAAGAGCGATTATTACGGGGAATAGATATTCCATGTATTATCCTTTCTTGATTTAATTGTTTAAGAACGTAATACGAAACTATAGCATATTTACATGCTTTAGTCAAAGGTTTAAAA
>CAYVHQ010000068.1:0-3585 GCA_964451345.1 uncultured Gammaproteobacteria bacterium | reverse complement strand
AAAGAGAGGCTCGGCAAGCCGAGTACGATACTTTCATATTTAATAAGTAATCGCAATCTTATAAGCAACCAACCCTTAATCATGAAACATGGATTAAGGGTATTTTTTTAGACAGCAATCCTTGCCGTTAACCCAGATAGAAGAATTTTTTGCTATTCCATAGTATAGTTATCGATATGGTAATCAGAAAGATCATCAAGGGTCTGCGTCCCGGCCAGCCGGAATTCGAACGGGGCAAGAAACTACGCTTCTGGCGCAGCGCCTTTCATGACGTCTATAACATCACCGCTCCCCTGGTCCTCCAGCCGGAAGTCCATCCCTTGCCCGCCGGCGAACTGAAGATCGGCGCCAGCACGTACATCCTCGGCCGGCGCGAACGGCGGCGCGATGCCCGCGAAGCGGCCGTTGTCTGGTTCAAAAAAGGCCCCGGCTTCTGGCTGCTCGACAAGAGCATGCCAATCATCCGCGGCGAGGATCCATTCGTTACAAAAATTCATGATGCGGACGGGAGCTGGATCGTCGTCGGTACCGTCGTCGTTGATTGGCCGGCGGACAAGAATAACGAAACGGCCCTAGCTTGGCGGACGGAATTTCGCAAAGGGCGGACCATCGCTGAGCTGCGCACCGCCTTGCGCCAAGCGCCATTCGCTGTCGGGCCGAAAAACATGAAGGACATCCGTCTGACTGGTTTAGCAGACGGCAGCATCGCCGTATTTACCCGGCCACAGGGGAAAGTCGGCGGCCTGGGAAAAATTGGTTTTACGAAAATCCGCAGCCTGGACGAGCTGAAGCCGGGAAAACTGCGCGCCGCGCCGATCATTGAAGGATTATTCAAGGAAGAGGAATGGGGCGGCGCCAATGAGATACATGTTTTGGACACAGATCATGTCGGCGTACTGGGACATGTCGCCTGCATGACCGTCGGACCGCACGGTGAAAAAATCCGCCATTACCGTGCCATGGCCTTTGTCTTTAATCACCGTACACGCCAATTCTCCAAATATAAAATCATTGCCAGCCGCGCCGACTTTCCGCGCGGCGGGGCCAAGCATACGACGCTTAAAGACGTCATCTTCACCGGCGGGCTCGTCCGCCATGCCGACGGCACGGCCTCTTTATATGTAGGCTTGAGCGACCGCGAGGCCGGAGTTAAAAAAATCAAGGATCCGTTTATCTAAAATAAACCTACTGCTTTTGTAAATCATTATCCCTGGCAAGCATCCGCTTTTGGTATTCTTCAAAACTTCCCAGACCCATTTTCTTCCGTCTTTCCGCCAAACCTTTTTTATCTTTAATAGGCCGAGGATACAAGCGGCCGTTTTTACGCCGGTAAAATTGCGTACCGTATACTTGCCGCTGTCCGTGTCTGACTTTTACACGATCAGTCAGCAAGGCGACGTGCTGGGCTTCGACCAAGCCTGCCTTAAAGCTTTTTAGCATAAGGACGAGACAGTCTTTCTGGAAGACGAGGTCATGATCTGCATGTTGCGCCAGCAGCCAGGCAGCCGAGCTCCCTTGCTTTCCTACTAATTTCCTGTCGGGCCAGCCGTATTCTTTTATTATTTTCTTCAGCCAAGCAGTATTGCGGCGATCCACCCGCTGATCCAGTGTACGCTTAAAGCGCATCTCTTGATCCGCTTTCTTGCGGACCAGTAATTCGTCGCGCAACATCTTGTTCATAAAAAATTTAAAACCCCAAAAACTGCACTTCCTCTTCCATCTCGACGCCATACTCCGCTTTCACTTTTTCCTTAACGACTGCCATGATCGCGGCGACGTCAGCCGCTTTGGCCCCGTCGGCATTGATAACGAAGTTAGCATGCTTCTCGCTGATGCGCGCCCCGCCCTCAGTTAATCCCATGAGTCCCAATTTCTGCACTAGGTAGCCGGCGCCGATCTTGCCGCCGCGGACTTTCCCTTCACTGGTCGCCATCTTCACTAATTCCGGATTAACTTTTTCCAGCTCAGCCGCTAAAAAATTCTTAAAGACACAACCGGCGCTCGGCTCTTTCGGCTGTGACGTGCGGCGGTACTCGCGATAGCCTTCCATAACCGTTTCCATCGCTGCCGTATCCCCTGCCGCTAATTCCAATTCAACTTCCCAGATGATCTGATTGGCATTTTCCTTAAAGATGCTATGCCGGTAGGCGAAACCGCAGTCGGCCGGGGCCATGTTGGTAAAAGAGCGGCTTGATTCGTCAAAGACAGTCACCCAGCGGACGACCTGGTCGAAAGAGCCGCCGTGCGCGCCAGCATTGCCGCGGATAGCGCCGCCCATCGAACCCGGAATTCCAATCGCCCATTCGATGCCGGACAACCCCTCCCGCAGCGCATATTCCGAAACATCCCAGACATTCGCGTTCGTTCCGACAATCAGCGTGTTTTCTTTCTGTGTGATGCCGTCATGTGCTGGTTTAAGGACTAAACCTTTGATGCCCGCATCGCTTACCAGAATATTGCTGCCGCCGCCCAATATCGTTACTGGCAAACCCTGCGCCTCCGCCCAATCAATAGCCGCGCGCAACTCCTCTTCGCTTTCCGGAGCAATGAAATATTCTGCCGGTCCGCCGATCTTATACGTAGACAATTCAGCCAAAGGACGCTGCCTGATAATTTTTTCGGAAATATCCATATGTCTATTTAAGAAATAAGGCGTTCGCCGATACGGAAGACGTCGCCGGCGCCGAGCAAGAGAATCACTTCGTTTTCGCCGATGCTCTCGCGCAGATAGCATTCAACATCGGCTAGCGTGGCGATAAATTTTATATTCTTACCGCCGTTCTTGCGGATCTCTTCGGCCACTTCCAGGCCGCTCGTGCCACCCTGCTCCTCACGTGCCGAACCGTAAATCTCTAGGACGATCACTTCATCCGCCGCGGCAAAGCTCTTGCCAAATTCAGCTAATAGCGCCTTGGTGCGCGTAAAAGTATGCGGATGGAAAACAGCGCGGATTTTTTTACCGGGGTAGCGCTGCTTGATGGCTTCAAATGTTCCTCTAATTTCCGTCGGATGGTGGGCATAGTCGTCGATGATATCCGCACCACGGAAGCTGCCCATGCGCTCCATCCGACGCGCCGTTCCGGTAAATTCGGCCAGATGCGTCCGCAACGGCAGCAGTTCCATGCCGATTTCCAGACAGGCCGCGATCACTCCCAGGGCGTTGGAAATATTATGCTGACCGGATAGCGTAATAGGGAAAGTTCCCAGATCGGTCGTTTCGTTCTCTTCCAGCGTCGCCGCATCAAGATTGCCAAGAGCGACGGAAAAGAACTGCTGGCCGTCGTGGACAGAAATATCACGAGCGATATAATCAGCCGATCCAGAAAGAGAATAACTGACGACTCGCGCACCGCAATTCGCTTCGACAATGCGTTTGACGACCGGATCATCGAAGTTTGCGATGACGACGCCGGACTTCGGCACGCGCGCCACGAAATCAGCAAAGGCTTGTTCATATTCAGCGACCGTCTTGAAATAATCTGGATGATCGTAATCGATGTTATTAAGGAGAACCATGTGCGGCTCGAGGTAGCGCAATTTATTTTGATATTCATCAGCCTCAAGAACAAAATAGTTTGATGAACC
>CAYVHQ010000067.1:257-3651 GCA_964451345.1 uncultured Gammaproteobacteria bacterium | reverse complement strand
GATTTTCTCTGCGCTGCGTTAAGAATTACTAGGCGCTTTCAGGCGCTTCCCTTGCAGCTTTGTTTGAGCTCGACTAGCGCTTCAGAGTTTTCTTTATCTCATCTATGAACTCATTGACCGTTACCTCTGTCTTGACGAAATAATGATTGACACCCAGGCGGCGGGCTTTTTGCTTGTCGTCTTCTTGCGCCAAATCTGAGAAAATCACAACCATGGCCTTATTGGCATGCTTAAACGTCTTAATATCAACGATAAAATCAAAGCCGTTGCGGCCCTTGTCGTCGTTAATGACGATCTCGGTTATGACTATGTCCGGCTTAGCCTTCTCGAAAGCTTTCAGTGCTTCGTCATAATTCGTGGAAATAATGGATTCCCAGCCGGAGTCTTTCTTAAATTTATTCATCAGAACCCGCATCAGGATCGGATCGGTGTCATTCAACAGTATCAGAATCACCTGCTTCGAGGAGTTTAAAGTCATATTACAGTTTAATTTCGGTATACGGCGACTCCTCCTGACGGACAGTATTATGAGTCAAATCGAGCACGCGCAGCCAGGTCGGCTTAATCTTAAATACGCAATAATCACCTCTCTTTATCCTGAAGATCGGCGCCCAAAAATTAGGGTCTTTCGTCGCGGCATCAGCAAAAGCATTAATCACCCATTCTTTCTTCGCTTCATCCTCAACGATACTGGCCTCGCCGGTCGCCTGAACGGACATTTTGAGGAATTCCCACACCGTAACAGCGCATTGCGGATTCATCACTAAATTTTGCGCTTTTAAGGTATGGCGATACGTGACAAAATAGAAATTCAGCTCATCATCTATCACATAGATAAGCGGCGCCACTGCCGGCTTATTGTCAGCGACCGTCGCCAAGCTCATAACAAAATTCTCTTTTAAGAATGCCCGCACTTCATCCTTCGTCTTAAGCTCCTGTTCTGGCATATAGTTATCTGGTAACGCTGACAGTCGCCGATTGCTCGGCATCAGGGGCCACAACCATTATGCGTCCGTTAGCCGTTTTCTTTATTTCGTAGCCAGCGCCGTTAGCGGAAGCACCAGTCGGATCAAAAGGCATCGCCGTTAAATATTTTTCATTAGTAGTCAGCACGGACAAGTCAACCAGTCCGCTGCAGCTGCCTGAGGTTTTGCAAATTTCAGTTTGCGTGGTTGTTATTGTGGCTGGTAAGGTACCATTATTATCAATCGCATACTGATACGCGGCGTTCAGAATCGTATTAACATCAGCTCTCCGTTGCGAATTCCGGGTATCGCCTAACTGCTTACCGGGGTTAATCGCCACAATAACGATGCCGGCCAGTACGGCAATAGCTGCTACTACCAACAAAATTTCAATCAAAGTAAATCCCGCGCGTCTCTTACTATATATCATATATATTTTTAATGATTTACCGGCGATAATATCCAATAAATCCTTATAAGCTTTCAACGTCCTGCCAGGAAACGACGGTAATTGCAGGATGGATAGAAGAAATATCAACCCGCAGCTTCCTTATGACCGTGCCAACTGTTCCTGTAGCGGCAATAACTCCAGTCTCACCGCCGCGGCTGGTCACCTCATACGAACAGGTGCCTAAGCGGAAGGAATAGTTTCCGCTGCCGGAAAAATGAGAGGAGTCTCCCGGGACAAAATGCGACGAGTCACCATTAAAATGAGATGAGTCGGTCGGGGATACAGTCGACGAATCACTAATGACCTGCAAGGCATGTTCGGCACACCCTTCCGCTAAGGCTCTCGCCTCGCTTGATTGCGCGAGTACTAGACTGGTGCGCGAAGAAGCTAAGCCGAGCAATAGTATCGAAACAGCAATGGCGGCAGCAGCAGCGCCGATAATTACCACACTCATCAGGGCAACGTACCCGCTATTATTATAATTCTTATAAGATGATAGTGCAAACATATGCGGCTAAGGTTGGCGAAGAGCCGCCGAGCTGATAAAGGTTTTGCTATACGCGTACTCATTACGGCCAGAAACATTAACGTACGTCAAAGTAAATTCAAGCCGCACAATCCCTGGCGTCCCCGGCCGTGAAACATTATAAAACATAAGATCAGAAGCACTGATCCGGGAATTAGTCAGACTAAGCGGCTTGCCTGTTCCTTCTTGAATGCCAATGACTCCGTCTGAAACCGTAAACACTGTTGGATCAGTGACGCCAGAATATGTGGCCAGAGATAAGGTTGAGTCTTTTTCGCCTTCCGGCGGCACATTAATCGCCAAGGCATTCCGTACCGTCTCAGTCATCAGTCGCATGACTTTTGCTCCCTGCTGCTCAACTTCAGCTATAGTCTGGTTCTTAATTCTCGATTCCAAAAGCATTTGATAAAAGAACGTCGACGCCATTACAACCACGGCCGCAATGGCAATGTAGAGCATGGACTCCAGTAAGGTAAACCCGGACTGTGCTGTAATGCGTTTCATACTTATTGGGGACTGAAGACAAAAAATTCTTTTCCGTTCTCGTCGCGATCACCAACTGCAAAAACCCGGTCAGTCACTTGATCATAGGCGGCGCCATACAGATTAAAGCTTCCCGCCATATCAGCCGAACCGAATAATGCCAAGCGCGCCAGATCACGAACGTCAATCACTTTGAATTGCGCGGTCTTGCCGCCCGTCGCCAAGAAAAGATAGGCGTTATCATGCGCCAAACGCCGGGCGATATCATATATATTATTTCCGATGTCGTTCGATCCGAGTATGGCCGGTGTTTCCGGCTTAGTAACATCAACGCTATACACAATGCTGCCCTGACTGATAAACAGAGTAGTACCAGCTAATGCAACTGCTGGGGCGATTGCTTCTCCGGGAAGATCAAGCGAAGCAACAAATTGAGGGGATTCATGTGAAGAAACATCGATAATCTGCAACTCCCGCCCCGTGTCGCCCGCCGCCGCAATATACACATAACGTCCGGAAACTTCGACATCATAGGCGTTTGTTTCTAGCGGATAGCGCCCCAGCATCTCAGGCTTATCCGGATGCCTTGCGTCAAATATGCTCAACTCATCACTGGCGCCGCTCATACGCGTCAGGTAGACCGTCTGTTCGGTAACGGCAATTCCAGTAGCATCAAAGTTTCCATCAAGATCATAGGTCCCAACCATTCTTGGCTCATTGAAATTCTCAACGTCAATAATCTGCAGTTCACGCTTATCGTCGCGACTGGAAATATAGGCATAATGACCTTCGACCGCCAGATTAGTCGGCAGACCTTCAAGCCTAAGCCAGCCAACGACCGCCGCGCGGGCCGGATCACTAATATCAATAATAAAGAAGCTGGCGTCATCGTCATCGCTATTGTTCCGGATTACAAATGCATAACGTCCCAAAACGGCAATTTTCTCGCCACCTCTATTATCGCGCAGC
>CAYVHQ010000067.1:0-247 GCA_964451345.1 uncultured Gammaproteobacteria bacterium | reverse complement strand
TCCAACTGAACCTGTCCTTCTCGCTGCGGATTCTGCTGCCAGGTTACAGTAACCATCACGGCCTTTTCATTGTCGCTCAGAGTGGAAATTTCAATCTGACGGGTGAAAAT
This sequence comes from uncultured Gammaproteobacteria bacterium, assembly GCA_964451345.1. GTDB lineage: Bacteria > Patescibacteriota > Patescibacteriia > Patescibacteriales > Patescibacteriaceae > Patescibacterium. The sequence goes on along the minus strand of CAYVHQ010000067.1, from coordinate 137 downwards.
TCCCGAAAGATCAGACGATCCGGAGAGTATCCAGTGATTTGACTCAAGCGCTAAGCCAAAGGTGCCATCAACCAAGTTGCTATAATCGGCATCGCGCATGTTCCGTAGCGCTTCCAAACCTTCTTCCGCCACCATCT
>CAYVHQ010000066.1:1261-3832 GCA_964451345.1 uncultured Gammaproteobacteria bacterium | reverse complement strand
ATTTGATTTCTCGTTGATGGCCCGGGCATCGTCGTACGTCAACGTGGTTATGGATACGCCGAGAACGGAAGCGGGCGGACCGTTCTTTTCCGATTTTCCCGGCAAGACGCCGACCAGGTTAGCGCCGAAGGTCTGGACCTGGGACAGGATAAGCGACTGCGCCCCGGCACCGATCGCCATGATAATAATAACCGCCGCCACGCCGATAATAATGCCGAGCATCGTCAGAAGGCTGCGGCGTCGACTGGCATTAAGGGCGCGAAAGGCGTCCTTGATAAGATGGAGGTAATAACTCAGATTCATTGCCTTATTTGAGAATCTCGCCTTCTTTAGCAAAGCGGCGGTTTAGCACCGGCTCATCGCGGATAATTTCGCCGTCGCGGACACCGATGATGCGCTTGGCGTGTTCGGAGGTAAAGGTTTCGTGCGTCACGAGAATGATGGTGTTGCCGGCTTCGTTGAGGTCTTGCAGCATTTTCATGACGGCCGTACCGGACTTGGAATCAAGGTTGCCAGTCGGTTCGTCGGCAAAGATGACTGAGGGATTATTAATAAGCGCGCGGGCAACGGCAACGCGTTGCTTTTCGCCACCGGAAATCTGGTTAGTAAAATAATTAAGACGATGACCGAGACCAACCTTTTCCAGAACCGCCCTCGCTCGTTCAGTTGCATCAATGCGGCTGCCGCTTGCGTATAAGAGAGGCAGCTTGACGTTATCGAGGACGGTTGTACGCGGCAAGAGGTTGAATGACTGGAAGACAAAACCGATCTTCTCGTTGCGGAAGCGGGCCAGCTCATCGTCGGACAGACCAGTAACATCGCGGCCGTCAAATTCGAAGGTACCGGAGCTGGCGCGGTCCAGGAAGCCGAGTATGTGCATGAGCGTCGATTTTCCCGATCCGGACGGTCCCATAATGGAAACAAATTCTCCCTTGTCGATCGTGAAGGTCAGCCCATGCAGCACCTTGGTCACGACCTCGCCGCTGGTATATTCCTTCTTGAGGTCGCGGACATTAATGAGCATATTTATTTTTTACTGGAATCCTTGACGAAGGTGACGACCTTATCGCCTTCCTTGACGCCATCAAGCACTTCTACCATGCCGTTGTCACCGCTCAGGCCGACGGTAACCGGCGTTTCGCGGGGCGCACCATTTTCTAGAATACGGACAAATTTTGCATTATCGCGTTCCACTACGGCGCGGGAAGGCATCATCAAGGCTTCTTCGCGGCGGGCGGTTGTAATGACCGCTTCGGCCGTCATGCCCGGCTTAATAACCTGAGTGGCCGGGTCAAAGCTGATTTTAACCTTGTAATACGTAACTCCCTGAATGACCGTAGCCGCCGGCTCAACAAAATAAACCTTACCGGCAAAAATGACATCCTTGCCAAGAGAATCAAGCGTCACGGAGGCATCATCATTAAGCTTGACCTTGGAGATATCAGTTTCGGCAATATCAATTTCCAGCTGGAAATTATTTTCAGTTAGAACGGAGACAAGGGCTTTGCCAGGCGTTACCTGCTCGCCCACCTGATAATTTACTTTCGTGACAATGCCTTTAATCGGCGACTTAAGGATGGTGTCGGCAATCTGGTCACGGATGAGACTGACGCTGGCCTGTGCCTGTCCGACCTGAGCGGAAACAACGGCGACGTTTGCCTGCGTGCTGTCGACACGGGTCTGTGCCGAGGCGAGCTGCTGATCGCGGTTCAGGGTTGCGGTCGAAACGGCATTGCGCGCCGAACGGACGGCGTTGTCGTAATTGGCAATGGCCTGATTAATGCTCTGTTGGCCGTTAAGCGTATTAGTATCAAGTGCTAAGCGCGCATCAGTAACAGCCTGTTGCGCAGTTTGCAGAGCAACCACCGACGAAGAAACCGATGTCAGCTGGCCATCAATCATGGCTTTATAGGCATCGAGCTGTGCCTGGGTGAAGGTCGGTGACGTCAGCGTATTTTCTAAAACGCTATACATCAAATTGAGACCGTCAAAAGTTTTGGCGAGCGTCCGCTGAGCCGAATCGTAGGCGGTATCCAAATACGCGCCATTACGCTTGTAGGTTTGAAAATCCGTATTGGCCTGCTTCAATAGACTGCGTCCGTCCGCATAGGCCGATTGCGTCTGGCTCACCTGGCCGCTATTCTGCGCGCCGAGCGTAGGCTTGGCATTACTGTCAGATAAGATTCGATTAATATTGTCCAAAGCGGTTGTGGCGACGGAAAGCTTGTTCTCAACTGCCTGCCCCAGAGAGTTAGTCTTGTTATCGATGCCGCGCTGGTAGGTCACCGTGCTCGTCCTCAGGTTTTCCTTGGCTGAAGTTATTGCCTGTTCGTAGGTGGTAACCGTCGAGGCTGAAGTGTCTTCCAGATCGCGCAACGTTTTCTGCGATTGGTTTACGGCCTCTTTCAAGGTAGCGGCCAGACGATCATACTCGCGCTGAGCCGACTGCGCGTTAGCAATCGCCTGAGTAACGTTGGCCTGAGAGACGCGCAAGCTCGCCTCGGCTTCCTGCTGGCGAATAGAGAGATTGGAAAAATCTACTTGAGCCAGTGCCTGCTCGGGAAGCACCTG
>CAYVHQ010000066.1:0-1251 GCA_964451345.1 uncultured Gammaproteobacteria bacterium | reverse complement strand
AATTATTGAAATTAAATCAGTTGAAAGTTTAAATGACGTTCATTTTGCTCAATTGGCCGCTATTGAGGAAATTAAGCTCAATTTCCTTAGCAGGTGTAATAGTACCGGTTTCGGTAACGGTCTGCACAAGCGTACCCTTGGACACATCGGCTGTCGTGTATTCAATGGTCGATTTGCGGTTCATGGCACTATAGGTAATACCGGCCCCGAGTAGGAGTATGATACCGCCGACAATGCTCCAATTCCTAGTTTTTTTAGTCATAATGATATATGTTTTATGGCTAAATGTTACCATTTTTTTAGGAATATTACAAGTTTCAGCGCATTTCTGCCTTCCGGGCAGGCTGTTCTTGACAAGAAGCACATTTTATATGTAAAATAGCAGATTCCTCGAACCTTCAAAATAATAATAAATATGAAAAAATCAGATCTTCGAAAAAGGTGCATTCAAGGCATCATAGCTACCGTCATCGTAATCTTTCTGGCAACAGACCTCGGAAGCGGCTACATGGAAAAATTTCTCCACTGGGGAGGAACTCTCATGTCCTGGCCATTCGATTGGCATCCTCATGAGTTTACCAGAGTGATTACGAACGGGCTTCAATTTTTTCTGGGGGTAATAATACTACTGAGCCCCATTAATACCTATTACCTAGAACGCAACATCCTCATCTGTAATGCAATCCTGAACACCGAAGAAAACTACGGCAGTCAAAGATTGACCGAGTTGCTTAATCTGATAAAAAGCTCTAACACGGCCGATTTCAAAAAGTATAAAAATAAGCTTCAGGATGCGCTAGCGGATTTTCTCTACGCGTCGTTCAGTCCGGGGCAGAAAAAAGAATATTTCCCTGGTCTTTTCGCTGATTATTTTGATCAGATCGAGCGAACCATCTACCCGCCCTCAGGCAGGACGTTGAAAGACGACAGAAAAAGAATACTCGAAGATGCTCTCCTTAGCTTTAAAGAAAAAATGGGAAACGAAGCATTAGCTCGAGTTCTTCTGACATTCCTTAAAGCAAAAGGTTTTCCCAAAAATCAATTCAAATCATTTTTAATAATGATATCAGCCGAACTAAATAGCCGTATCCGCGAAATCCTTGTTGGCCTGCCCGAAAATGAAAGAGAAACGCGGCAAGCTGAATACGATACTTTCATATTTAATAAGTAATCGCAATCTTATAAGCAACAAACCCTTAATCGTGAAAAACGGATTAAGGGTATTTTTTTAGACAGCAATCCTTGCCATTA
>CAYVHQ010000065.1:3711-4055 GCA_964451345.1 uncultured Gammaproteobacteria bacterium | reverse complement strand
CTTCAATCGGCGCCATGATGGCCAGCATATTATCCCGGAAACCGATTTCTGCCCCAATCCCGTCAAAGGTGCCCGCTAAATCGTCCTGAAAATCTTTAGCATCCTGCGGGTCCATGAAAACTGTGTACGGATCGCCGGTGGATTGCACTAATCCCTGTAACGCTCCGTAAAATAATTTTTTATCAGTCAGCGCGCCGCTGTCCACATAATCTTTGCGCAAAGTATCCCAGACGTTCCAAAAAAGCGCAAAATCAACATCGCGGCCACGCACGGTAGCGCCAGGTTTATTGATAAGCTGTCCATCGCTCACCATTCCAGCTGATTGTTGGCTGCGTATCGCCTGC
>CAYVHQ010000065.1:0-3701 GCA_964451345.1 uncultured Gammaproteobacteria bacterium | reverse complement strand
GTGCGCATGCCGGCGGCAAAGGCAACGACAACAAGCACGATGCCAAAAATAAGCGATGTCAGGCGACGACGGCGCGGGCTAAGGACCAAGCTGCTGTCCGGTTGTATATTTTCCATTGTTCCAGTATAGCATACTGCTGACAGCGTATGAAGGCTGGATTGAAAAAAAAGTCTCTTTCCGCTACACTAAAAGCTATGCCACAATTCATCATCCAGGGCCAACACCGTCTCAGCGGAGAAATCCGCGTGGGCGGTGCCAAGAATGCTGCCCTCAAAATCATCCCTGCCGCTTTACTGTCCGCCGAACCGTTAAGGCTGCGCAATCTGCCTGATATCGAGGATACCAAACGTGCTCTGGAAGTTTTTGTTTCGCTCGGAGGCCGCGTCGAGCGCAAAGGCGCAACTGCCATTCTGGAACTCAAACGGCCGACTACGTCTATCATCAGCCCGGAACTAGCCAATAAGTTCCGCGCCTCTATTATGTTTGCCGGTCCTCTGCTCGCTCGCACCGGCTCAGTCAGTTTCCCTCATCCGGGCGGCTGCGTTATCGGCGCCGGGACGCGACCGATTGACTTGTTTATTGACGGATTCAGAGCTCTCGGCGCAGAAGTGACCGAAAGCGACGGGCTCTATCACATCAAAGCCAAGCGTCTGCGCGGCACCGAATACTACTTTACAACCGTCAGCGTTACCGGTACGGAGAGCCTGCTTATGACGGCTGTTCTAGCCGATGGTGTCACCGTCCTTAAGAACTGTGCCATGGAACCGGAGATCGCCGCCCTCGCCGACTATCTCATCAGCCAGGGTGCTAAGATTCAGGGAGCCGGCTCCCCTACCATTACCATCCGCGGCGTTAAAAAACTTTCCGCCGGTACGTTCACTATCATTCCCGACCGAATCGAGACAGGCACCTTTGCCATCCTGGCCGCGGCCGCCCGCGCGCCGCTCACCATCACCCACTGCCAACCGGCTCATGTCGAATCACTTCTGGCCATATTCCGCAAACTCGGTATCGGTTTTTCCGTTGGAAGCGACTGGCTCAAGATAACGACTTTCCCCAAGAAGCTCCCGGCTTATAATTTGAAAACTCACGAATACCCCGGCTTCCCTACCGACCTGCAATCGCCCTTTACCGTGCTCATGACCCAGGCACACGGCTCCTCGCTCATTCATGAAACGATTTATGACCGCCGCCTTCTTTTTACGGACATGCTGTCACAGATGGGCGCGAGCGTAACCATGTGCGATCCGCACCGCGTCGTCATACAGGGACCAACTCCGCTGCATGGCCGTGCCCTCACCTCGCCTGATCTGCGGGCGGGAATCTCCATGATCATCGCCGGCATTATCGCCCGCGGCACTACGCGCATCGACAATATATACCAGATCGAACGCGGCTATGAGAATATCGAGCAGCGCCTCAAGGCGCTTGGCGTCGCTATTAGCCGCGTGGACTGACGTTTGCCTCCTCTTAAACTCCTTACAGTATGTCGCTTGCCAAACGCCGCCTCCTTTTTTATTTCTTCATTTTTCTTTTTGCGGTAATTGTGCCGGTGATTCTTTTGTACGCAACGGGAAATTCCGTTAACTGGCAGCGCCTCGAACTGGAAAAAACCGCCGGCATCATTATCGATAGCGATCCGGCGGGAGCAACACTTACCCTTAATGGCGAAACGCCCGGCAGTCTCGCTCGCCAATTTTTCGGCCAGGCCCCGGATCCTCATACTAAAACCAAAATTTCCGGACTGAAACCCGGCGACTATGTGTTGCGGCTCGATTTGGACGGCTATGCCCCCTGGGAAGAAAAAATCAGCCTTCAACCCGGCCAGGTCCATAACACCGGGACAATCGAACTATTCCAAAAGAACAGCGCGCAGCTGGTAACGGCGCTCTCGCCCTCAACCAACATTTCTCTCTCCGCCGACGAAAAGCTGCTCGCCACGTTCGCCGGAACGGTTATCACGATTACCTCCCTGAGCGAAGGCACCTCGCAAAGCATCGAGATTTCCCAAGAAGCGACGAATAAAGAAATGAGCTGGTCGCCGGACGGACGCTTTCTGTTAATCGGCCAAGCGCTGCTTTATGACCGCCAATCTGCCTCGCTGACCGATATTAATACTGTCTTTGGAATAAACGCCTCTATCATACGCTGGGCGGCAGACGGACAGCTCTGGGCGATAGAAAGCAGCAACCTCTGGCGTCTTGACCCGATAGAAAAGCTTAAAAAGATGCGTCTTGATATAACCGATCAGCTCGGCGTCACGCCGGTTAGCGATATGCATGTCGAAAATGCACGTACCATGCTACTCGTAGCGGGCAATACTCCGACACTCCTCATCTTCGACACTACCTCTCCGGAACGGGAAGTACGGCAAACTTTACCGGCGGGTCGCTACCGATTCGCGGCCGACGGACAAGACAATGTGCTCGTGCAAACAATCGGCGGCGGTCCACTCTATCGTCTGGAACGGCCCCTTCCCCTGCTTTCTTCCTATCGGCTTGCTCCTATCGCGGATCATTTTCAAACCGGTCGCTGGAATAACAGCGAGCTGTTCTATGCCACTCCCTTCGAGTTGCGTCATTGGAGCAATGGTTCTGACGAAATACTCTCGCGCTGGGGTGAGGCTGTCGCGGCCATTGCCCGCATTCCGCAAAGCGATTATTATTTGTTCGTCGCCAGCGGAAACATTTACGTGCGTCCCGCTTCCTCTCAGCCATTCGCCGACTCTCTTCTCTTGCTCCAGCCGGAGCGCTTCGACACGCTCATTCGCATCAGTCAGCATGAACTCTATTTTACCGGCCGTGCCAACGGGCAGGACGGCTTATTCCGCCTCGCCTTTTAAGTTTTACATCCATTTAAAAAGAACCGCGTTTAGTGCTGCGGTTCTTTTTTGCCGGCCCATTTGATGAGATAGCGTATCCAGGAGCCAATATGGCGACGACTGGCTGAATTAAGAAAAAAAGCATACCACGGATTATGCGCGCTGGCCCGGTTGTGATTATGAATGATATGGGACAAAGGGTAATAGGCCACCCGCCACCCTTTTTCCCAAAAGCGCCGGCACAAATCGGTGTCTTCAAAATACAAGAAGAAGCGTTCGTCAAAGATTCCAATCTCTTTTAATGCCCGGGCGCGCATAAACAGACAGGAGCCGAGGAGCCAGTCGACATCGCGCGGCAACTCCTTTCCCTCATCCCGCATCAAGAATGACGCCACGGCCTTTTTCCCGAAGGGCAGTCGGCCAAGAAACGTCCGACGATACACCGGCATCATGAGGCTATGCCAGCGGTACGCCGAATCTTGAACGGTCTGATCCGGGTTGAATTGTTTCGGCCCGGCCATGCCAATAGCCGAATTCTCTTCCATGAAGGCGTGCAAACGGAGGAACGTATCGCGAAAGGCGATCGTATCAGGGTTCATGACGACGAGATACTTCCCTCGGGCGCGGCGCAGGCCAATGTTATTGCCGCCGCCCATGCCTTTATTCACCTCGCTCTGGATGAAAATAACATTGGGATGCTGCCAGCGCAAAATTTCTTCCAAGCGGTCACCCGAGGCGTTATCGACGACGATAACTTCATGCTCAAGCGCGCCGAAGTCGGCCTCTTCAATAGACTTGACGCAATTAAGGGTCAGTCCCTTGCTGTTGTAGTTAACGATGATGATGCTGATATCCATACGTTCGCATCTTAGAGGAAATG
>CAYVHQ010000064.1:0-4075 GCA_964451345.1 uncultured Gammaproteobacteria bacterium | reverse complement strand
TAGTGTAAACTGATTATAGCAATATTTATACTAATATTAGCCATTATGATTGCAGAAGAGATTAAAGAAGAAAAAGCCGATATCACTAAACTCCTGGAGGAGACCCGTGATTTGGCGCGTGAAACCCGCGACCTGGCCGCCAAGACCCATAATTATATAAAATGGGTGCGCGTCATGGACTTTATTAAAGTACTACTTATCGTGCTGCCGATTATCGCCGCCTGGCTCTATTTGCCGAGTCTGATTAATCTTTTCAGCGCGGGGTATGGCGATCTTTTGCCGCCAGGGCTATTAAAATAACATAGGGAGCGAAGAGTAGTTTACATGAAACAGACTGTCGACAAAAAAGCCCTCGCAGGATTACTAGCCAAGAAGAAAGACCTGGCGTTTGCCGAGGCAGTCTGGAAAGCGTGCGCGCGCATCCCGAAAGGGCAGGTAGCGACCTACGGAATTATCGCCCAGATGATCGGCAAGCCGCAGTCAGCGCGCGCCGTCGGCAATGCTTTGAATAAGAATCCTTTCGCCCCCGACATTCCTTGTCATCGCGTCGTCCGTTCGGATGGCTCAGTTGGAGGTTTCGCTTCCGGCAGCCCGAAGAAAGTTAAGCTGCTGGCGAGCGAAGGAGTGGAGATTAAGAACGGGCGCGTTTCGCTAGATTACATATACCATGGTCGCTAACACTCAGAACATGAAATTTCCTGACTACATTACTGATATTATGACCCGCCTGACCGAGGCGGGTTTTGAGGCTTATGTCGTCGGCGGCTCAGTACGTGACTGGCTGCTCGGCCAAGAGCCGAAGGACTGGGATATCACAACCAATGCCCGCCCGGAACAGATTCAGGCGGCAATTCCTGACAGTAAGTATGAAAACGTTTTTGGAACGGTCATAGTGCCGATCCGCGACGGCGAATCCCTGACGGCGGTCGTCGAAGTGACGACGTACCGCAGCGAACAGGGTTACAGCGACCATCGCCGGCCGGATGAAGTGCGCTTTGAAGACAAGCTGGAGAACGACCTCTCGCGCCGTGATTTTACGATCAACGCCCTGGCTATGGGGGCGGACGGCCAAATCGTTGATCTCTTCGGCGGCGAACGCGACATCAAAAAGCGCGTCATCCGCACTGTTGGTGAGCCAGAGGACCGTTTCCGTGAGGACGCCTTGCGCATGCTGCGGGCTATCCGCCTGAGCTGTCAGCTTGGTTTCGCCATTGAAGGCAAGACGGAACGAGGTATTCAAAAGGCCGCCGGTAATATTAAATTTATTGCCAATGAGCGTATCCGCGACGAACTTATTAAGATCCTAGCTTCGCCCAAGCCGGCCGGCGGCCTCGAAAAATTACAGGAAACCAAACTGCTTCATTACATCATTCCGGAATTAGAAGAAGGTATCGGCATGACCCAGAATCATCATCATACGAGCACCGTCTATGATCACAACCTGGCTTCGCTGCGCCATTGTCCGAACCCAGCCTGGCAAATTCGCCTGGCCGCGCTCATGCACGACATCGGCAAGCCGCGTACCAAGAAAATAATCGACGGCGGTGCGACCTTCTATAATCATGAAATGGTCGGCGCGAAAATGGCCCAGAAAATACTGACGCGCCTGAAGTTTTCCGCGGCCGATACTGAACGCATCGTCACGCTGGTCAGGAATCATATGTTCTATTATAATGTGGACGAGGTTACGGCCGCTTCAGTGCGGCGGCTTATCAGGAAAGTAGGGGAGGAGAATCTCTCTGATCTTATCGATTTGCGTGTGGCAGACCGCCTCGGTTCCGGTGTTGCTAAGGCCGTTCCCTATAAACTGCGCCACCTGCAATACATGATGGAAAAGGTGCGGCATGATCCGGTGTCGGTCAAGATGCTGGCGATAAAGGGAGATGATCTCATGCAGCTGCTTGGCATTGAACCCGGTCCAAAGATCGGCGCTATCCTTGACGTGCTGCTTTCTGAAGTTATTGAAGATCCGGCCCTAAATGATAAGGTTTTTTTGGAAAAGCGCAGCCGCGAATTAGACAAACTAAATCTTGAAGAACTGCGCGCCAAGGCTAAAGAAGTGATTGAAGAAAAGCGCTCGGCGGAAGACAGCGAGATGAAAAAGGATTTCTATGTGAAATAAACAATCCTTCCTTCCATCATCGGAAAAATTTTGACAAACTAATCTAATTAGTACACTATGAAAAAAATCATTCCCGTATTGTTTCTCGCTTTGTTCCTGGCCGGTTGCGGTTCGGCAAGCAAGACGACGACGTATAATGACTCTTATTCAGGCAATGATGGCCAGTCGGTACCGACGGCTCAGCCAACTAACCAAACACCTATGACCAATGTCCCGGAGCAGATCGACCAGACGCTCGCCGCGCAGTATTCCGGCGCTGTACTCGAAACGAATATGGGCAAAATTGAAGTCGTTTTCTATCCTGAATCGCCGGTCACTGTCTCGAATTTCCTGACCTTGGCCAAGAAAGGTTTCTATGACGGAACGCTCTTCCATCGCGTTATTGCCGACTTCATGATTCAGGGCGGCGATCCAAACTCTAAGAATGCCGACCGTTCAACGCATGGTATGGGTGGCCCAGGCTACCAGTTTGCCGATGAATTCAACAGCCATACGCTGGTCAAGGGTTCGCTGGCGATGGCTAATGCCGGAGCAGGAACGAACGGCTCACAGTTCTTCATTGTCACTAAGGACGCGACACCTTGGTTGGACGGCATGCACACGAATTTTGGTTACGTAAAGTCGGGTATGGACATCGTTGAGAAGATCGAGAAAGTGGCCGTCGACGGCAATGATCATCCGATCGATGATGTGAAGATTCAAAAGATTGATTTGATACAGAAATAATTTCCGACCGGTTCCGGCGCACGCGCGGCCGGCCGCGGGCCTGTAGCTCATCTGGTAGAGCGCGGCATTCGCATTGCCGAGGTAAGGGGTTCGAGTCCCCTCAGGTCCACACGTATGTTTGATACTCCTGTCCTCTTTTTGGTGTTTAACCGTCCGGATACGACCCGGCGCGTTCTTGCCGCAATTCGGGAGGCACAGCCGAAACAGCTGTTTATTGCCGCTGACGGACCGCGTTCCGCCGTACCGGGCGAAGCCGCCCTCTGCGCGACGATGCGGCAGCAGCTGCTTGATGGCATTGATTGGGACTGCCGCGTTGAAACGCTATTTCGCGACGAGAACCTCGGCTGCGAAGCAGCGGTCGCCTCGGGCATAAGCTGGTTCTTTAGCCAGGTTGAGGAGGGGATTATACTTGAAGACGATTGTCTTCCGGCGGCAGATTTTTTTGGATTTTGCCAAGAGATGTTGGCGCGTTACAAAAAAGAGCCGGCAGTAGCCATGGTGAGCGGAACAAGCTTTCTCGGTACCGAGCCTAGGCCGGAAAAATATTTCTTTTCCAAATATTATGCCATTTGGGGATGGGCGACCTGGCGGGAGCGCTGGGAGGTTCTCTATGAATCAGGTATGCCGCAGTGGGCGGAACGGAATAAAAGCGGCTGGTTGCGCACGGTTTTCCGGCAGAGCAATATTGTTTATTTTTATACGGCAATTTTTGATAAGATGGCCCGCGGTCTGGTGGATACCTGGGATACGAACTGGAATTACTCGCTCCTGCGCCGCGACAAGTTGACTGTCACGCCAGTCATAAATCTTGTTTCAAATATTGGATTGGAAGGCACACACAGCGCCTTAGCTGAAGGCAACATCTTTAATTTGCCGGTCGGTTCCTATGTGTCGGACGGTGCGGCACCAGCCGTTGTTGCCTGGAAGGAAGAGCTCGATGCTCTGCAGTTCGTCAATGCGGGAGTTGATATTTTGCGCTGGCGGATCATGGCTCGCTATTTTCTGGATCGATGGGGGCTCCTTGCCTTGGTGCTCCGATTGCAACGATTTTTTCGGCTATAAAGCAATTGCTCAGTGACCGTACGTCTTCTGCTAGATTGGCCGTAGTTTGCCGAGTAGCAAGGTTTTGCTACAATGAGCGCACAAGAAAACGCTGCCTGCACAATTGAGTATCGGGCTGTAGTATACCGGTAGTACGCGTCCATGGGGTGGATGTAGACCGGGTTC
>CAYVHQ010000063.1:0-4508 GCA_964451345.1 uncultured Gammaproteobacteria bacterium | reverse complement strand
GCCATTCGCGACGTCGGTCGCGTCCTTAATTATCCCTATGATTATTGCGATAAGCTGTCCAAGGCAGTGCCGCCGATGACCAAGCTGAAAGAGGCCTTGGCCAAGGTACCGGAACTGAAGGCGATGTATGCCGAGCCGGAAGCGAAACGCATTCTTGATTACGCGCTCAAGCTGGAAGGCGTTGCCCGCCATTCTTCGGTTCATGCCTGCGGCGTGCTTATTACCAAGAATCTCCTGACTGATCATGTCCCGATTCAATTCGCTTCGACCTCCGATAAAAGTCTTGTCTCGCAATACTCGCTTCACCCGATTGAAGACCTTGGACTCCTTAAGATGGACTTCCTCGGCCTGAGCAACCTGACAGTTATCGAGGCGGCGATTACTATTATAAAAAATACGCACGGCGTCGAAGTCGATATCGATAATCTGCCGCTGGACGATGCCAAGACCTATGAGCTCTTCCAGAAAGGCGAGACGACCGGCGTCTTCCAGTTCGAATCGAGCGGCATGAAGCGTTATCTTAAAGAGCTTAAGCCTTCGGTCTTCGAAGACATCATCGCTATGGGCGCGCTCTACCGCCCGGGTCCGATGGAGTGGATTCCCGATTATATCGCCGGCAAACACGGTATCAAGAAGCTGAAATATCTTCACCCTAAATTAGAAGCGATTCTCAGCATTACCTATGGCGTGGCGGTCTACCAGGAACAGGTCATGCAAATCGCCCGCGATGTGGCCGGCTTCAGTATGGCTCAGGCCGATATCCTGCGTAAGGCCGTCGGTAAGAAAATCGTTAAGCTGCTAGCCGAACAGAAAGTAAAATTTGTCGAAGGCTGCGTCAAGAACGGCTTGACGGTCAAGCTGGCCGAAGAGATCTTTTCTTTCATCGAGCCGTTTGCCGGCTACGGTTTCAACCGTTCGCATGCCGCCTGCTATGCGATGATTTCTTATCAGACCGCCTATCTCAAAGCTAATTTCCCAGCTGAATTCATGGCCGCTCTCCTCACCTCTGATCAGCAGGACACGGATCGTATCGCCATTGAGATCGAGGAGTGCCGCAATATGGGTATCGAAATCCAGCAGCCGGATATCAACCAGTCGTTTGCTAATTTTACCGTCGTGACGAGCGGCACAACGGCCAATGCGGTGGCTGTCGACGAGCAAAGCAAAACAATCCGTTTCGGACTGAAGGCCATCAAAAACTTGGGTGAGCATATTGCCGAAGAGATTATCAAGGAACGCAAGGCGAATGGACCATTTCTTCATCCGACAGATTTGCTGGAGCGGATCGATGATAAGGATCTTAATCGAAAGTCATTAGAAAGCCTCGTTAAGAGCGGCGCGCTTGATTCGCTTGGTGAGCGAGGCCAGCTGCTCGCTAACCTTGAGTCCCTGTTAAATTTCCACAAGGAGACGACGGCTCGCAAAATTAATCGCCAGGTTAGCCTGTTTGCCAGCACGAGCGGACCGGGACTGCAGGAAATTAAGCTGTCGCCGGCCCCGCCGGCTACGCAGCGGGAGAAGCTTGCCTGGGAAAAGGAATTACTTGGGCTGTATATTACCGAGCATCCTTTTACGGAGTATAAGCCGATTGTAGCCGCCTGCGCTACGCCGATGGTCGAGCTGGTGGAGGCGATGGCTAATCGCGAATTGGTCGTTGCCGGTGTCGTTTCGACGATTAAGAAGATTCTGACGCGCAAAAATGAGACGATGCTTTTCGTTAAGCTTGAGGATGGCGGCAATATCGAGGTCATTGTTTTCCCTAAGCTCCTGACGGAAAATCCGCTCCTCTGGCAGGAAGGCAAGGTGCTCCTTTGTCAGGGAACGCTGTCAGATAAGGACGGACAGCTAAAATTATTAGCTAATCGGGCAGTTGAATTGACTCCGGAGAACGCCAGTATAGCCGTGCGCGATTTTTCCAAGACAGCGCCGGCCCGCGCTAAAGCGTATGTTAAGCCGTCGCCTGTTTCTTATCGGCAGGCCATCGCTCAGACTGCGCCCCGTCCGGCGGCGCCCAGCGGCCTGCGCATTCTTATCCGACAGGAAAAATTAAGCGCCGAACTATTTGAAAAACTCCAGGTTCTCTTGCGCGAGTATCCCGGTACGCAGAAAGTTTTCTTTGAAGTACGTTCGGATCAGGGCGCGCGAACCATTGAGACTGAATTGTCCGTCGATAAGCAGCCCGTGTTGTTGGAACGCTTGCGCGAACGTCTTAATGGCGTCGCTCAGGTCGCCTGAAACTGAGTGAACAAAAAAAAGCCCGGATTTTTCCGGGCTGTTTCTTTTTAGACAAAATTTATGTATTTGTTTTAGGTGTTGGTGGGCGAAGTTTCCAGGCGGCGACAAATGCTTTTTCCTTATTTCCATCTCTGTTTTTTCCTAAGGTCCTCCATTCCAGTCCTTCTTGCATCCATTCGCGGCTATCATTTACCTCCGCCCGAAAGATTCTTCCGCCAGCAGTAATGATGTCGTATTGTTGACCGCCATACATGCGGGGGAAAGGGACGGAGAAAGGAAAACCTGGTATGGTTGTCTCTGGTTTCTCGGAGACTAAGGCAAACATTTCATCCCAGTTCTCGCTTTGCAGTTCAGTGGAGTCTTTTGGCGGAGTAGGTGAGAGCGTTGTCGCGTTGGCATAGAGCCATTCCTTGACGTCTTTTTCGTTCTCCGGCGGGATATCCAGGCTGAAGGCGATGAATTTTACCTCGGGGTTTAAATCTTCTATTTTGCCGAGCGTGCAATTGAATGTAGCGAGCATTGACAGGAAATGCGGATTGTTGGTAATGCGGGGGATTTCGCTCACCCGGTATGTGGTGGCGGTTTGTTTGCTGATCTTGATAAAATGATTAGCCATTGTTTAATGTTTGGTTTGAAAAATTTGTAACGTACGCAATTGAAAAAATTACCACTCTTCAGTCCGCTTGTCAAGGAAGCAAAAGCAGATTATAATAAGCACATACCTAAACATATTATATGGCAGCTGAAATAAAAATTAAAAAAGCCCGCGTCACCAAAGCCAAGCCGAAATCGGGCAGCGGTGCGATTAAGGTGAGGCGCGTCCGCACTTCGCCTGAGCTCGATCATTTGATACAAGCTAATACGGTTGTTCCGCCGGAGCCGTTGGCGGAAAGCTATTCACCTCGGCCGCTCTATCAGGATCCCTTTGTCGAGGAAATGATTGCCGATAAGATACAGGGCTCCCGGCTCAGTTGGACATTCCGTTTGTACCGGAAGATTGCCGTTAGTTTTGTCGTTCTCAGTCTCGTCGCCCTTGCGGCCGTCGGGTACTTTGCCGTTGTCAGGCTCGACATTGCAGTAACTCCGCGCGAGACTGCCGTGGAGGGAACTACTTCTTTTAAAGTATACGATCGTCCGGCTGATTATGCTGTTCCGGCCGGAAGCACGCTGGGTGTTGTCCGGGCGTTGGAAGCCGAAGCATCGGTTACGCAGGCCGCCAGCGGCAAGAAAGTAAGCGGTGCTGAACTTAGCGGGACAGTTACGCTCGTTAATGGTTATATAAAAGACCAGCCGCTGGTCGCTACCACTCGTCTACTCACGCCAGATGGTCAGTTGCTTCGTTTGCGTAATACGGTGACGGTTCCGGCCGGGGGACAGGTTGAAGCAGAAGTGTATGGCGAAGCAAGCGACCCTTCTTTTTCCTTGGCCGATTCCCGCCTGACAATTCCCGGACTATGGGCCGGATTACAGGATAAGATATACGCTGACGCCAAAGCCGGATCAGTTCGCTATCAGGAAAAGGGCACGAGCTTCGTTACGGCCGATGACATTGCTGCGGCCACGACCCTGGCTAAGGCTGCTTTACTGGAAAAGGCCAAACAGGACATTGAAGAAACCTATGCCGATTATTCTGAGAAGCTATTCAGTCTCGATGAAAAAAGCTTAAAAGTTGTTGCGTCGGCCAAAGCTGATGATGAGGCCACTGGTTTTAAGGCAACCGCCAGCGGTACAATTACTATTGTTGCCTTCAAGCGCGATAGCGTTAAGGACTTTACTAATACCGCTCTTTCCGCCGCCATTCCTAATGGTGTTGAGGTTGATGTCGCCGCCGCTCGTCCTGCCTTTTCAATTTTACAGGCAGATACCGAGGATAATATTGCTGAAGTGAGCATGAAGACAGCGGCCTCCGCTGCCGCTAGCGACCCCGAGGCTCTGATTGACCGTACGAAGATTATTTCCCTTCGTCGGCCTCAGCTCGAAGGCTATCTTAAGTCGCTGCCGATGATTGAAAGCTATGAATTAAAGTTTACGCCTTCGTTCTGGCCGCTCACGCCGTCTTTAGCTGATCGTATTAGCGTGCATCTTAAGTAAGTGAATTGGCGAGCCCAGAAAAGAGGGGATTGCCTCTTGACTTTCCCGTCTAATGTGCTAAGATAGCCGCATCGACTACTACATGTTGTGTCTGGAAAAAATTGTGATAAACAAAATTTCGCTAACAATAAACATCCTTCAGCGGGCCTAGCTCCCGTGAGGGATGTTTTTCTTTATTATGA
>CAYVHQ010000062.1:0-4730 GCA_964451345.1 uncultured Gammaproteobacteria bacterium | reverse complement strand
CCGGCGCCTCGCCTTGACTAAACCACAAAGATAACCCAATATTAGCTCAGAAACATGAAATTCTCTATCCCGCACAGTAGTCTCGACCAGCCCTATCCGGCCTTTTTGCGCTCGGCCGGCTATCTGTATATCGAATCCTGGCATACCGGCAAGGGCAGTTTCGCCCGCGCCCTTGGCAATGGCCATTATCCCCGTTTCCATATTTACGTTGACGACGAAGCCGATCACTACGTTTTCAATATCCATATCGACCAGAAACAAGCCAGCTACGAAGGCACGGCCGCCCATGCCGGCGAATACGACGGACCGCTCGTCGAACAAGAGGCCGCTCGTATTAAGTCATTGGCCAGACCGGGCAGCGGCGGTCGATCCGGTTCTTCTCGCCCGGCCGCTCCCGACTCCGGCCGATCGGCCGATCCGCGCGCCAGCCGTTTTTCTTCCATTCTCCGCGGCATGTAGCTTTCTATTTTCATGTAACGCCCCCATTTTCCGACCGTATAAATTACTATGCTCCAACCGTCCGATGAAATAAAGGCCAAACTCGACATCGTCGAGGTTATCCGCCAATACACGCCGCTCAAACCGGCCGGCGGGAATTTTTTGGCTAAGTGCCCCTTCCATAACGAAAAGTCGCCTTCCTTCACGGTCAGTCCGACCAAACAGGTCTGGTATTGTTTTGGCTGTGGCAAGGGCGGTGATCTTTTCAACTTTATCATGGAGATTGAGAAGCTGACGTTTCCGGAAGCGCTACGTCTCCTCGCGCCGCGCGCCGGTGTGACACTCTCCCGCGACGACGGACCGCGCGCCTCGCAACGCAACAAGCTCCTCGACATCCTTGAGCAAGCCGCCGGATTCTATCACCGCACCTTCCTGACGCACCCCTCAGCCGAGCCGGCCCGCGCTTATCTCAAACAGCGCGCCTTGAACGAAGAGACGATTCGTTCCTGGCAGATTGGCTATGCGCCCGATTCCTGGGATGATGTTGCCTTGTTTTTGCGGCAGAAAGGTTTTCATGAGAACGACATCTATGCCGCCGGCCTGACGGCCAAGAAAGAGGGGACCGGCCGTTTCTATAACCGTTTCCGCGGCCGCATTATGTTCCCGCTACGTGAAGTGAACGGCAACATCGTCGGGTTCACGGCCCGCATCCTGCCCGCCTTCGAGGGCCGTGACATGCAGGGAAAATATATTAACAGCCCGCAAACTCTTGTGTACGATAAGAGCAAGATGCTCTTCGGACTTGATAAAGCCAAGCAGGCCATCCGCGACCATGATCTGGCGATTCTTGTCGAGGGGCAGATGGATTGTGTGACGGCGCAGCAGGCAGGGTTTATGAATGTCATCGCTTCTTCCGGAACTGCCCTGACCGCTGACCAGATTAAGACGCTTAAACGTTTTTCCAATCGCATTGCGTTTGCCTATGATATGGATAAGGCCGGCAAGCTCGCCGTCGAACGCGGCAGCGAACAGGCCTGGCAGCAGGAAATGGAAACGCTTATCATTACGCTGCCGGAAGGCAAAGACCCGGACGAATGCATTCGTCTTAATCCAAGCGGCTGGAAACAGGCCGTGGCTGACGCCCGCCCGGTAATGGAATATTTTTTTGATGAAACGCTCGCCGAGTTGGATTTTTCTTCACCAAGCGCTGCCCGTCATGCCGTTGAAGCGCTGATGCCCCGCGTCGCCCAGATTGCCAATCCGGTGGAGCGCGATTTTTGGCTGCGCCGTCTGGCTCAGACCATCGGTATGGATGAACGGTCTTTGCGCCAGGATCTCGGACGTTACGGCGGGGGAGAGCAACGGCCGGAAAACGCCCCCGCCGCTTTGCCGGCCGCGCCTGCGCCTGAGCCGCGAAACCGTCCGGAGCTCTTATCTGAACAGCTGGTCGGACTGCTGCTGAAATACCCGGCATTTATCGACTCAGTCTCTCATCGCCTGCCGATTGATCAGCTGGCGGGCGCTTCCAATCAGTCCCTGTACAAGCAATTAGTTATATATTATAATAAGAACAACGCCTCCGGGGCCCTGGCTGCCGGCAGCGATTCCTTTGATTATGCCGCTTTGCGTAACTGGCTCAATGACTATGGCCAGGCAGCGGCGGGCGACACGCAGTCTTTGGACCGCCTGGCCCTCTTAGTCGAAAAGAATTTTTTTGAAACTACATTCGAGGAAGCGGAAACCCTCATTAGCGCGACCATTCGCGAGCTGCGCCAGTATTATCTGAACAGCCGCCTCAAAGTTGTTACGCGCCTCATGTTCGAACTCGAATCGAAGAAACAGCGCCCTCCGGCCGAAGAGGAGCGCTTGAATGGTTTGCTCAAAGAATTTAACGCGCTAGCGGAAGAAATTAGGCAACTTTCCGCTGCATAACTCATTATGCCCAAAGCTTCTAAAAAACCCGTGAAAAAGGTTTCCAAACCCATGAAGAAAAGCCCCGCGCCGAAAGCTAAAGCGGTTAAGTCTGCGCCGAAGCGCCCCTTCGTCAACCGACATGCGACCGACAAGGCGCCAGCTAAGATTGACCAGTCCCTGATTGATGCCATGATTGCCAAAGTGCGTCCGCGCGGTTTCGTAACTGAGACGGAATTACTGCAGGCTTTTCCCGAGGTGGAGAATTATGTCTTTGACTACGAATTGACTCTCGAGAAAATGCAGCGCAACAGCATCCGTATCATTGAAGATTCCGGCGGCTTTTTAGATTTTGATGCCAACACGAAAAAGTCGGCGGCCCTCTCCTCGATTCTCGGCAGCGACAAAGACCGCTTGAAGTTCGATATTTCCGAACTGTCTTCCGACTCAATCCAGATGTACCTGCGCGAAATCGGTAAAGTGCCGCTTTTGACGAATGAAGAGGAAATTGAATTAGCTAAGCGCAAGGAACGCGGTGATAAGGATGCCGAACGCCGCCTCATCGAAGCCAACCTCCGTCTCGTCGTTTCCATCGCTAAGAAATTCGCCGGCTCGAAAGGGCTGAGCTTGCTTGACCTTATCCAAGAGGGGAATATCGGTTTATTCCGCGCTGTCGAAAAGTTTGAATACCGCAAGGGCTTCAAGTTCTCGACCTACGCCACCTGGTGGATCCGCCAGGCGATTACTCGTTCGCTGGCCGACCAGTCCCGTACCATCCGCATCCCGGTCCATATGGTCGAGACGATCAATAAGTTCCAGCACATCCAGCGTCAGCTGATCCAGGATCTCGGCCGCGAGCCGTTGCCCGAAGAAATCGCTTCGGAAATGGGCGAGGCGATTGATAAGGTCCGCTACATTATTAAAATCTCCCAGGATACGATTTCCCTCGAAACGACTGTCGGCGAAGACGAGGAAGACTCGACCCTCGAGGATTTCATCGAGGACGTTAAGAACGTCACGCCGGATCGCGCTGCTGCTCTCCAGCTTCTCAAGGATTATGTCCATGAGATTATTTCGCAGCTGACGCCCCGCGAGCAGAAGATCCTCGAGATGCGTTTTGGTCTGATTGACGGCGTCTCCCATACCCTTGAAGAGGTGGGTGCCGAGTTCGACGTCACACGTGAGCGTATTCGCCAGATTGAATATAAGACCCTCGAGAAAATCCAGAAGCACCATCTCATCAAGAAATTGAAGGATTACTAGATTTGATCCAGTAATCACAAAATACCCTTTCCATGGCCTGAGCGGCCGAGGAGGGGGTATTTTTTTTGGCTAAAATAAAGCTTAAATAGCCCTATTACTTGACTTTATATGTTAAATGTGCTATAATGTATTCTATACGGTTCTTTGACATACTCCGTTTAATTGTTGGTTTATTGGGTTTTCCTTGCTTCTTCAAAATGGAGGCGGAGAAAACCCAAAAAATTTAAACAATTAAAAAGAGATGAATAACAACTATTTTGCTGTTTCTAATACTGTTTCAAACTATAAGAACGCCGCGTTCCACAATGAACACCCCTACGAAAATTGGCTAGAGCAGGCTGTGTCACTAGTAGGAGCTGTGGCAGGAATTATTTTGATGCTTGGTTCGATTGCTTTCAACTCAGTAGGAGGATTTGTTGCTGGAATTATTATAGCGTTAGCACTAGTGCTATACACCCAGATTTCAAATGCAAGATTCATAAAGTTTCTCAGAAAAAATTTTATTTATCTTATATGGGGAAATAAGATAGAAGAGAAAACAATAAAAGACAAGTCTGAGTGTAGAACGAAGCTCACTGCTTATTCTGATGATATTAAATATATGAAATCGAACGGAAAAGAGCTGGCTGCCATTGCGGAAGAGGCGGAAAAAATTATCGCCTTCAAGCTTTAGATTGTAACTCGTCCTGGTTCTTAATGAATCAGGACGTTTTTCTTTTTATCCCAGAAAACCGTGCTGATTTCTGGTATTAATCATTATATTGTGGACCTTTTCTGAAATTAGCTGGTTTATTGACACAACAGGCCTTTTCCTCTATCCTAAGACATGTACCTAGGCATATGGCTCTAGGTTTACCGTTCCCAGGTAGCTCAGCGGTAGAGCAGTTGGCTGTGAAAAAGTTTTCGTGCCGCAAGGCACTCGACGCAGCTTCCTCGAGCAATCGAGGTCGAAAACAAGGTGAATTGCTGGAAGCCTGAAGCCGCAAGGCCATGGTAATCAGCAGCCAAGCCCCGTTCGCGGGGAAGGTTCAGAGACTATCCCGAGAGGGAGTACTCCCTTACGTCGTAAGGGCGGAAGCGCCTTGCATCCGTAATTGGCGGATGATGATATAGTCCAT
>CAYVHQ010000061.1:0-4776 GCA_964451345.1 uncultured Gammaproteobacteria bacterium | reverse complement strand
ATGTATCGAGATTTCTTAGTAAGAATATGATGGAAAAATTTTTCGGAGGCAGGGAGAAAAATGATAAAAAAGCCATTGAAAAAGATTTGGAAGCAGCTGGCGTCACCCGGCCTGAAGAGTGGCGCGAAGCCTCGCTTTTTGAAAATAACCAAGAAGAAAATAGCGACCCGACAATCGAAGCACCAAGCGAAGAGGCCGCCATCCCACAAGAAACTGAAAGTGAAAACAGGGTTGGCCGATCGCCCGATGATTTCCTGGCAGCTAATGTGGAGCCAACGCTTGAAGAGCTGATGTTTCCTGAAGAATTTATTACGCCTCAAGCGGAGAAGCTGCCAGAGCCGATGGAGTTCAATAAAGACAATAATTATTTGATTTTTTTGCTTCAAGAGGGTGACATTTGGCAGGCGCTAGAAGCTAGAAAGAAGACGAAGTTAACCAGCACAGAATTGAAATCTGTAGAATTTGTGGCTGAGGTGTGTGCGGCGATTAAAAATATTATTGAGGGCAATGATGAATGGAACTATAAGAATCGGAAAATGCTTTCCATTCTTAAGAATTTTTATGTGCCTAAAGAACAAAAGATCGAGTTAGGCTCTATGGCTATTGCCAAGATCCTGCGCGATATTAAGGATATATTTGATGCGCGGTCTCGCGGTGAGCCTACGCAGATAGATGGAATACAAGAAATCGGGAAAGCATTTTCGCTCCCTGAGTCTGTCGTTGATAAGCTGGTTATTGATGAAATTTGTAACTCATTGAATGCTTGTAGTTTACGCAAAGCTGAAAAGCTAAAGAAGGTTTTTACTCTTTCTGATGACTCATTTATATCCCCCGAAGCGTCCTCTGCTATAGAGCAAGCGGCGGTCGGTGCTTTGCGGGCAGGATATGCTTTCCAGCTTGAGGACTTAGCCCGTAATTTTAAAATCTCCTCTGAAACCCTGGAATCTAAAAGGGTTACTGAAGAAGCACGGACCGCTATTTTGAAAAAACTACAGGAGGGGGACGCGTATTTTGTGGCCGAGCTTAAAAAAAATTTCCCCGCCCTCGTGAATACGATCGCCTTGCCCGAAATCTTAGATGCAACCCTTACGGGCTTAGAAAAAAACTTACGCCAAGATTTTGAAGAAAGTAACAACGCCCATGATTTAGTTTCTTTCTTAAAGCGAATCCGAGAGGCCAAGGATTTAATAATCATTCCAAAAGAAAAAATAGATTCTCCGAAGGTCATGGATTTGGCCTACGCTAAATTCAAGTGGTACGTGGAGAATGGTTGGAAGGAGGGTATGCAAGTAACGAGGGATTTCTTTAATTTTTCAGAGGAGAAGATGAATTCCTCCGAAATCTTAAGCGCCGCCTATAAGAGGCTTCTTAATAACCTCGAACGTGGATGGTATGCGGAAGCTGCAGTAATGAAAGAGGCTTTCCCTGGTCTGGCTATAAATGTCCGATCAAAAGAAGTCGCTGAAGCAACGGCAAAAATATTAGAAGAATTTTTTGATGGCGATAAAGAGAGGATTATGGAGGCAGTGAAAGTTCAAAAGCTCTTCTCGCTTAAGCCTGAGCGTCTGCAGTCAATCGCTTCCGAGGCATTTCTGAAAAGAATCCGAAGCGGCGATTTTGAAAACGCTGTTCTGATTAATAAGAACTTTCCGGTTTCTGAGAAAGAATTGGTTTCAGAAGAAACGGCTGAATTAGTCTCAGAGAAAATTTCCGCCTGTTTCGTCGACGGTCACTTTGATGATGCTTTGGAATTAGCGGTAGATTTTAAGTTCCCACAGGCTAACATCAAGACGCTAGCCGAAGAGGCTGTCACCCGCCTTGTGGCGGAAGGGAAGTTTATTGAAGATGTGTCGGGCAATGCGGGGAATAATCCGGGAAATCAGTATATCGATGAAAACGATGAATACTACGATCAATTCGATGACGACCTTATTGATTCGGATGATAACGGGAATAATCACGGATCGGCCACGGTGGAATCCTTACTCACAAAATTTCCGGCCCTTAAGGAATATATAGCCTCTCCGGTTATGGAAGAAAAAGTTCAGGCCTTTTTTATGAAATCAGCCTGTACAGCACCGCTGCAAAACTTAGAAAGAATGTACGAACGCTTTACAGTGTATCCGGAAACAGTCCAGGAAGCGTTTCGTCGAGTTTCGAGTGAAACCAAGGATTTTTCAAAGCTGCTTTATTTGAATGATCTCTTAGAGGTTCCGCTTGATCCTCTATTAACTAAGACCTTAAGTATTTTTGGCGACAGCGCCACTTTTAACAATTACAAGACCCTAGAGTCCATTGCCAAAGGAGAGACATCAGAGGAGTTGGAACTGTTTGGCGTAAAACAGGGCGGACAGGCGGGCTTGGCCCAGCTGGAACAGGGTTTTTCTAAATTTCGCCAAGATATTCTCAGACCTGATTTTGATCCCCATATATTGAAAAAGTCAAAAATGGCCGCCAGTTATTTTATGAAGTTTGTAAGATTTGCTGAGTCAGAATGGACCGGCGACGGAAATAGCTTTAAGGCCATGGTTAATCGGTATATTGAATTGTATGACGAAGGCGAGTACGAGACATACCCGCTCAATGAGAATTATACTCCGAGCGAAGTTATGTACATCGATACGGTTGAGGCAGATAAGAAATCTTTTGAATATAGCGAACAATTCCTGACGCGTTTTCAAATAATCAGCGATGATTTGAAAAAAGCTAAGCAGCGGCGCGCGTCTCAATTCCCTCTGAGCTCGATTATTTCCGATTTGGAAAAAAAGGTAGCAATCATTTCTGAGGAAATGAAGAGTAAGGTTAGAGATATACCGAATGAAAAAGGCAGACAAGCGCTCGCTGAGCGGGTAGCAACGTTGCAATCGCTTAAATTGCGTAATCTCAAAGACTTTGAAGCTAATTTCTTAGCCCTGGCATCACTCAAGGAGCTTGAACCAGATCTTCGCCAAGCGATGTTTGTCATGGGATTTGCTGAAAACAAAGTTCACCTTAATAAAGATCTTTCGAAAATAAACAGCAAGAGCCCGAAGCTTGAGGACCTGACCTGGGTGATGAACTTTGTCGATCACATCGTCAATAAGGAAGTCATGAGTAAATATTTTGTGGATAAAAAGGCGCGTAACAAGTTTAGGGAATTGATTAATGTTAGATCATTTGAGGAAGAGCTGTCGAGATTCCAAAATCAGGCGAAGACCGGCAAGACTGCTCTGCAGTTTGTGCCTACGCGGGGCTTGTTGATGGAGTTTTCTGGCCATATTGCCGATACCTGCTGGGCCGATAAGTATGACTATACCTTGCCGGCTTCATTCCCTAATTTTACGGCCATTAGTATGGTACAAAATCTCGGAACGAGACATGAGAGATTGTGTGGTTCCTGCATGATTATAGAGACGAGGGAAGGCAAGAAGGACGGGGAGAAAATTTTATTAATCCGCGGCCTGAACCCAATCCAGAACGTGGTAAATAATTTTTCTATCGACGACTTTTATAAAAAGTTTACGAGTTATGTCAAAGGTTTGGCGGAGAAGACCGGACAAAAAACCGCTATCGTTATTGATAATCACAGCGGCGGCTCGGCCACTAACCGCCCTTTGCTGTTTAATTATCTTTCGCATCTTAAGCTGGAGAAAGTTCGGGTCCCGTATCGGGAAACGACGTTTAATAATTATGACGTGACCAGAAATTCCTTTTTAATTTAGCTGGATATTATAGAATTCTTTTGTAAAAAGGCTTGATTGACAAGCTCATATTTCGCTCATTGCCACATCTCGTTCGCCTGGCGGCGCGTTGCGCTGAATCATTGCTTCATGTATACTGTAATTTTTGCCGAACCTTAACATTGAAAGCTAAAATGATCGAAAAGATTCAAACTATCACCCAGGGAAAGACGCATGTATCGCCTTCCATCACAAAACAGCGCCAGTCTGCCATCGCTGAAATTGAACAGCCTCATATAGATTACGCCTCTCGTCTTGCGATAGCAGCGGCCGGCGGAATACGAACTCCGCTATCTGCTCAGGAATTCGCCGGGCAGGCGGGGGTGCTGATGGAAAAGGTTGCGGCGATGACTGCGGTCGGAGAGCACATACATCCGCCCTGTTTGCCTATCTATCTGCCTTCATTGGACGGCAAACCGTTCATGGGGCTTGCAGAAGAGCTGCTGGCCGGTATTGGCAACAGCTTTAAGCGTATATGCGGCGGAGAGTTCGATAACCGATTGAGCGGCACGCTCGGCCGCATGTTGCTTATGGAAGATACAGATCCGGCGCGGAGAATTATAGCGGCGCTTGAGAAAAAACCTGTCGTGTTGTTATATTTCCCCATACCGCGTTCCCTGCAAGGACGCTCTATCCTAAGCCAGCGCCATATTATCAAACAGCTGCCGGCGGGTTTTATGGGATGCGGACTGCTGGAAGCGGCCATGGCTTTGGCTATGTATCCGGATATCCTTGTCCCGGCTTCACTGTCGAATGGATATTCTTGTCCGGTGATGTCGTGGTTTCTTCCGGAGTATGCTCCTTATTTTAGGTGTGTCGGGAAGAGATTATTCCTTGATCATATTGAAACCGCTGCGGCCTATACGGATTATTCCGGGGGCATTGTCTATGCGGATGTATAGTAAAAAAATAAGCGGGATTCTGAAAGAATCCCGCTTTTTATATTTTACGTTAGAACTGCTTGGTTCATGAGGCTCTGCTCTCCGATGATTGAAAGCAGGCGCATCATTTCTGGCTTATCATTGGCATGGACATGGAGATCATGGGCTGTCGTCGC
>CAYVHQ010000060.1:1965-4930 GCA_964451345.1 uncultured Gammaproteobacteria bacterium | reverse complement strand
GCGGCAAAAGCATCATGCTCCGTCAATTCTTTAGCAACGACTAAGGCTGTTTCATGCGATAATCCCTTGCTTGAATAAATAGTTGCAAGCTCTTCAAGTTCTGCTTCAGGACTATCAATTAGTTCCTGCCTCTCTTTTTCTATCAGTGCTCGCTCAGAATCGCGTTGCGCGCTAACAGAAACATATTCGCCAACGCCCATCGACAAAGCTCCGGCGACTAAACCGGCAACGCCAGCTGTTAATATAAAACTCAGAGAATCAGAAGCACCGGCCACACCGACGACGATTGAGGCCGTCGAAACGATGCCGTCATTAGCACCGAGCACGGAGGCTCTCAGCCAATTAAGCTTTTTGCCTGATTTAGCGGCATGCGGCTCAACATGCCGGCCAGAGAACACCATCGTCTTTATATTTTCCATATATCTTTAGTATACACTTGCCGAGGTGCAATAACAAAGTATTTTACGAGAGCATCAATCTAAAGGTTAATTCGAGAGATTCATAATCAACCATTGCCCTGAAAGCATTGACAAAACAACATTTTTCTTATATTTTAAGGATACTTTTGAACATTTAAAAACCCCAAGGAGGGGCTACATATGTATAGAAAAATAGAAGGATTTACTATTGATGGTGAATCCTCTCAGGATCTAGATGATGCCATATTTCTAAAACGGGAAAATGAAGAGTTGACACTCTTCGTGAGTATTGCCGATGTTGCTAGCAAGGTTCCGCTCGGAAGCGGAGTGGACCGCAAAGCGTACGAGCAAGGTTCCACAAAGTATTTTCGCGAAAGCAATACACCAATGTTAACCCGCGAATTAGCCGACGTTAAAGCGAGTCTGCTGCCCGAACAAGAAAGAAGCGTTATCACGGTTGAAATATCTCTTAATAAGGATTTCGCAGTACAGGCAACAAACATATACAAAGGAATGCTATGCAGCCAAAAGAAGTTTAGCTACGAAGAGGTTGATAGCATCTTGTCTGATTCAGGATCTCCGTTCCATGAACAATTCATGGACTTACGTGCTTTGGCGCTGTCACTGCTCAAACAACGCCAAAGTAACGGAGCGCTTGCAATCTACGACCTTGAGCATGGTTTAATAACCGATGAGGAAGGCCATCTGCGCGACCTGCCGACGTTCTTAAGACATCAAGCCCATATTATCGTTCAGGAAATTATGATTCTTACGAATATAAGCGTCGCTAAATTCCTTATTGAACACCAGTCGATTGCTTTATTTCGTAACCACGTTGCTACTATTTACACTCCGGACCGATCAGCAATCTTGACTGACTTGGCTCAAGCCATCACGTACAACCCTGCCCGCATCAAGCCCATTAAAGAAAGATTATTCGCAACATTAGGACGGGCAACCTATGGACCACAGTTATGCGGACATTACGCACTTAACATTGCACAATATCTGCATTTTACTTCACCTATTCGTAGATATGCCGACATAGTAAACCATCGAATTATCTCCGCACTCTTAGATAATGTTGCCTGTCCATACACAATTGAACAGCTCGAACAGATTGGCGAACACCTCAATGAGCTTGCCGAAAAAGAAAAGAACAACAAGATACAACACTTTAGTCGATTATACTCGTTCCAGACTCATAGAACGGCTAAATACGAAGGCTTTGAGGCATTATCCGATAAGCAATTCTACTCGCTTCTAAACACTTTCAGCGAAAAAGAGGTCATTTCTTCAGAAATGGAAATTGCGATTATTAATCGCCTGAACGTCAATCGCTTAAAAGCCCGTGAGATTTGCTGTTTAGTAATCAAGGCTCCGGCCGTTCCAGGATGGGCGGAAGCCAAAACGGCAGCACTGGAATGGCTCACAAAAAATCCCGGAGAAGCAAAAGCAACCTTGATGATAGGAATACAAGCCGGTCTCATTACGATGACGGGAGATATAGTTCCGACATCAACAGAGATACCTACGACATTTACCGCAAAAATAATCCTCAGCAAAAAACAAGAAACGTTTGAAGGGCTGGCAATCGCGGCCAATAAGAGGGAGGCAGAACAGCTGGCATGCATAGAAGCTATACGAAGGGCCAATAACTTGCCCGCCGAATCATTACCTGAACCTGCGCCAATTGTACAGCCAATATTACCCGCCGATCCAAATACCAACTATAAGGGCGGGTTACTTGAACTATGTCAGAAACATTCGCTTCCCTTACCTGAATTCACAAATAAACAGACGGGAGTAGATCATGCGCTTTCATTCGAATGCACCGTCAAAATACAGATTGAAGACACGGAATACGTAAAACAAGGCACGGGGAAAAAAATTAAACAGGCCGAAAATGCGGCTGCCCGAGAACTACTCCCGGATATTGAGGTTGCGATTAACCTACTTAATAAAAGACCTGCGTTCTTAGCCAGTCATAACAATGGAAATCCAATAGGAGATTTAGCCGAAACATGCGTTAAATACTCCTTGTCCGAACCAAGGTATGAATATACGGAGCTAAAAAATAATCAGGGCTTCACGGTTACATGTGTTGTTACCTATTTCGATGCTTCCGAAATAAAACACTTTGACAAAAACTCAAAGAAGCAAATCGCTAAAAAACTGGCAGCCCGCAAAACATTGCGCGAACTCAATGAGCGGCTTACAGAATACCAAGCATAAACATATAACCCGGTCAGGACAACCGGGTTATTTTATTTAGGAGAAGCGTTTGGATTATTTACTCTATACAAGATATGAATCTCTCGTAACATCATACCCATTAAATTCGGTCTCCCGGTTCGGCACTCGAATCTTTTCCAACTTGAGACGGGACAGGTAATTAAAGAGCATTGGCCGATTGGTTACCGCGCCACCCGAGTGATTATCTATGACGATAGCCAGTTTCCGGCCGGTCTTTTTTGCAAGCTCGTCGGCATACGCCGTAAACTTTGTATAGAAATCATCCATCGAAAAACTATTGGCTACATTTT
>CAYVHQ010000060.1:631-1955 GCA_964451345.1 uncultured Gammaproteobacteria bacterium | reverse complement strand
ATTCAAACCGCGAATCAACAGCACTGGGTCTCCATTCTTCTTAACTTCCCGAGTCTCTATAACCATGCAGGAGCCGCACAGCCTTTCATGCTTAGTGCCTGGATTTTGAACCATGGTAATAGCGGTAAAATTAGGGAAGGAAGCCGGCAGGGTATACTTATATTGATCAGCCCAGCAGGCGTCGGCAATATGTCCGGAAAACTCCATTAATATGCCGCGATTGGGAACAAACTTCATTGCAGTAGTTCCAATCTTTTCGCGATTCTGGAATCGCGACAACTCTTCTTCAAACGATCTGACGTTAACCAGCTCGCGAAATTTATTGCGAGATTTCTTATCTTTAAAATACTGGCTCATCACCTCTTTATTGACGATATGATCCACGAAATTCATAAGCCAGGTCACATCTTCCAGCTCAGGTTTTTCAGTGTTAATCTTGTGTAAATCTTTTCTAAGATGGCTCCGATTTTTAGCAAAGCCCATCACGAACATAGCCTGACGCAAGTCAGGTTCCAGTTCTTTAATTCCCGCCAACGCCATGAAATTTGCTTCAAAATCCTTAAGATTACGCAACTTCAGACCCCGCAGAGAGGCTACTCTCTCGCCGAGACCTTGCCGACCTTTCTCAGTCGGTATATCTGCAATTTTTTGAGCCATTTCTTCGGCAATTTTCGCCACTTTTTCATCCAGCGTTTTAACAATCCTACTTATCGGGAATTGCAATGAAGACAGTTGCTTAGCCTTCTGTACGTCTTGGCTGATCGTTTTAAAACGGCTGAGGAATTGTTCGCTATACTCGACTGATTTAGTAGAAGAGTCGATAGTGCTTATATATATAGTTTCACTCGGAGTATAGTTCTCGTTAAGAGGAAACACGTCATATTCGCCCTCGTCATGCATTTCGATATAGCGATCGAGCATTTCTTCAAAACTATGTCCCTCACCCGAAAATTCTGATTTGGAAAAGCGAACAAACGTCTTGAAATAACTCTGTGCCATTTCCGATTTCTTAAGGATATGCGGATCGAAATCTGGCTTCAGGATATCTTCTCGATATTTAACAAAGCCTTGTTCGAGTTGCACAAGGCCGGCCGGACCGGTCTGGCTTACTCCAAACAACTCTAACTCCTCGGAAGAACGGCCTTCGTGCAAGGATTTAATAGTCTGGTAATTTTTAATAGTGGCAAAATCTCCGAAGATACTCAAAGTCTTGGACAACAGGGGATCAAGCGGTTTTTCTAAAAGATCATTCAGATAAAGAAGCTTGGGGAAATTCCTGGAATCATTGGGAGTATTCTCAAAAGCTGCCTGAATCGTTTCCGGT
>CAYVHQ010000060.1:0-621 GCA_964451345.1 uncultured Gammaproteobacteria bacterium | reverse complement strand
ACCGCGACGGGAACCGCCCGATCCATGATCGCGATCGTTTCCGGTTCGATGACAAACCCCTTCTGCAGTTTTTCGAGAGCTTGTACGGTTGACGAGGCTGCCGAGGTGATAAAAAGATCCTGAATCTTATTTTTCATCTCCGCGGAATTCATGAAATCTTGTAATGAAGGGAATTTTTTCAACAGGCCTTCAACGGAATTGAACGAATCTGACTCAGGAGTTTGCATTTGTTCTGAATCCTGATGATGATAATAATCATCATCATCGTCATCATCTTCATTATCTTCATTTTCCTCAACCTCACCATCCTCATTATCAGTATGACTGTCGTTACGATCGTATTCGTTTTCATTTTCATCATCAAAATACGGATCATAGTAATGAATAGGATCCTCGCTTTCGTTCTGTTCGCCATACCAGCCGTTAACGATACATCTTAATAATGCCTGTTTAGCAAGATCGTCTATCTTCTCCTGCGGCCAGCCGAAATCAAGCGCCAGCTCGAGCGCCCTATCATATGAGCCGTATGACAGGCTTTCGGTAATTTTTTCTTCCACCAACTCCTTTATTTCACTTGATTGTAGTTTTTCCTTCGCAATGGAAAAATTCTTATTGATAAGC
>CAYVHQ010000059.1:2280-4932 GCA_964451345.1 uncultured Gammaproteobacteria bacterium | reverse complement strand
ATTTGCGCTTCTTCCGGAGAGAACGTTTGGGTATTTATCGGCGGCCGGGAAAGCGGCAGCTGATCTAGTTTTAGAATCTCTATGACATCTTCGGCACTTCGAACGACTGACGCGCCGAGCTTGATGAGCTGGTTCGTGCCGGCTGAGGTAGTGGCGAAGATGCTGCCCGGCACGGCCAGTACTTCTCGGTTATCATGTAAGGCATGGCGGGCGGTAATGAGCGAACCGGATTTTTCCGCTGCTTCGATAATGAGCGTACCGAGCGTCAGGCCGGCGATGAGGCGGTTGCGGCGGGGGAAGTTGGTCTTAAAGGCCGGCACGCCGGGCGGGAATTCGGAAATAAGGCAGCCGCCCTTCTTTATTATATCCTCAGCTAGCCGGCGATGCGTTGCCGGATAAACGGTATCGAGTCCGCAGCCGAGGACCGCGGCCGTTAGCCCGCTTTCTTCCAGCGTCAGGGCATGTGCCAGCACATCGACGCCAAAGGCCAGGCCGCTGATGATGCCGAGGCCGCAGCGGGCAAGCGGTCGGATGATCTTGTCGGTCGCCTGAGCGCCGTAGGCAGAAATTTTGCGCGTCCCGACAACGGCCAGGCAAGGCCGAGAGAAAATCTGGAGCGAGCCGCGATAAAAGAGTTTTTCCGGCGGCTTATGGATCTGCTTGAGAAGCGCCGGGTATAGCTCTTCCTTTAGGGCTACTATTTTAATACAAAAGTTTTCTGTCATGTTTTTGATAAAAAAACAAACCCCCTGCGAGGAGGGGGTTTGTGTGATTGCGATGTACGCCCGCTTGGACTCGAACCAAGGACCGTCGAGGTATAAGCTCGATGCTCTAACCAGCTGAGCTACGGGCGCATGCGGGCCCAGAGAGTGGGCCGGGAACGAAACGGGCGAAAGAGGGTGATCACTAGTGGATTCGAACCACTGACCTCCACGATGTCAACGTGGCGCTCTAACCAACTGAGCTAAGCGATCAGGTGCGGTTTGCGGCGGCAGGAGCCGCCGGTCCCGAAAGGACTTTTCTACGGTAGCATTTCGTCTGATTTTCTTCAAGAGCCGGTCTGGTTGTGGCGTTATTGCCCGACTTTCATGATTCGTTCCTCGAGATAGGGGATGAGGTTGTTAGCGGCATCAGCCAACGAACGGTCGAGGGTGGCCAGCGCCAGGCTCTTAGTGCCTTCGCCTTTATACGGCAGTGTCAGGTCCAGGGCGTCGAGGTTCTTGACGCTGTGGACGATGGCGCGAGTGCCGTCACCTTCTTCATACAAGAGGACGATGAGCTGGGCGTCCGGCATACTGATGATGAGATCATCGATGACATCATGCAGGCTGTCGGCGGTCGTGCCGGTATCCAGGAAATCCTGTACGCCGACCGTCGACCAGACGAGTCGTCCGTCGGCGGCATCGCGCAGGCGGGTAAGGACAATGCCCCAGAGCTTCAGGACGTTAAGCTGGCGGGAACGATACAGAGCATTAATAATCTCTTCGCGGCGGGCGTCGCGGGCGACGAGGTCAGAGGCGGCCTTGAGTGAGTTCGGCGTGACGCTCGTCGTCTTGAAGCTCTTGGTTTCGGCGATCAGTCCGGCCAGAAGGCAGGTGGCGATGTCAGCGTCGAGGCGCGTAGCATCGGTCTTGGCCATGAAGTCATAAAGAATCTCGGCGACGGCGACAGCGTTAACGTCAACATGGTTAACCTGTCCGTAATTTTCGTTAGCGGCGCCGCGGTCGAGGTTGATGATGGTTGTTTCGAAAAAGAACTCGGTATCGTTGTCATAAACCGAGCCGAGCGATTCGAGGTCGGGCGCACCGAGGGTGATGATGAGGTCATAGCGGTAGCCGCTCAGGCGTGAGGTGATGTCGTCATGCTTGAAGAATCCGCTTTTCGGTGAAACGATGAAATCGAGGCGATGATCCTCGACGCGGTACTCGACCTGGTCGACTTCGGCGTTGCTGATATCGAGAGTGATGATGAAGCGGCGAACATTGTCGAGGGAGTGGCCGATGAGGGCATAGCCGGGCAGGAAGGAATATGGCGTGCTGCCGAGCGGTTTTTCAGCAACGATGTCGACTTCCTTATTATCGGCCGTGAGCCAGGCGCGCAGGGCGAGGGCGGACGCCACAACATCGCCCGTCCAGTTGCGGTTGAAGGTGATGAGGATGCGCTTTGCTTTGGCGATTTGTTCGCTGATCTGCTGGTCTGTGGTCAACATGCTTGTAAGAAAACCGCCAGGGGCGGTTCGGTTCGCTAGTCAATGTTTCAATCTACGGCAAAGCAGGCTAAATGTCAAGAAAGGCGGACCTTTCCTTGACAAGCATGGTATTCGCCAGTATACTACAAGGGAAATTTGCGCTTGCTTTGGCAAGTTCTTGTTTTTCCACGGTCCCTTCGTCTAACGGTTAGGACACCAGGTTTTCATCCTGGTAACAGGGGTTCGACTCCCCTAGGGACTACTCATAATATAAAAAGAGCTCGCAAGAGCTCTTTTTATATTATGCGATAGCGCAACTCAGGGGAGTCGAACGGGCAGGAGAGAGGCAAGCTCCGAGCCGTTTTGGTCGGCGAGGAAGTCAGACGAATATGCTATACTGCTTCATATCATTAAATACTGCTATATGAAAAAAGATCTCGAACTCCTGTTTGAAATCGGTACGA
>CAYVHQ010000059.1:0-2270 GCA_964451345.1 uncultured Gammaproteobacteria bacterium | reverse complement strand
CCCTAGGGACTACTATCTTATTACAAGGCCGTAAGGCCTTGTTTTATTTAGCTTTTAAGATGTCGCTCATTTTGTACGCTAGAATTGGCGTTGGCTTTATGATGCTTGTTTCATGCGTTGTGGCCAAGTTGTGACCAATATTTGAGGAGAGAGTATTGACGGCTTCTCGCGTAGATGACGTGTTCAAGTGAGAATAACCTATGGTTGTTCTGATATCTGAGTGTCCAAGCAACGCTTGGATTTGAATTCCGGAAGTATTATTTTGCGCTAAGTGAGAAGCGAAGGTGTGTCTGAGTGTGTGCCATCCTATGTTACGCAGTCCTGCTTGTTTGCGTGCTCGCTGTAACCACCTATAGCATCGCATGCGGTCCAACGCTAATGTCTTATCTGTGCTAAATACGAATCTGTTGTTATTCTTACAACGTTTAAATGCGTCGGCGACTTCGGGTATCAACGGAATGTATCTAATTTTATTGCCTTTTGTTTAACCTAATCGTCCTCTTTAGAATGCACCTTTAACGCTTAAAATATTATCCAAGAAATCAACATCATTCCATTCCAGCGCGATAAGTTCGCCAAAGCGCAGGCCTGTTTTATGCGCAACGATGATCATGTCTCGCAGTAGTCCGTTGGTATTATTCAGTAGCACGCGACATTCAGCCACCGTTAAGTAATTGAATTTTTGTGGTGGTACCTTAAGTAGTTTTATCTTTGGGCTACTTTCTGTTTTATCCCACTCCTGCGCCATCTTTAAACATCTACTTAGGACAATGAGAAGGTTATTTATTGTTTTGTTTGTCAGTCCGGTCGCTTTTTTCTCGTTCTTGAATTGCTCAACATCAAAACTTGTTATCTGGTTTATGTTCTTATGTCCGAAGAAGGGGAGTATATGATTTTTTAGAATGCTGATTTTATTTTCTACCTCTGAAGGCTTGTTATTATTTTTTGCATCCAATTCAATCCATTCCGTAGAAAAAGCCTCGAGTGTCGGGAATGCTTTCAAGATGTTTGATTGAACACTCTCAGGGTCTTCAGTGGTAAGTTTGTGTCTCAACTCTACTTCGAATGCCTTAGCGCCGGCGAGAGTGTTTTCAGGACTTCGTTGACGATAACGTTTTCCATTAAGACGGAAGCCAACGCAGTAATATTTATTTCCGAATTTATTTTTACGTTTATATACTGCCATATGATTATTTACCGTCTCCCGACGCGTACTCTTTCCAGAAATCTTTCAACATCACATTCAGCAAGACGCACACAGCCTCCTATTTTGAAATAAGGAATAACCCCATTTTCCATAAGGCGGTATACGCTTGATTTTGACATCTTAAACAGGGCGCCAAATTCGCGCGGAGTAAAGAATTTTTCAGCAATTTGCTTTGCTTCGGGAGCGGTCTTCATTTAATTATTAAGGGACGATATAGGTATGGCGTAAAGCCATATGGACTATATCGATTTTACCATTTTTCAGGTCCCTTTGATATCGTAGATTTTCGATGTTTTTTGCCCCAGGATGACAGCCATGGGCCTTAGAGGTATAAACTGTCATCCTGGCTATTTTAAAACGTTTACAGGCCAAAAAAGCGTCAAAATGTGCAGTCCTCAGGCACTTTTGGAAGGGTTGGATGCTTTCCATAGACCCTCAACTATCTCATTTCGATCTGCGACGCCATAATCGCCTTTTGGAACGAGGTCTTCGAACCAAGTTGCGATGGAACGCCGGGTCATTTTCTTTCCGATAATGGCGAGACGGAATGCCCCGGCCGCGCTTAGGTCGGGATACTGTTTAAGAATGGCAAAGTAGTTTCTACGTATAGAACGCATATGAATAAATTAAAATGTGTAAAAGGAAAAAATTCATATAGTATTTTAATAATTATTGTTTGGATTTATCCGTTGTACGTTTGTTAGTTTTTTCCAGATACTTTTCATATCGTTTCAGCATGGCAACGAATAGAAGGTTGAAACTTAGTCCGGATTGTAATCGAATTCGTCTGAGCCATTCAACAGTCGGCTCATTCAACCGAAACGAAAATACTTTATAATACTTATCTCTCATTGTGCGTTGTATTGTGTTACTTAAGGATCAACCGGCCAAACGAACTCCTCTTCCGCAGCAGGTTAGGCTTTAGCAAGGGAGAAGGGAAGGGAAAGGTCATCAGTGGAGTTCCGCGAGTCCTTGTCCGAGCCCAATAGGGGAGGGCAACCTCCTCTGAGGGATTGATTCAGGGGGAGGAGCCTAGTATGGAGGTAGGAAGGAGCTGGTTAGA
>CAYVHQ010000058.1:0-4932 GCA_964451345.1 uncultured Gammaproteobacteria bacterium | reverse complement strand
ACGCTGGCGCTCATCCAGGGAGCAAATCCCTCGCTGGCTTCGCGCGACGTCACCTCAATTCTCATAAAAAATACCGACGATATCAACGCTCTTAATCCCGGCTATCGAAATCAGCTGGGACATGGACGGTTGAATGTTGCCTTAGCAGTTGCTGATGCTTCCGCTCGCGCCCATAAGCAGGAGGCGGCCTTCGCCGTTACCGAAGGAAAATCATCATGGGTGAGCGTTCTTAATCCGCAGGGGGCAACTGCCTCTCGTTTCTTAGCTTTCCCGGAAAACTACACAGGCGGTCTCGCTCTGGCGGCCGGCGATATCAACGGCGATGGGAACGATGAAATTATTGTCGCGCCGGCCTCGGGTCGGGAAGCAGATATTCGGATTTTTGATGCCCGCGGAAATTTTCTTGGTCATTTTCTAGCCTATCCTGCCGCCTTTCGGGGTGGCGTAAATCTTGCCCTCATTGATTATGATAATGACGGCCGTGACGATATCGTTACCGCTCCGGCCGCGGGACGTGCCGCCGAAATGAAAATCTTTTCTGCCAAGGGCAAGCTGCTGCGCTCATTCCTCGCCTATCCGCCTTCCTTTACCGGAGGCGCCAGCGTGGCGGTTGGCGATGTCATGGGAACTTCTGAAACGGAAATAGTTACCGGCGCCGGCAAGGGCGGACTGCCGCAAATAAAAGTTTTCTCCAAGCAGGGCAAGGTCCAGAGCAGTTTTCTGGCCGGTTCGCGGGCAGACGTCAGCGGCTTGAGAATTTCTTTGCTGGATGCTGACGCTAATATCCGCCGCCGCCAATCAGAGATTCTTGTCAGTCAACAATCCGGCGCAGCGCGGGCGACTCTCTATGATTTCCGTGGCGCTCTTCGACATTCCTGGTCGCTCTTCGGTGCTAATTTTCAGGGGGACGTGCGCACGGCCACCGGAGATTTGACGGGCGATGCCGTCAAGGAAATAGTAGCGTTTCCGGGTCTCGGCGGCGGTCCGCATGTCCGCATTTTTGACCGCAACGGAAACTTGCGCACCTCGTTTTACGCCTTCGACCCGCAATCGTCGAGCGGACTAAATCTCGCAATCCTTTATTTAAACCGTTAAACCCATATGGCAAAACAAGCAATTTTTGACAAGAAGAATGTCCTCGTCATCGGCGGGGCCGGCTTTATCGGCTCCCATCTGTGCGACGAGCTTATCAAGACCGCTAAGGTCATCTGCGTCGACAACTTCTCTTCGGGCGATGAGAGCAATATCGATCATCTTCTGTCGAATCCTGATTTTCATTTCATCCGACATGATATGTCTGAGCCGCTCGTCCTTGATGGATTCCGCGAGCTGTCGGATTTTAAAGTGGAGTTTCAGGGCATCCAGGAAATCTATAATCTGGCGTGCCCGACCGCGCCGATACATTTTGAAAAGAATCGCATCGCCAACCTGTTGGCTAATTCCTACGTCGTCAAAAACGTGCTTGATTTGGCCCTCAACTACCAGGCCAAGATTATGCACTTCTCCTCATCGGTGGTGTATGGTTCGCGCGATACGGATAATCATTTGGTGAAAGAGGACAATATTGGCGCCGTTGATTTTCTTTCGCCTCGTTGCTCGTATGACGAAGGTAAGCGCTTCGCCGAGAGCATGGTTAAGACGTATGCCGACGTCTATGGCATTGACGTGAAGATCGTCCGTCTCTTCCGCGTTTATGGACCGCGCATGGCCTTGGACCAAGGCAACCTGCTGCCGGACTTTATCAGCAATGCGCTTGATAACAAGGATCTTGTCATCTACGGCGACAAGGATTTCTCTTCGTCTTTCTGTTATGTTTCTGATTGTATCGACGGCGTCTTAAAGCTCATGCAGAGCGACGGCCACGGACCTCTCAATATCGGTTCGGACCGCGACGTTAACGTCAGCGAGCTGGCTGAAAAAATTATTGCCGGCGTTGAATCGCATTCTAAAATTGTCTACGCGCCAAACTTGCTGTTTATGTCATCGCTCAAATTACCGGACGTCAGTCAGGCGCGCGATTTGCTAGACTGGATGCCGCTCGTTACGCTTGATGCCGGTCTGGAGAAGACCATCGCCGCCTTGCGGGCAAATAAGAGCATACGTCGCATTGGCTATGGACAGCTCTAAGGCACTAAAAATCATTTGCGTCATTCCGGCCTGGAATGAGGCCCCGACGCTCTCGGACAGCGCGCTGCCGGCGGTCGTGGCTGGCTTGCGTGGCCGGGTTGACGCTATTGTACTCGTCGATGACGGCTCAAGTGACCATACCCGCCACCTCGGTCTCAGCCTGCCTGTTCATCTGCTTTCTCATGCCATAAATCGCGGACAGGGTGCTGCTTTGCGAACAGGCACGGTCCATGCTCTGGCTGAAGGAGCTGACATAATTGTTCACTTTGACGCCGATGGACAATTTCGCGGCGAAGATATTGAACGCGTCATAGCGCCGCTCGTTCGCGGCGAGGCAGACGTTGTGTTCGGCTCGCGCTTTCTTGACCAGACTACGCGCATGCCGGCCTTTAAGCGGTACGTGATTATGCCATTGGCCCGTTTCGTGTCGCGTCTTTTTTTCCGCGTCAAGCTGACCGATCCGCAGAGCGGCTTTCGCGCCTTCACCCGCGAAGTAGGGGAGAACCTTCATTGGCAGCAGGACGAGATGGCGCACACCACTGAAATACTTATAAAAACGCATCGCGGGCGCTGGCGCATCGCCGAGGTGCCGATAACGGTCATTTACGATGAGTTCGGCCAGCGCCTATCTGGCGGTTTCAAAATTTTGCGCGATCTATTTTTAGCCAAGCTTAATCATTAATATGCTTCAGGAAATCATCGCTTTAGTCGTTATTGCCTTTTTCATTCTGCGCGTCGGCTGGCAGGCGCACCGCCGCCAGTTACCGGCGGCTCAGTTCGTCTTCTGGCTTTGCTTCTGGCTAGCCGGCGCTATTTTAGTGTTGTATCTCCGGGCCATCGACAGCCTGGCCGCCCGTCTCGGTTTTTCCAGTTCCGGTATCGAGATACTGCTCTATGTCGCTGTCGTCGCCATCTTTTATTATGTCTTCCGCCTTCGCTTGAAAATTGCCAGTCTGGAAAAAGACCTCACCGCCGTTATCCGCACGCAGGCCTTGGCGAGTGCCCGCCGTCCCTCTGACCAGGAAACGAATACTAACCTTTAGTCTCAGTCATATATGAAGATTGCCCACGTCGTCTGCGTTTTTCCGCCATATAAAGCCGGCATGGGCAACAGCGTCTATTTTTCCGCGTTGCAGATGGGCAAGCTCGGACATGATAGCGTCATCTTTACGCCGGCGCATCGTGCCGCTGACCGCGGCATCGCGCCGCTCGGTTCGCATGTTACTGTTGAGCGCCTGCGCCCGTTATTCGGTATCGGCAACGCAGCGGTTCTGCCGCAACTAGCCTGGCGACTGAAGGGCTTCGATATCGTCCATGTCCATTATCCATTTTTTGGCAGTGCGGAAATTGCCTTGCTCGGCGTGCTCTTCGGCAAGGGCCGGCTTATCATGCACTATCACATGGATGCGGTGTCGCGCGGACTGAAGGGGCTTATTTTCCGAACCTATGCGTTCTTTTTTCTGCCGATCATCGCCCGCTTGTCCCGCCTCATAACCTGCGCGTCGTTCGATTACGTAAAGCATTCCGAACTCGGCGCCTATTACGAAAAGCACAAGGAAAAATTTGTACAGGTGCCCTTCGGCGTTGATTGCCAGCGCTTCACGCCGCGAACTAAATCCGGCCCGCCCAGCGCACTTTTCGTCGGGGGACTGGACCGCCAGCATTATTTCAAAGGCGTTGAGCCGCTCATTCAGGCCTTTGCTGAGGCGACCGCTGATTTGCCGCAGGCGCGTCTGACCATTGTCGGCAAAGGGGAGCTGGAGCCGTATTATCGCTCCCTCATCGCCCTGAAAGGCATTACCGAAAAAGTCCAGATTCTTAACAACGTGTCCGACGAAGAATTGGTGGATTGCTACCGGCAGGCGACCGTCGCCGTTTTGCCATCGATCAATAAAGGTGAGGCGTTCGGCTTGGTCTTGCTTGAAGCGATGGCTTCGGGAACGCCGGTGATTGCTTCAAACCTGCCTGGGGTGCGCAATGTCTTCCGTAACAATGAACATGGTTATCTCATCCGTCCGGGACATGTTGAAGATTTGACGGAAAAACTGCACCGCGTTTTGTCCGATCCGATTCGTGCCCAGCAGATGGGTGAGGCGGCCCGTGAATGGATTGTGGAGCATTACAGCTGGGAAAAGTTTAACGAGCGTCTCGAAGCGGCGTATTGCCGCGTGCTGTATACCCCTGAAGAAGCGCGCCGCCTCTCGCATACTCGCGCGCCAGATAACGACGAGGACGACTTGTAATTTTGCTTCATGAAAATCTGTCTCATCAATCATCTCTGGGATGCGCAGCCACGTAGTGGCGCCGAACAGGCTGTCGCGACGCTCGCAGCCGGCTTGCGGGAAGCCGGCCATGAAGTTTTTTTTATAGCCACTTCTTCCGCCGACGTTAAGCCGTTTGTTCCGGAGGGAGAGCGCATATATTTTCTCCCGGGATTTTACGAATCGCTGGCTGGTTGGCCGCTGTGGCGGCGTCTGCTGCGCTATGGTATTGCCGTGCTCAATCCTTTTCCGTACTGGCGTATCAGGTCGATTGTGCGAGAGGAGAAAACGGAACTGGTTTGGACGCATAACCTGCTCGGTTTCGGCTATTGGCCATTGCGTCTAGGACGTCAGTACCGCCACATCCACACGATCCATGACATTCAGCTTTTGCATCCTTCCGGATTGCTCATGCATGGGCGGGAAAAAATGATTCGTTCCTGGGCGGCGCGTCTATACCAGGCGATAAATAAATGTTTCCTATCATCTTCGACTCTCATTGTTTCACCGTCGCGCTGGCTTCTTCAGTTGCACAAAGAGGCGG
>CAYVHQ010000057.1:0-5240 GCA_964451345.1 uncultured Gammaproteobacteria bacterium | reverse complement strand
TTCTCCCCTCAAACGATAGTGTTGACGTCTATCGTTTGGGGGGAGAAGACAATAATATATAATTATTGTCCGAGAGCGGGCGGCTTAGCCTAAGCCAAGGTCTTCATTGAGTTTCTGCCTGGCGGCATAATAGCTGATTTCTATGATGCAGTAGATAATGCCGTTGATGCTGAATTGGAATGATCTCATGACACGCCTCGTGGGTTTAGGTTAAGAAAAATTTTTGTGTTTCTGTTTGCGGTTGTACTTCTTTTTGTCGCCATGCGACTTTGAGCACATGTTAACCCCGGAAAAAAGCTCTCTGGACATCTTCTTGGCTTGATTCACGCGGTCAATTTTTACCGTAATGTTTATTCCTTTTTTCAAGATATTTTTTAATTTTGGTTTTATTCCCGAAAGGGCGAATCGCTTCGCTCACTCAGGAATAAAGGCAAAAGATTTTGCCTTTGTAGAAGAAATAGAAAGAACAAGAAATAAAACAGATTGGATTTTCAAGGCAGGAAAATCCGGTGCGATTTGTACTGAGCCACCGTTGCTACGGTAATCGCTTATGACCATTCTTTTTTATGGAAAAAGAACAATAAACCTTATCCGTAAGACGACTTCTTGCACATAGGGCTGGCCGGCCTTCTGCACATGAGAAGAGGTAATCTTCCCTCCCGCTTTACAACCGTCTCCCATCTGTAAGGGGAGGCGATGTTGCGGTATGGTCCGACGTCGTCAAACTTACCCTTACCTTTACCTTTTAGCATATCTTAGTTAGCTAAACTGTAACGCGTTGCTGGTAGCAAGGGGGCATTGAGCTCGTCAGCTTGCGGCCGACATGCTCTCAGCACCAACTTTCAGAATTGTGCTTTGGCGGGCAGCAATTCTTCTTACTCCACAGACAGGCGCCAACCCATCTCATGGTCTGTTTCATCTGTTGAAATCCGCAAGCGAATCTCAACAGTCGAGGAAGTCCTAGTGGGCCTAAGTCGCCCTTCTTCCAAGGAAACAGATGGGGATCTGGATTAGCGATGATTTCTCATCGCTCACCCGGCGTCGGCAGCGTTAGCCTTCGCCTATCGTCCGTTACCGGACTGTCGCGTTCCCCACGACGAACAAAAAAACTTGTTGAGGTGCTTTGCCTGGTCTATGGCTGCCTCATACCTGATTGTTTATCGTCGGACACAGCAGGCACCGACTAGCTGGACAGATACCGTCCGGCTCGGCTAGGCCGCCGTTAGTCCGCGGTACGCTTTGATCAGATCAAGGACAGCCTGCTTACCTTGCAGCTTGAGAACAAGCTGTTTCGGGAAGTAGTTGTCGATCTGGTCAAAGGGACGCTTGGACTGCGCGATCATCTTGAGTCTCTCAGGAGGGCAGCAGCCTGCGATTTCAACAATCTTCGCCAGCTTAGTAACACTGGCTTGCTTGATGAATCGTAGGGCTTTGCCTCGGGAGATATCAAGAACTTCGATCGCATCGGCGACGGTGTCCTTGAAAAAGTTCTGTTTCCCATCCGGGTTGAACAGCTTGGCAGCTGTCTTCTTCGGCGGGGCAGGTACTTCTTCCGGTCTCTTGGCAGCGGGCGCTGCTTCCACTTCCTCGACGACCACTACAGTTTTCACTGCGGGCGGGGGAGGAGGCGGTAGCGGTGATCCGCTTAAAGAAACCTTAAGGCCACCCTGTGACATTTTTGCAAACTTATTAGCGTTCTCGACGCCATAGATTTGCATCAACTTCACAGCCTCTTTCGGAGTGTCCGCTAATCCCGCCTTCACGACGCGACCAGCTACTCTTCTGAGATACTGCTCCCTTTCCGAAAGGATCTCACCGCTGTCGGTGACGATGATTTTCGGTTCGGTAGAAGTAGAAGCTGGTGCGGTTGTGTCGGTTTGATTAGCGCTCATATATTCTCCTTGGTTTAATGGTTAACGCAGGCCTGAATGTTTCAGAGCTAGGTTAACCATTAAACGGCGGAGAGGGGCACGACAAGACTTGTTAAGGCACGTAGTTTTCTCACTATCAAGCTACGAATTGCTTCATGGCTTGAATGGTGAGGGCGAGTTATAGTGCTCGCCCGGATTATTTACTGATTTCTTTGATCATGCACATAATGATCAAATTTCTTTATAAACTCCGTTTTCTTCCTTACATCATAACCACCTTTATGCTTAAGACAGCTAAGTTTTAAGCTAAAAGTTTTATCAAGGTAATGATTAGGGAAGTTGGAGTTAGATGGATGAGTGGTTACATGTATTTCCCCAGCCTCACAGCTGAAGAAGTTAATTTTTGGCCCACTAAGCCATTTAGGAGTAAAGAAGATGTCGTAATGCATCGCATTAGGGAAGTTCTCTTTTTTAAGAAAGAATTCAAATGCTTCATCGACATTTCCGTAGAACAAGAAGTTGAAGTGCCAATCGGCATAAACTTCTTTACTTCTGCTCACTATGGTGCAGTTATACACCCACCAGTTCTTTATTTTTCTCATTACTTAATTTGTTTAATCAACAATTTTGTTTGTTGATTTAAACAAATATTAAGTTGAGAATAAGAAAGAGTTTTTCTCACAACCAAGCCACGAAAGATTCATGGATTGGATAATGGGATGAAACATAATTGTTTCAGGTCGGATAATTGTTAACGCTACGTTTGTACATCTCTTCGGTCGTTTGCTCTTCGTGCCAGCCGCTGTTGTACTTTTCTTCTTCGTACTCTTCTGGTTCTTCGTCATGTTCTTCATGAACTTCTTCCCGTTTGTCTTCGGCTGTTTCATGATGCTGCGACGGAGGAGGCGGCGGGGGAGGCGAGTCATGATGAACTATCGCTGGCATTTCCTGCGGCACCAGATCAGGCGGGGCGAGCAAGTGATGATACAGCCCGTAGAAAGTAACGAAGCGGAACGTGATCAAGAGAAAGATGATGAGCGGCTTGTTCATATATTTAGTTTTCAAGGGCGTGCGCTTTTTTGGCTGCTGCCCGTTAAGATGGTGGAGATATGGAGCTGCCGTATGGCGTATGGTTTTGTCTCGCATCTCGTCCATCTAAACGGACACTCAAGTTTTTTGCCCGAAGGCTTTTTGCTTGATAGATCACCCTAGCAAAAGATAAAATATTTGTCAAGAGTATCTTACAAATATATTAAAATATAAGTAAATATTGATAAAATATTAGTATTTATGCAAATCTGAAAGATATAAATATGTAAAAATATTATTCAATTTATGTAGTTATCCACAGCGGTGCGAGGCCAATTAACCAAAATGTGGCATTTTTCATCTAATATTAAATAAAAAATATAATATTGATGCCAGTGAGCCTTTGACTGCCGGCCGTAATTGCCCTAAAATAAGTCCATATCAGATATGGCCGATACAAAACCCCTACACCTGAGTGAAGAAGAGAAAGTACGCGAATTTTGGCAGAAAGCCAAGGTTTTTGAGGCTTCTGTCGAACGGGAAGCGCCGCAGGGCGATTACGTCTTTTACGACGGTCCGCCTTTTGCGACCGGCTTGCCGCATTACGGCCATATAGTCGGGCAGATCATGAAAGACGTCGTGCCGCGCTTCTGGACCATGAACGGTTTCCGGGTGGAGCGCCGCTGGGGCTGGGATTGTCATGGCCTGCCGATCGAGAACCTCGTTGAGAAAGAATTAGGTTTCACGAACAAGCAGCAGATCGTTGAATTGGGTGTCGGCAAATTTAATGATATCTGTCGCTCGAAAGTCATGAGCTACGTCGGCGCCTGGCGCGATATGAAAGAGAAGCTCGGTCGCTGGGCTGATATGGATAATGATTATAAGACCATGGACCTGTCGTATATGGAATCGGTCTGGGCGGTATTTAAGAATCTTTGGGACAAGGAACTAATCTACGAAGGCTATCGCTCG
This sequence comes from uncultured Gammaproteobacteria bacterium, assembly GCA_964451345.1. GTDB lineage: Bacteria > Patescibacteriota > Patescibacteriia > Patescibacteriales > Patescibacteriaceae > Patescibacterium. The sequence goes on along the minus strand of CAYVHQ010000057.1, from coordinate 1,368 downwards.
ATGTTCGTCTGCCCGCGCTGTGAGACAACACTGTCGCAATCAGAAGTGAGTGAAGGCTATAAGGATATTAAGGATTTGTCGGTTGTCGCGAAGTTTGAACTGGTTGATGAGCCGGGAACTTTTGTTCTAGCCTGGACTACGACGCCCTGGACGTTGCCAGGCAATGTGGCGTTGGCGGTGGGGGCAGATTTGGAATATGTAAAAATAAAGCATGAGAGCGAAACGTTAATCATGTCCAAGAATAATTTTGAAAAAAAATTCGCCGAGGCAGAAGTTGTGGAAAATTTGAAAGGAACTGCTTTAGAAGGGAAGGGCTATAAACCGCTTTTTGTTTCGTACTCTTCAGATTCTTCTCTCAAGAATCACGAGAACGGCTGGAAAATCTACACGGCTGACTTTGTAGCAGCTGAGGAAGGAACGGGCATCGTCCATATCGCTCCGGCTTTCGGCGAGGACGACTTGAATCTCGGCAAGGAAAAGAACCTGCCTTTTGTACAGCATGTCGGCATGGACGGCGTTATTAAACCGGAAGTAAAAGAGCTGGCGGGCTTGCATGTGAAGCCGATCGAAGATGTTACGTCTACCGATGTCGCCGTAATAAAATACCTCGCAGGCAAAGGGCTTCTGTTCAGCAAGGAAAAATACGAACACAGTTATCCGCATTGCTGGCGCTGTGATACACCGCTCATCAATTACGCCACTTCGTCATGGTTCGTTTCGGTTACGACGATAAAGGAGAAGGCGCTGGAAACGGCTAAGGAAATAAACTGGTCGCCAGACTATATTAAAGAAGGTCGTTTTGGAAACTGGCTGGAAGGGGCGCGCGACTGGTCTATTTCCCGTCAGCGTTTCTGGGCGTCAGTCATGCCGATTTGGCGCTGCGATGCTTGTCCGCATATTCAGGTCTTCGGTTCGGTGGCTGAATTAAAAGACGCTTCCGGTCAGGAAGTGAACAACCTGCATAAGCATGTTGTCGACGAGGTTACGTTACCTTGCGCGGAATGCAAACAGGGAACTATGAAGCGCGTGCCGGATGTTCTTGATACCTGGTTCGATTCCGGTTCCATGCCGTATGCGCAGATGCATTATCCGTTTGAGAATAAAGAAAAATTTGAAAAGAATTTCCCGGCACAATTTATCGCTGAAGGCATCGACCAGACCCGTACCTGGTTTTACTATTTGCATATTTTAGCGGCCGGACAATTCGGCAAGCCGGCTTTTAAGAACGTCATCGTTAATGGTACGGTCGTCGCCGAAGACGGTAAGAAGATGTCAAAGAAGCTGCAGAACTATCCGGATCCCATGATTCTCATGGACAAGTACGGCGCTGACGCCTTGCGCGCATACCTGCTGTCTTCGCCGGTAACG
>CAYVHQ010000056.1:2665-5764 GCA_964451345.1 uncultured Gammaproteobacteria bacterium | reverse complement strand
GTGCTGAATTATTTCACCGTCAGCAATATCTTGTCCTTAAGATCGAGCGTAATCGATACCTTATCGCCCTGCTTGATCTTGCCGGCGACGATGTCGGAGGCCAGCTCGTTGAGGATCATCGTCTGGATGATGCGCTTGAGCGGACGGGCGCCGAAGGTCGGATCATAGCTCTTCTCGGCCAGCTTTTCCTTGACGTTCTTGGCAATCTTGAGGCGGATGTCCTTGTTACGCAAGCGATCTTCAACTTTTGTTAATTCCAAATCGACAATCAAGGCGAGGTCTTCTTTTGCGAGGCTCTTAAAGATGACTGTCTCGTCGATGCGGTTAAGGAACTCCAGTTTGAAGTGCTGGCGTAAAATCTTATCGATTTTCTCTTTCATCTCGGATTGCTGTATCTGGTCAGCCGCTTTTGCATCGGCCGCTTCAGAAAAACCAATCGAATATTCCCGGATGACTTCATTGCCGAGGTTTGAGGTCATGATAACGATCGTGTTCTTGAAGTTAACGACCCGTCCCTTGGCGTCGGTCAGACGGCCGTCATCGAGAATCTGCAGGAGGATATTGAAGACTTCCGGATGGGCTTTCTCGATTTCGTCGAAAAGAATGACGCTATAGGGTTTGCGGCGAACCCGGTCCGTTAGCTGGCCGCCTTCTTCGTAGCCGACGTAGCCGGGAGGGGAGCCGATCATCTTGGCGATGCTGTGCTTTTCCATGTATTCGCTCATGTCCAGACGAACGAGTGAATTATCATCGTTGAACATAAAGCTGGCGAGGGCCTTAGCTAATTCGGTTTTGCCGACGCCGGTCGGTCCGACAAAGAGGAATGAGCCCATTGGCTTCTTTTCCTCGCTGATGCCGACTCGGGAACGGCGAATGGCATTGGCGACGGCGCTGATGGCGGCACTCTGGCCGACGACCCGTTCGGTTAATTCTTCTTCGGCGCGGGCCAGTTTTTTCACTTCCGATTCAAGCATCTTGGAGAGGGGAATGCCGGTCCAGCGGGCCACGACGCGGGCAATATCTTCTTCGTCGATTTCTTCTTTTAATATTTTCTGGCCGCTGGTTTTAAGGCGCAGGAGTTCGGCCTCTTCTTTCTTTACCTTCTTCTGCAAATCAGGAATCTCGGCGTTGCGGATCATCGCCACCTTGGTTAGGTCATCGCCGCGCCGCTGAATGCTTTCGGCGAGAGCGCGCAATTCGTCGATCTTGCCCTTGTGGGCGCGAATCGTCGCAATGATGCTTTTTTCATTATTCCAGCGGGCTTCGATGTTTTGGGCTTTTTCCTGAAGGTCGGCTAAGTCGCGCTGTAGTTCCTTGAACTTAGCCTCGCTCTTCTTTTCTTTATTCCAACCTGCCTTGTTAATCTCTAAACGGCGAATTTCTTTCTTCAGAACGTCGAGTTCCTCGGGTGATGAATCAATCTCCATGCGCAGGGCGGAAGTGGCTTCGTCCATGAGATCGATGGCCTTGTCCGGCAGGAAGCGGTCGCTGATGTAGCGGGCCGACAATTTTACGGCTGAGACGACGGCCGCATCGGTAATTTTTACGCCATGATGCAATTCATATTTATCTTTGATGCCGCGGAGGATGGCAATCGCGTCTTCTTCGCTCGGTTCGGAAACGTAGACCGGCTGAAAACGTCGTTCGAGGGCGGCATCCTTTTCAATATATTTCTGGTATTCACGACTGGTGGTGGCACCGATAGCGCGCAGCGAGCCGCGAGCCAGAGCCGGCTTGAGCATATTAGCGGCATCGGCGGCGCCGTCGGCCGAACCCATGCCGACGATGTTGTGCAGCTCGTCGATGAAGAGAATAATGCGGCCTTCATTGGCTTCGATTTCCTTGATAAGGGCCTTGAGACGGTCTTCGAATTCGCCACGGAATTTCGCGCCGGCGATGAGCGAGCCGAGATCGAGGGAAATGATTTCCTTATTCTTGAGACTTTCTGGTACGTTTCCCGAGACGATACGCTGGGCTAGCCCTTCAATCGTCGCCGTCTTGCCCGTGCCAGCCTCGCCGATGAGAACCGGGTTGTTTTTCAGACGGCGGGAGAGAATCTGCATGACGCGCTTAATTTCATCGTCGCGGCCAATGACCGGGTCGAGTTTATTTTCCCGCGCCATGGCGGTTAGGTTTGAGGTGTATTTTTCCAGGACGCGGAAGCGGGTTTCCGGTTCGGCGCTGTCGATTTTCTTATCACCGCGCAATTGTTTGATGGCTTTCAGCAGCTTCTCACGGCTGACGCCGGCTTTGCCGAGGATTTCCTGCGCTTTAGATTTTACTTCAAGAAGAGCGAGGAGCAGATGTTCAGTGGAAACAAATTCGTCTTCCATGTCTTTGGCTTCTTTTGATGAGCCCTCGACAATAAGCGCCATTTCGCTCGTACCCTGAACCATGCCGATCGTGGCCCGGGTTTCAACCTTTGGAATTTTCTCAATCTCCAGTTCGGCTTTTTCTTTGATTATGTCGCTGTCTATCTTAAGCGTATCAAGGAGCGGTTGGACCAATCCTTCATTCTGTTCAACGAGCGAGAGGAGCATATGGAGAGCGCTGATGTACTGCTGGCCGTATTCCTGGGCAATTACCTGGGCATTAATAATCGCTTCCTGAGCTTTATTAGTGAATTTGTCTAACATAAGTAATATTTTTTATAATGATGTTACTATGCGGTCGTTATTAGCACTCTTATGGATAGACTGCTAAATTAACTATAATACAGCCCATTTTAACTGTCAACTGTTGCCGACGCTGGTCGGCTGGCCTATACTGCAAATACCAACTATTAGTAGATTCATGAAACATGGCTGAAAAGCGAATATCAATTTTAGGCATCACTTTAGATAACCTGCCGTCCATTGAATTGAAGCGGCGCTTGCTTCATATATTAACATATCGACGGCAGGCGCAGATTGTTACACCTAATCCGGAATTTCTGTTGGCTGCCCAGGACGATAAAGAGTTTTATTCCGTCCTCAATAGCGCCGCTTTGGCAATCCCGGATGGAATGGGCTTGAAATTTGCCGCCTGGCTTAAGGGAGTGAACCTGCGTCGTCACCCCGGGGCGAATTTAGTAACCGGCTTGCTCAATCTGGCTTCGGC
>CAYVHQ010000056.1:330-2565 GCA_964451345.1 uncultured Gammaproteobacteria bacterium | reverse complement strand
GTCCGCCGTTTTTCCAACATCTATAAATATACCTGGTCTAAACCCTATACCCGTTATGGCTATAAGGGGCAGTCGCAGTCGCTTTTCATCCTGCGCTATGGTGGGCCGCGCGACGCCGTGCGTCTTAGCCGCTATGAACACAAGGCTTTCCGCTGGGTAAAGATCGAGGATCTTCTTCACAAGGCCAGTCCGGTGCACAAAAAGCAGTATGAGATTTTCTTGGAAAAATATTATAGTGTAAGTAATAAAATAAACAATTAAATAATTAACTAGTTAATTTGTTATTTGATTAATTGTTATCCAGGGCTACTATAACGTCGAAATAATATGGAAATGAAGAATCAACTCATCGTTTTGTCAGGCGGCGGCAGCGGGGGACCGGTGACGCCATTGTTGGCGCTGGCGCCTGATTTGCGGGCGGCCGGCTATGAGCTGGCCTGGGTCGGGACAACAGATGGCGTTGAGCGGAAGATGGTGCAGGAACAGGATATAACTTACCAAGCAATTTCGTCTGGGAAATTCCGCCGATATTTTTCCCTACAGAATTTTTTTGACGCCTTCCGTGTGCTGGCTGGATTTTTTGAATCATTGAATTATTTGAGTAAGAAGCGGCCGGCCTTAGTTATGACCGCTGGCGCTTTTGTGTCCGTGCCGTTAGTGTGGGCGGCCTGGGCGCTACATATCAAGGTCATCGTCCATCAGCAGGATATCCGTCCGGGATTGGCTAATCGCTTAATGGCGCCCTTTGCGGACGTCGTGACTGTTACCTTTGAAAAGAGCCTGAAGGATTTCGGAAAGAAAGCCGTTTGGACAGGAAATCCAGTACGCGCCGCTTTTCGCACTGTTGTGTCGCGGAAAAATGAAGGAGCACGTCCACGCGTTCTAGTGCTCGGCGGAGGAACTGGCGCTGCTTCTTTAAATGACCTTATTACTTCCAGTCTGCTGCAGCTGCTTGAGTTTACTGACGTAGTGCATGTGACCGGTGGCAAGACGGAAAAGAATATTGAAACGAAAGCGGGCTACACGGCGTATGATTTTTTGCCAGAGGAGCGCATGGCTCAGGAAATGGCGGATGCCGACCTGGTCGTGACGCGGGCCGGACTAGGCACGCTGACGGAGCTTGCCTATCTCGGCAAACCGACGATCATCATTCCGATGCCCAATTCGCATCAGGAGGAGAATGCGGAGCATTTTGCAGAAAAAAAGGCGGCTATCGTTTTGCTGCAGGAGGCCATTTCACCTAGAGACTTTTCAGAACAGATTAAAACGGTTTTGCAGTCTCCTGAAAAATTAAGGAACCTTTCTATGGCCTTCGCCGCGGCCATGAAACAAGGAGCCCATGATGGCCTCGTGCAAACTGTAGAACGGCTTATTGCCTAAGTTTTATTAATAAGGATTTCTAAGTCCGTATTAAGAGCATGTTAATCTGTTTCCCAAAAAAGCAAGCATATTGACTTGCCTTTTGGTTTGTGATGTAGTTGAACATTGGGATATTCCCAGTTGAAGTCCTTATTAGGACTAAGAACCTTAAAAATAAATACAATGTCAAGCAAAACAGATGTTGTTACGGGCAAGACCGGGCAGCGACGCGTTACTGATACGGACAAGCCGTTCGGTCAGGAAGCAATAGGAGTGCTTAATTTCGTATCCGATCTGATGGTTAGGTCGACGAAAGACAGTAAATTCTATAAGCAGCTCCAGGGATTCATTAATCTGCCTGAGGTAATAAGGGAAAAGGTTAGTAACTGCGATAGCCTAGCTTCATTGCTGCATCCTAAATTCAAATTCATAAGTAAGGCGGACCTGCATGTCAAAGGCGATATTGCCTATGGAGAAATAGTTAGCAAGTTCAAACAGCTTGCAGGAGAACTCCAGAGCGGAGAATTTCATGAAGAGTTTAACGATGCTTATTTACGTAATATATGTAAGCCCAAACCTGGCGACATGTATACAATTCTTTATTTCCAAGAGGCGGTTCATTTCGACAATGTTTCTCTTGAAGATATCAATAAGCTTATTCAGTTATATGATGGAGTGAATTTAGGAGTTCAAGGCATATTGCTGCATTATCTCTCTCAGGGATTTTGCTTGCCTGCAAAGGTTGCTGGCTGTTACTTTTATGTTAATGATACGGGCAAAGAGTACAGACCAGTTACTCTGGAATATAGGACTATCGCCCAAAATGGGAAGCCTTTGGATGTAATAGTTCATAACAGCATGCAATATTCTGAGAAA
>CAYVHQ010000056.1:0-320 GCA_964451345.1 uncultured Gammaproteobacteria bacterium | reverse complement strand
CGACCGCTATATTACTGTTTTTGTTAAGAAGAAGAGAACAAACAACCTACTGCCTAAATAATTACTTTGGCAAGCCTCCTGATATTGGGAGGCTTTATTTTATCCAATTTCTATACTAGGATAAGGGGACATATGGATTTCAGCAAAATCAACAAGATATACATGATTGGGATCAAGGGCGTCGGCATGACCATGCTGGCCGAGTTCTTGACGCATCAAGGAAAGATAGTATCCGGCAGCGATGTCGCCGAAGAGTTCATGACCGACCAGGTTCTGAAAAAGGCAGGGATTAGGGTTTATGAAGGGTTTGATGCCAGCCG
>CAYVHQ010000055.1:0-5766 GCA_964451345.1 uncultured Gammaproteobacteria bacterium | reverse complement strand
GGCATAAAACTAGCCCAATTCTCAAAAACTCTTTATAATAAAGCCAGACAAAGCTTTTATATTGGACCACGCCACATGACAAAAAAAATTTTCGGGACATTCTCCATACTACTTCTTAGCATCGTACTCTTAACGGGTTGCGGGAGACCCACGGCCAACAAAACGACAGAAACCAATCAACCGGCGCAGTCCTCGGTATCTTCCATACCAGCCGGCCGTGTGTTTTTTTGCTCACCCAGCGGCAACCAATGGCCGACCCGGGCTAAATATTTTCAAGAACAAGACAACCCCGCAAAAAAGTACTATATTGACCAAACCGTTGGCGTAAATGCTCCGGCCAATGATTTACTAAAAGCGATTGCCGCCCGTTGCTCAATTTCCGATACCGAACTTTCAATACCGTTATTCTGGGACGGCACGGCCTGCCATATGGGTAGCGATTCAGTCATCGAATATTTCTCCTCTAACACCAAATAGCATGGACACTTCCTCTCCAAAACCACGCCTGCGCCTCGCACCATCGCCCACCGGATTCCTGCATCTGGGAAACTTCCGTACTGCACTTTTTGGTTATCTGCTCGCTAAGAAATGGGGAGGAGATTTCATTCTGCGCATTGAAGACACCGACAGTAAACGAGAAGTAGAAGGCGCCGTCGAAAGTCTTTTATCCGTCTTTGCTAAAATGGGTCTCCGCTTTGACGAAGGCCCGCAGCTGGGCGGACCAGTTGGTCCATATATTCAAAGCGAACGCCTGGAAATCTATCGCGAACACGCACAACGTCTTGTCAGCGAAGGCAAGGCCTATTATTGCTTCGCCACCCCCGAGGAACTCGAGGCAATGCGCGCCGAGCAAACAGCCGCTAAACTGCCGCCGCGTTATGATCGCCGCTATCGCGATGTACCTCTAGCCGAGGCCAAAGAACGAGCAGCCCGAGGAGATACATACGTTATTCGCCATAAGATGCCTCTAAGCGGCGACATTCTCGTCCACGACGAACTGCGCGGCGACATCACCTTCCCGGCTGCCGAACTCGATGATTACGTGCTCCTTAAATCCGATGGGGGAGCAACGTACCAACTCGCTTCTGTCGTGGACGATCATCTCATGGGCATTACTCATGTTACCCGCGGTGATGAATGGATCCCTTCGCTGCCGAAAAATATTACGCTTTATGCCGACTTCGGCTGGAAGCCGCCCGTCTTCATCCATTGGCCGCTCATTCTCAATAAAGGCGGCGGCAAACTCAGCAAGCGGCAGGGTGATGTTTTCGTGGAAGATTACCTGGCTAAGGGCTATCTCCCCGAGGCGATTATAAACTTCTGCGCTTTGCTCGGCTGGCATCCGAAAGACGAGCAAGAATTCTTTACCCTGGCTGAGCTCGAGCAGGTCTTTGACCTCAATGGCCTCGGGACGAGTCCGGCGGTTTTTGACACCGAAAAACTCGATTCAATCAACGCGCAGTACATCCGCCGCAAAACTCCGGCCGAGCTACTGCCCCTTGCCCTGCCGTTTCTCGAGCCATACCTCGTTACGGCCGCTAGTCACAAAAAAGAATCGGCCTTCCTCGAAAAAGCCGTCGCCATTGAGCAATCACGTCTTAAGAATGTCAGCGAAATAGGGGAGGCGGCCGCCTTTTTATTCTTGGATTCAATCGACGCCGATCCAGCCCTGCTAGTCTGGAAAAAAATGACTCCCGAACAGACGGCTAAGAATCTTCAGGAGCTCGTGTCCGCTCTCGAACACATCCCCGCCGATGATTGGAGCGCCGGCGAACTGGAAAGAATTATCGTCACGCAGCTCAAGGCCGAAGAAAAGCCGCTCGGTGATTATCTCTGGCCGATGCGCGTTGCCTTGAGCGGGAAAAAAGCCAGTCCGGGACCTTTTGAGATTGCGGCTATACTTGAAAAAGATGAAGCGTTAGCAAAAATAAAGCAGGCAATTGGAATTTTATCGGAAAATGTGCTATAATATAAATATGTCATCTAAAAATACTCTTGCCATCCTGCTTATTCCCGCCTGCCTGATTGTTGGCTTTTTTTCCTTACGTGCGGTCTGGGCAGCTTCGGCTCCGTCCGATTCTCTCTCCAAGGAAATCAATGCTCTCGATTCAACCATCAAACAAAAGCGCAGTCAGCTGGAAGCGTTAAAAGCTAAGCAAGCAGAATACCAAAAAGCCCTTCAGAAAAATCAAGCAGAAAAAGCGAGTCTGCAACAGCAGCTATCAACCATTGAAACGGCCAGCTCCCAGACGCAAAATAAGCTTGATCAGGCTAAAATCGATATCGAGACGACAAACCTTGAAATGCAAAAGGTCGGCCTCGAGATCCGTCAGCAGGACGAGCGTATCGGCGCGAACAAAGACAGCCTGGGATCAGCCCTTAAGCTCCTTAGCCAGGAAGACGACAAATCACAGCTTGAAGTGCTTCTCCTTAACGATCATCTGACCGATTACGTCAATCAACTTCGCTATCTCGAAGACCTCAACGGAAAAATCGCCGACAATGTCACCGGCTTGCGCCTCGCCAAAGAACAGCTGCAGGAGAATAGCAAAAAACTAGAAGAAGGACGAGAGCGCCTGCGCACCCTCGCGCAAGAATTGCAGAGCCAGCAAGTTTCTCTCGCTGAAGCCAAGGACGCCAAGAGCTACTTGCTCGAAGAGACAAAAAGTTCAGAAGGGGAGTACCAGAAAATGATCGACGAATTCAAGCGCGAACAGTCTGCCGCTTCGAGCGACGTCCTCAACCTGGAAAAATCCTTACGCGAAAAAATTAACAGTCAGGCCGGCACAAAGACACCGCTCAGTTATGACGGCTTTATTTGGCCAATTGAAAGCCGCCGCATTACTGCCTACTTCCATGATCCTTCATATCCCTTCAATTCAATTTTCCTCCACTCAGCTATTGATATCGGAACTAAGCAAGGTACTCCGATTAAAGCGCCTGCCTCAGGCTATGTCGGCCGTGCCAAGGATGGCGGCATGGGTTATAGCTATATCATGCTCCTGCATGCCAATGGTCTCGCGACGGTCTTCGGGCACGTCTCGAAGATTTATGTGAAAGAAGACGAATATGTTTCACAGGGACAAGTCATCGGCCTCAGCGGTGCCATGCCCGGCACTCCCGGTGCCGGTCCTTTCACTACCGGTCCCCATCTGCATCTCGAAGTCCGTCTCAACGGCATTCCAACTAACCCTCTCAAATATTTCACACCGTAACCCACGACTACAAAACCCGCTTCGGCGGGTTTTTTCGTTCCGTCGCAAAAAGAAATATGGTATCATGAAGACATGAATATCTTTTCTTTCGGACTAACGCTACAGCCCTCGCTGTTCGTCGAACTCAGTCTTGTTATCGCCATCGGCGTCGTCGTCGCCGTCATTATGCGCCTGCTGCGCCAACCGCTTATCGTCAGCCACATCATCAGCGGACTGATCGTCGGACCTTTCTTTCTCAACTTCATCCACTCGCTGGAAATCTTCAAGCTCTTTAGCGAAATCGGTATCGCCATTCTTCTTTTTACGGTCGGCCTGAACATCAAGCCGTCTCTCATTAAACAATTCGGCAAGATCTCACTCGTTACCGGGCTCGGCCAGGTTCTTATTACCTCATCCTTAGGCTTCTTCGTCTGCCTGTCGCTCGGTTACGGGCCAAAGGCGGCTTCCTATATCGCGATCGCCCTGGCTTTCTCGAGCACGATCATCATCCTTAAGCTCCTCTCGGACAAAGGCGAGCTCGAATCGCTCCACGCCAAGATAGCGACCGGCTTCCTACTCGTACAAGACATAATCGCTCTCATCCTCCTCTTTGCCATTCCGCTTATTTCCGACCCGGACTCATCCATCGCTGATATCGGCTGGATGTTCGCCAAAGGCATTGCCCTCACACTCATACTGATCCTCTTCGCCCGCCGCGTCCTGCGCCCGCTCAATACCTTTTTGGCGAATTCCCAGGAACTCCTTTTTCTCTTTTCCCTGTCCTGGGGTTTTGTGGTCGCGGCCATCTTCCAATTAGCCGGCTTTTCCCTTGAAACCGGAGCACTCATCGCCGGCGTAGCCCTGGCGACTCTGCCATCCCGTTCCGAGATAGCTGCCCGCCTCACGCCGCTGCGCGATTTCTTTGTCGTCGTCTTTTTTATTATGCTCGGCGCCCAGATGGTTCTGACTGGCATCGAACGCATTATCCCCACAGCGCTGCTTCTCTCGCTCTTCGTCTTGGTCGGCAATCCGATTATCATGATGGTTATCTTGCGCTTCTTCGGCTACCACAAAAAGACCAGCTTCAAGACCGGCTTAACCGTCGCTCAAATCAGCGAATTCTCCCTTATTTTGGTTAGCGCCGGACTGACGCTTGGTCATGTCGACGCTTCAGTTATGTCCCTCGTTACGCTCGTCGGCCTCATTACGATTTTTATCTCGACGTACATGATCATGTACTCAGACAAGCTCTATGATTTTCTCGAACCCTGGCTCGGCGTCTTCGAAAAAGCTAATGCCAAAGAACCCGTCTTGGCTAAGCGCCGTTTTCCGGTAATCATTTTCGGCTGCAATCGTATCGGTCACGATTTCGTAGAAAGTTTTCAAAAGGCTCGCAAGAAATTTTTAATTGTTGATTACGACCCGGTCACCGTCCGTGAGTTCGAGAGTCTGGGACTGCAGGCCGAATTCGGCGATGCCGGCGATATCAATTATCTGGAAACGATTGATGCCAGCCTGCTGGAACTGGCGGTCTCAACTATCCCGGTTTTTGACGCCAACGCCTTAATTATCCAGACGATTCGCAAAACAAATAAAAAGGCCGTTCTTATGGCTGTCGCGCACAGCATCAAAGATGCCATGAAATTATATGACCTGGGGGCTGATTATGTTATCCTGCCGCACTTCCTCGGCGGACAATATGCCATAGAAATGCTGCGTAAGGCCGGCAAGGGCCGACGTCATTTCACCCCGCTCAAAGCCAAGCACCTGCACTACCTCCATACCAAGCTAGCACTGGGACACGAACACCCCGAAACGAAGCGAGATTAGCAGCAAGATAAAACCTCTGGTAGAAATACCAGAGGTTTGTGTTTTGTTACGCTTCAGTTTGGCTTCGTAAACAACACCGCCTTACGTCCGGAAGGGGAGGCATTTGGTGAAAAGTCATTAATTGCCTTATAAAAATTCTCATAGCCGTAGCGGTCATTTTTACCCGTCCGCGTTCCCGGATCCTGCACGATAAATTCTTCAGTCTTGTCATCATAGCCCGAGATAACAAGCACATGATAATCGACGCTGCCCGGAATAGGGGAATCGTGCAAAAGACGAACGTCGATTGGCGCGATTACCGGTCGGTTAGCCGCAATCTCTTCTTTGATTGCATTGAGTTCCGGATTGACCGACACGGTGGCCGTCCAGCCAAGATTTGCCGCGTTGACAATCTCGGCAATACGCTCCATCGACTCATCCTTAGTGGAACCAAACTCCTTATTTTTCACATTAAATACCTGAAGAATTTGCTGCTTAGCCTGCTCCGGCGTCACGCCCTTATCTTTATAAAAATTGCTCGCCATGATAATTGATGTTTCCTCGCAGGCATTCTGCCAAGGCTCACTCCAGTTTCCCTGAGGTGCCTGCGGCGTAAAGGGAACCTCAAGATTCTTGGCGACTGGTACGGGCTCAGCCGCCTCACCCTCGTTGCCTGATGGACGTAGAAAGATCACTACGCCGATTACTAATAAGACTCCTATTACGACGCTTGTTACGACCGTGCGCATTCCAAAAAACCGTT
>CAYVHQ010000054.1:0-5830 GCA_964451345.1 uncultured Gammaproteobacteria bacterium | reverse complement strand
AATCCACATGCATAATAAGGAGCGTCGGAGGTCTCCAAGCATGAAAATATTGATTCATACCACAAACCTAAATAAAATATAACTGAACTACAGCAACGGATACATTAACTTGTATCCGTTTTTTTATTTGACTCACCAGCCTAAATCAGGCAAGCTATATCTATATTGTTTAAAAATCAGCAATCAAAGTGAGGTAGCAATGACATCAACCAAAGGACGTGAGGCGATTTTCGTAGCGATACTCTTTATCCTCTTAGCTTTCGTCGTCACGAGACAAGCGCCCGGCGGCGAAGCAGAAGAAAGGTTATTCGCTCTCGGGGCGCGCCTACTCTTTCTGCCCAGCCTTTTTTTCTATGCCTTCAGCTGGCGCGATTTTTTCTGGGGCTTCTTAGCCACCGGCGTTTCTGGGATTTGCCTACTAGCAACGACCATACATCCCTTAACCGGGCCGGAAAATACACTCGTAGTCAGCGGCGGAGCAGCACTCTTTATCATAATAAATAGCGTGCATCTCTATCGCTTTGCCGGCAGATACTGCGCTGTTGCCGCCACCAGCTTTACGGGGAGGATTAATGAAGTATAAAATCAACGAGCATCCGGATACTGTTCCTGAAATTATCACCGTCCCACGACGGTAACACATCGCCGACAGGTCTTGACCTGCCGGCTTTTTTTTATTGCCTCCTTGCCGTTCTTATTGCTATAATTGGGGAATGAAAAAAATCCTCTGCACGCTTCTGCTTATTGCCGGCTGCTTGTTCAGCCATGGACCGATTCAGGCCGCTGAGCTGGTTGATACCGATGGCGACGGCCTCGTCGACATCCAGGAAAAAGGTTTCAAGACGGATATCAATAATCCAGACAGCGATGCCGACGGCTTTGTCGACGGACTGGAAATCCGCAATGGCTTTGATCCGCTTTCCAAGGAAGCAAAACGCCTGACCAAGTCAATTGTCGTTGACTTAAAAAAACAAGAGCTCTATCAACAGCTCAATGGCGTAACTATCCGGACACACACCGTCTCTACCGGCAAGCCTTCCATGCCGACGCCAAAGGGTACGTTCAAGATTGCCAATAAAGCCGAACGGGCCTGGTCCCGCGCCTACGGCCTCTGGATGCCGTACTGGATGGGGATTAGCGGAACACGCGCCGGCTTCCATGAACTGCCGGAATGGCCAAATGGATACAAAGAAGGCGCTAATCATCTTGGCACGCCGGTATCGCACGGCTGCATCCGCCTAGGCATCGGCGCCGCCAAAATTCTATACGACTGGACAGAGGTCGGCACCAAAATAATCATCCGCTAATCATGATTTATCTTGATCACGCCGCTACCACTCCGCTTGATCCGGCAGTCCTGAAAAAGATGATGCCGTTTTTTAGCGCCAGATTTGCTAATCCGGCTTCGGTCCACACTCCCGGCCAAGCGGCCCTCAAAGCGGTTGATGATGCCCGCTACCGCATCGCCTCCTTACTGGAAACCGCTGGATCGGAAATCGTTTTCTGTTCCGGCTCAACAGAGGCTAACAACCTTGCCCTGCACGGCGTCATCGAAGCTTCGGGCTGCCGCCAACCGCATATCATCACGACTGCCGTCGAGCATTCATCCGTTCTCGAACCGCTCGCCTACCTGGCGAGCAGGGGAGCAAAAGTCACGTACCTTCCGGTCGACCAACGCGGCTGCATTACTCCAGACTCATTACTGGCAGCAATCACGCCCGAAACCGTACTTGTCTCTATCGCTTTGGCCAATAGCGAAACTGGCGTCATTCAGCCGCTAAAAAAAATCGGACGGCTCTTGCGAAAACATAACGACCGCGTGCAGGCAGCCTGGCTTAATACCTCGCCTCGCAAAAGAGGCGTTCAACCACGCCGCGTCTTGTTTCATAGCGACGCTACGCAAGCGCCCAACCTCCTCGACTGCCGACCTGGTCAGTATCTTCTTGATCTCCTCAGTCTCTCGGGACACAAAATGTATGGTCCGAAAGGCATCGGCCTGCTGTTCATTCGCCAAGGAGTTACTCTAAGCCCTTTACTGCGCGGCGGACACCAAGAACGCAATATCAGAAGCGGTACGGTTAATGTGCCAGGCGTCATTGGTCTGGCGGCCGCCCTCGAAAGAGCTGTCCTCAAACGCCCAGCCCTCACCCTTCAACTAAGCCGCCTGCGCGACCGTCTGGCCAGCCAGATCATGCAGCATATACCGTCAGCCGTCATTAATACCGATAGCTCGATTTCCCTCGCTTCACACCTCAACGTCTCCTTTCCGGGACTCGACGGTGAAGCACTGCTTTCTGCACTCGACGAAGAGGGGATTGCCGTCTCCACCGGATCGGCCTGCGCCTCAGGAGATGTGAGCGTCTCGCCGGTCTTACGTGCCATGGGACGAAGCGAAGCGACTGCCCGTGCCGCGCTTCGTTTTAGCCTCGGCCGAGCAACCTCAGCGGCTGATATCACGGCCGTTATGGTGGCCCTCCGCCGCCTGACCAAGAGCGTGGCATTGCGCGCCTAGTTTGAGCCGTCGACGCTTTAATGCTATATTAGGAATATGAAGCTGGCTTTTTCCAAGGGTATTAACTATCTCTATGTAGGTGGAGCAAATCTGCGATCGGCCTTGGCCGATCTTTTCACGCTTAAATCAGTAATCATCTACGGCGCAGCCGCTATTCTGCTCAATATCGCCGCCTGGTTTCTGACCGTGTTGCTACAACGATCCCTCGGCGAAGATTTGGCCGTCCTGCATTATAATGTCACCTTCGGCATTGACCGTATCGGCCAAGCTTCTTCTCTCTATGCCTTGCCCCTGAGCGGACTAGCTATTCTCCTGTTGAATGCGCTGCTGGCCTCCTTTGTCCGCCAGAAACAGGACCGACTTCTCATTCATATTCTGTTAGCGGCGGCGGTTCTGGGCAACGGCGTCGTGCTCATCGGTCTCTATTCTGCCTATATTGTAAATTTCAGCTGATATGGAATCATCTATCATAAAAATTCTCGTTCTCTCCGGGCTTGCCTTTTTGACGGCGATGGCCTGGACCCCGCTGCTCAGCTACATCCTCTATAAATACAAATTAGGAAAAATAACCCGCAACTCCGGGGCAACACCGATATTCTCTAAACTGCACGCCGCCAAAAGCGGCACGCCAACCATGGGCGGAGTGCTTATTTGGGTAACAACCGTCTTTTTTGCCGGTCTTTTTTACGTCTGCGGCCATCTCTGGGGCTGGCCGGGCTTTAGCGAACTTAACTTTTTGTCACGAGCCGAAACCTGGCTGCCGCTCGGTGTACTGGCCGCCTCGGCCTTAGTCGGGTTATTTGATGACTATTTGGATGTCCGAGGTAAGGGAACGGCCGGCGGCGGGGGAATGACCATGACGAAGCGCCTCCTTATCTACACGGCGATTGCCGCTATCGGAGCGCTCTGGTTTTATTTCAAACTGGAACGAGATACCTTTAACATTCCATTCTTTGGCGATATTCATCTGGGCTGGACCTACATTCTTGTTTTTATTTTTGTCATTGTCGGTACGGCCTTCTCGGTAAATCAGGCCGATGGACTGGACGGCCTCGCCGGCGGAACCCTCCTAACGAGCTTCGCCGCCTATGCCATTATCGCCTTCACCACCGGATCATATAACTTAGCCGCTCTCTGTGGCGTTATCGTCGGCGGACTGCTTGCTTTCCTCTGGTTCAATATTACGCCGGCCCGTTTTTATATGGGGGACACCGGTTCAATGAGCCTCGGTATTACGCTGGGCGTTATCGCCATGCTTACGGACAGCGCCATTATTCTCGCCCTCATCGGTTCTATTTTTGTACTTGAAGCAGTTACAACCATCCTGCAAATTCTTTCCAAAAAAATTCGTAAGAAAAAGATTTTCCTCTCCGCCCCAATTCATCATCACCTCGAGGCCATAGGCTGGAGCGAAGCAAAAATCGTCATGCGCTTCTGGGTGATTGCTGGCGTCTCAGCCGCCGCCGGACTTGTTATTTTCCTGCTTGACCGTCTTACCACCACGTCCTAACCATGCTTGAGCGACTCCGCGCCCTCATCCGTAAAAGCTTTACTCCGGCCCGCCTGCCAAGCGACCGGGCCTTTTTGACGTTAGCTGCCATCATTGTCGCCTTTGGACTGGTCATGCTTACCTCGGCCTCTTCAGTTGTCGCCTACAAGACCTATCACGATACCTATTATTTCCTTAAGCATCAGCTGGTAGCGGTCGCGGTCGGCGGCGCAGCCTTTTGGCTCTTTATGCAAGTCGACTATAAAAAGTTGCGCAAGATTGCTCTCGTATTTCTGATTGCCTCGATTGGCCTGCTGCTGCTCGTCTTCGTACCTGGCCTCGGCCGCGTCGTCAACGGCTCACACAGCTGGATTAATATTTTCGGTCAATCTATCCAGCCCGCTGAATTCGTTAAGCTCTCTCTGATGATTTACCTGGCCGCTCTCTTTGAAAAAAGTACTGACACAGCCAAGCGCTTTCACACCTTCCTGATCGTCTTTGGCGGCATCGGTCTACTCATGCTCTTACAGCCGGATATTGGCACGCTGTTTATTTTAACCTTTGCGTCTTTTACGCTCTATTATATTGGCGGGGGACGCCGTCGCCATATCGTCTCGCTGATAGCGATCGGTGCTATCGTCTTGGGCGTCCTGCTGATGATTCCTCAGGGACGCTATCGGCTCGACCGCTTCCGCTGCCTTTTTGACAATACCTACAGCCCACAGAAAGCCTGCTATCAGCTTAACCAATCACTCATCGCCGTCGGCTCCGGCGGTATCTTCGGCCGCGGACTCGGGGAGAGCCGCCAGAAATTCTTATATCTCCCGGAAGTCCAGAACGATTTCATTTTTGCCATTATCGCCGAAGAAACCGGCTTGCTTTTCGCCTCGATTCTCATTATTCTCTTTGCCGCACTCTTCTATCGCATGTACTTGATCGCCCGCCATGCCCCGGACAGTTTCGGCCGCAATCTAGCAACCGGCATCATGCTCTGGCTGTCAGTTCAAGTAATATTAAATATAGGCGGCATTATCAGCCTCCTGCCGATGACCGGCGTTCCGTTACCATTTATCAGTTATGGCGGCTCGGCCATGATTGCCGGACTGGCCGGATTAGGAATAATCGCCAACATCAGCAAGCAAGGAAGTCTGAAGTAGGAAATAAAAAAACCTACAATTCTTTCAAATTGTAGGTAGGTCCAAAATCTAGCCATAAATACTGTCGGCTTGTTTTTGAATTAACTCATCAACTCCCACGAGAGCTTTTTGAATCTGCAGACGAAATTCCGGCATTGATTCCTTGTCAAAGTCTTGTTCCATCTCCAAGCGCTCTTCTTCATCATCTGCCAGCAATTCAAACATCGGCAGCATGAGTGAATTCCTGATTTTATCTGCATCTAAAAATAGTCGTCCAAAAGCTTTATGCTGTTTAATGAATTCTTCCTTAGTATACAGGCGGCGCTGTATCTCATTATGAGTGTCCGTCTTATTATAGGCCTCCGGCATTGTTAAGCCGTTTTCTGCAGCGACATCTGCGACAATACCAATCATCTTCCAGTAGTGATCGTAAGGATCGCAGTCGTCCGGAAAGATTGTTTTCATAACCTCAATTATGATTTCCGCGATACTGAGAGAATACTTTTTCAGCTTGGCGAGTTCGCTTTCATTAGAAGCTTGCTCTGCGTCAGTCTCCATGAGCTTTTCGGCAAAGCGAGTTGCGCTGAATAATTGTTCGCTGCCTTTTTTGGCTAACAATTGCTCAGCTAATAATGAGGCCAAACCTTTAAGCGAAGTTACTTTTCGAGCAACTGCTTTTTCGCGATTTTCCGG
>CAYVHQ010000053.1:0-6219 GCA_964451345.1 uncultured Gammaproteobacteria bacterium | reverse complement strand
GTACTTATTATTAAGCTTTTTGCATATGCAAAAATATATCGCTGAAGCGATCGGTACCTTTGCCCTGACGCTCATCGTCGGGCTCTCATTAGCGGGAACCTTTCCGGTTTCGACGCCGGTTTTGGCTGGATTGACGCTTTTACTTTTTGTCTATTCGGTCGGACATTTGTCAGGAGCGAATCTTAACCCGGCCATTACGATTGGCGCTTGGTCAATTGGCAAAATTAAGCTTGAGGACGCCATTGGCTATCTCATTGCCCAATGCTTCGGTGCGGCGCTTGCCTTGGCACTTATCTCAGCTACGATTGGCTTGCCGACCTTAACTGTTTCGAGCGATTGGATGATTGGCGTCGCTGAACTGATTGGTGCCTTCTTCTTCGCCTTTGGCGTTGCCGCCGTAATCTACGGCAAGGGCTCACATCATCTCTCTGGTGTCATGGTTGGTGGCTCGCTGCTGTTCGGTATCGCCTTGGCCGCTCTGATGGGTTCGACGGGACTTTTGAACCCGGCGGTGGCTCTCGGTGTCGGCTCGTTTAATCTTATGTATGTCTTCGGTCCGATTATTGGCGCCGTCCTGGGCATGCAGGCCTATAAGTATCTTATTGACTAAGATTCCCCTTCCAGCCGGCGTTCTGCCGGCTGGTTTTTTTATGGTCCAGAGCTTGCTATAGTCAATTCATACATGAGTCTTTGGTATACAGTATGTCATTCCCCTTAGAGACGTTTCTTCTTCCCGGTGGTCAGACGGTTGTTTTCGAACTGCGTCGTAGCCTTCGCGCCAGCCGCCTTCGCCTGGCGGTCTACCCGGGCGGACGCTTAGTGGTCAGCGCGCCTTATCTGGCGAGCCGGCGGCGGATCGAGGCGGCCTTGTTCGAAAAAGCCGCCTGGATCAGTGAGAAGGTTGCGCTCATGAAAAAGACTGCCCCGAGCGCTTTGCGCGGTGGGACGCGCGCTGATTTTTTGCGTCATAAGGCAGCTGCTTTGGAGCTGGTGACGGAGCGCTTGATCCATTACAATCAGACCTACGGTTTTCGCTATGGCAAAATCACTATTCGCGATCAGAAAACGCGCTGGGGCAGTTGTTCGCGGCGTGGTGATTTGAGTTTTAATTATCGCTTAGCACGAATGCCACGGCGGCTGGCTGATTACGTAATTGTTCATGAATTATGTCACAGAGGCCGGTTTGACCATTCGCCCGCTTTTTGGCGTTTAGTCGCCCGAACTATACCGGATTATGCTGATTGCCGGGCTGAACTGAAACGGGCTGGCTGCGGGCTTGGCTAGTAGGGCTTTGGCTCTTTTGCTATACTTATCACACGATACTATTAATACTAATTCTATGCGCGATATTCTTAATCAACCTATTGAAAAGGCAGAAATGGCGGATTTTGACGCTGATTCAGCCCTGGCCTTAGCTAAAAACCCTGCTGAACTCTTTAAGATGGAGAATCTTATTCGTCTCGAATCCTTCTTGGCCAAGAACGCCTTCAGCTTGTCTTCGGAAGTCACTGCTCAATTAACCGAATCGCTGGCTAATGAAGATGTGGGCTTTGCCTCGGTTCAGATGGAAAATTTCGGGGAAATCCGTTCGCGTCTGGAAAACATCAGCACGTATCTTGATTCCGTCAGCGTGGCGGCTCGCTTAGGCAGCCGGTTGGGCGCCAAGGTGCTGCAAGCCGAAATCAGCACAGCCATGGAAAAAAATAACTTCCAGAACTTGGCGGTAATTCAGCAGGCCTGGGGGGCCTTGGGTCTGCCAAGTATTTTTGGGCGTTCGCTGCTGCTATATATAATGAATCAGCCGCCGGCCGACAAATTACATCTTTTGGAACGCAGCGAAATTATTGGCTTGATATCAAAAGATGAGCCAGCGGTTGGGCGCATGGCCGCGACTCTCTATATGACATTAAAAACGAGCGAGGAGGCTTCAACCGAAGTATTAACGAGCATTCCCGGACAAGCGCAGGCGGCTTAAAAGTTTGCCTCCCCCTGTGTCGGATGCTACAGTATCTGGTATCTATTATTAACTCTACGTACCTATGATCACTAAAGATCAGTTTCTCGGCTCCCTCGACCATGAATTCATGACGATTCGGCATCTTGCCTCAAAAATTACCGATGAGCAGCTTTCCTACCGACCGACGCCGGGACAGCGCAACCTCTTGGAATTGCTTCAGTATATGAGCTTTCTTTTTTCTACGACAGCTGAGGTTTTAATAAATGGTGATATGTCGATCTATCAGTCGCGTAGCGAGGCGGCGGCCCTTTTGACATATGCTGACTTTGATGCGGCGATGGAGGCTCAGATGAAGCATATTCGTACTGTCATCGAACCGCTCAGCGAGGAGCAGTTAGCCGAGGAAGTTAATATGTGGGTTACCCAGAGCCGCGCCATGCATTTCTTGAACGGTCTCCTGAAGTGGGCGGCGGCTTATAAGATGCAGCTATTCCTTTATTTGAAGGCTTCCGGATCAACAGAGCTTAGTACCATGAATCTTTGGGCGGGAGTTGATGCCCAGCCCCGGGCCGACGCCCAGGCCTAGGAGCTATGTATACGGTCTATATCATCCGTTGCGGCGATAAGACCTTATATACAGGCATTACAACTGACCTGGCGCGACGTTTGGCGGAACACAAGGCCGGTACGGCCAGCCATTACACCCGGTCGCATCGAGTGCAAAAAGTAGTTTATTCCGAAGCTTCCCCCGACCGTTCCAGCGCCCTTAAGAGAGAATATGAAATTAAGCAATGGCCGCGCAAGCGTAAATTAGCGCTGATCGCCGGTCGTCTTACTCATTAATCATATAATATGGAAGAAATTATCATTACTCAGACTAAAGCAAAGGAAACGCCAGAAGGCATTGAGATTGTGGAAATTATTGAAAAAACCGAGGCCCCGGCGCGTCGTTCGGTTGTTCTTAGTTTTGAACCTAGGCGCATTTTGCTTATCGTTACAATAATCCTGGCCTTAGCCGCTTTGTACTTTGGCAAGGGCTTGCTAGTAGCGGCGGTTGTTAATAATAAGCCAATTGGCCGCGCCGAAGTTATTAAGAGCTTAGAAAAGCGTTCCGGTAAAGCAGCATTGACGGCTATCATTAATAACCGTCTGATTGATGACGCTGCCGCTGCTCAGGGCATCACTGTTAGCAATGATGACGTTCAGGCAGAAGTCGCTAAGATAGAAACAGGACTGAAGGGGCAGGGGATGTCGCTTGAGGCAGCTCTTGAGGGCGAGGGGATGAGCCGGGCTGACCTCGAAGAACAAATTCTTTCCCGGAAGAAAGTCGAGAAGCTGCTCGGCGACCGTATTAGCGTGAGCGATGCGGATGTAGAAAATTCAATTAAGGAAAATAAGCTCACTCTAGAAAAGGGTAAAGAAGCTGAGCAGAAAGCGCAGATTAAAGAGCAGTTGGCTGGTCTTAAACTTAGCAGCGAAGCCCCTAAACTTCTGGAAGAACTGACTGCCAAGGCCAACATTCGTCACTTCGTCAATTACTAAATACGGCGATGGCTGTTTCGCCTATTGGACGCCTGGCGCTGGCGGCCCACAAAAAACTCAAAGGGAAGATTTCGATTATTCCTAAGGCCTCCTTGCGCACTCGTCAGGATCTGAATACCTATTACACGCCTGGCGTGGCAGCTGTCTCAACGTATCTGGCGGCTCATCCGGCTCAGACTGCGGCGTATACGATGAAGGGAAATACAGTAGCTGTGATTTCGGATGGATCAGCTGTTCTGGGTCTGGGCAATATTGGCCCGGAAGGCGCCCTGCCGGTCATGGAAGGAAAGGCGATGATTTTTCGCGCGATGGCTGGTATTGATGCCTTTCCTATTGTCTTAGCAACGCAGGACACCGAGAAGATTATTGAAACAATTATCGCTATTTCGCCGGGGCTGGGCGGTATCAATCTTGAAGATATTGCCGCGCCGCGCTGCTTTGAGATAGAGTGGCGGCTACGTCAACAGCTCTCAATTCCGGTATTTCATGATGATCAGCATGGAACTGCTATGGTGGTGCTGGCAGGACTTATCAATGCCCTTAAAGTAGTCCGTAAGAATCTCCTCGCTGCCCGCATCGTTATTTCCGGTGTTGGCGCGGCCGGTCAGGCGATTGCGGAATTATTGCTGAAGGCTGGAGCGGTTAATATTATTTTGGTTGATAGCCGCGGTATTGTTAGCCGGGAACGGCAGGATTTAGATGAGCATAAGAAGCGCCTGCTCAAGCTGACTAATCCGGCTCATGTATATGGCGGACTTTCCGAGGCTCTCCTCGGCGCGGATGTTTTCATCGGGGTTTCTAAAGCCGGATTGCTTGAGTCGTCACAGGTTCGCACTATGGCTCCGGCAGCGATAATTTTTGCATTAGCCAATCCAATTCCGGAGATTATGCCCCAGTTAGCGAAGCGTGCCGGTGCGGCCGTTATTGCGACCGGGCGTTCCGATTTTCCTAATCAGCTCAATAATTCGCTCGGTTTCCCTGGAATTTTTCGCGGCGCGCTCGATAACGGCGTACGGGAAATTACGGACGCGATGCTTATTCGCGCGGCCCGTAATGTGGCCGGCTTAATTGCCCGTCCGACGGCTGAAAAGATTATCCCTGATATGTTCGATAAACGGGTTGTACCGGCCGTTGCTAAAGCAATTCGCTAAGATATGTGTGGAATTTTTGGTTATACGGGCAGCAAGCAAGCTTTACCCATTCTGATTGACGGCTTGGGTGCTTTGGAATATCGCGGCTATGATTCTGCCGGATTGTTTATTGCTGGCAGCGGCGTCATTAAGGCGGCTGGCGCGCTGGATAATTTGCGGGCGCGATTGAGCGGCGACCGGCCGGGAACGAGCGGCATCGCCCATTTGCGCTGGGCGACCCATGGCGAACCGACGGAAATAAACGCGCATCCGCATGGTGATGGCGAAGGACGGATATGGGTAGTTCATAATGGGATTATTGAAAATCACCAAGCTCTGCGCGAGCAGTTGCGATCGGCTGGCTGCGTTTTCCTTTCGGAAACCGACAGCGAAGTCATCGCCCATCTTATCGCTCAGAAGTACCGGGAGCTTGCCAATTTTGAAAAAGCGGTCTTGGCAGCACTGAATGAGATACGCGGTACGTATGGACTAGCGATTTCTTGCGTGGATCAGCCTGATATGATTATCGCCGCCCGCATGGGTGCGCCGGTAGTTATTGGTTTGGGAAACGGCGAAAATTTTATTGCCTCCGATCCTTCGCCTATCATGCGTCATACCAAGGAAGTTATATATTTGCAGGACGGGGAATTAGCGACATTAACACCGGATCGCTATACGATTTACCGGCTTGATAGCGCAGCTGTTAACCGGGCGGCGGAAACCATCGATTGGGATATTGAACAGGCTCAGAAAGGCGGCTATGAGCATTTTATGCTCAAAGAGATTATGGAAGGGCCGGAAGTGGTGCGTAATACCCTGCGCGGCCGTTTGATAATCGAAGAAGGATTAGCCAAGCTCGGCGGTCTGGAGTCAGTGGCGGACCGCTTGCGTGACATGAAAAGAATTATAATTGTCGGCTGCGGGACGGCCTACTATGCCGGCGTGGTCGGCAAATACATGCTCGAAGAGTATGCCGGCATTCCCGTTGAAACGGAAGTTGGTTCGGAGTTTCGCTACCGCAAGCCGTTGATTGATGAAGAAACGATTGTTCTGGCCTTATCGCAATCAGGTGAGACGGCGGATACGCTGGAAGCGATTCGCGAAGCAAAACGCAAGGGCGCACTGACCCTCGGCATTGTTAATGGCGTCGGTTCGACCATTGCCCGTGAAACGGAAGCGGGTATTTATAATCATGCCGGTCCGGAAATTGGCGTGGCTTCAACCAAAGCATTTATTTCACAGCTGACAGCCTTGGTATTGCTGACGATTTTTCTCGGCCGCCAACGACAGATGTCGTCCGTTATGGGCCGGCGCATTGGTGAGGAATTGCAGGCCATTCCGGAAAAGATTGAAGAGATTTTGAAAAATACTGCCGCCATCAAAGCGGCGGCGGAAAAATATGCCTCAGCCCGCGATTTTCTGTATCTTGGCCGAAAGTATAATTATGCGATTGCCTTTGAAGGGGCGCTTAAACTAAAAGAAGTTTCATATATCCATGCTGAAGGCTATGGGGCGGGCGAAATGAAGCATGGGCCTCTGGCGATGATTGACGACAGCTTTCCGACGTTGGCGATTGCCTTGGACGACAGC
>CAYVHQ010000052.1:0-7029 GCA_964451345.1 uncultured Gammaproteobacteria bacterium | reverse complement strand
GGAGCAACCACTGGGATCAGAGCTGGAATAGTCATGCGGCTGATAGCGGCCTTGGTAACAATATCGACCGTACGTCCGTAATCAGGCATCTGTGTACCCGACATAATTCCTGGCTTCTCCTTGAACTGAGCGCGAACGTCCTCGACGACGCTGCCCGCTGCCCGGCTCACGGCCTGCATAGACAAGGCGCCGAAGTAGTATGGCAACATGCCACCGATCAGCAGACCAATAACAACGCTCGGATTATCAATCGAGAAGTTTACGACATGGCCTGAGCCAATGAGTTTTTCAGAAACTTTATGGGAGTAGTCCGCAAAGAGGACTAGAGCAGCCAAGGCCGCCGAACCGATGGCATAGCCCTTAGTAACTGCCTTCGTGGTGTTGCCGACAGCGTCGAGCGGGTCAGTTACGTTGCGCACGCTCTCGTCCAACTCAGCCATCTCGGCGATGCCGCCGGCGTTGTCTGTAATTGGGCCATACGCGTCGATCGTCACGATAATACCGGCCATCGAAAGCATGGCAGCAGCAGCGATAGCGATGCCATATAGTCCGGCCAGCGCGTACGCACCCCAGATAGAGGCGGCGATAACCAGAATCGGCAACATGGTTGATTTCATGGAAACGGCCAACCCGGTGATGATATTGGTACCATGGCCAGTCGTCGAAGATTCAGCGATATCCTTAACCGGCTTATATTTGGTAGAAGTATAATATTCGGTAATCACCACCATGGCAGCCGTTACGACTAGACCGATCAACGAAGCAAAATAAATATTCGTTGCCGAGTAAATGCCATTGCCGGTCATGAACCATTTAGTGATTGGATAAAAGGCAATCGCCGCTAATAAGCCGGCCGCGCCCAAGCCTTTATACAATGCCGCCATGATATTGCCGCTCTTTGGCAGACGGATAAAGTAGATGCCGATGATGGAAGTGATAATCGAAGCGGCGCCCAGCACGAGCGGATACAGCGTTGCGTTGGCGAAGTTAGGGAAGATTAAGTTGCCGAGCAGAATCGCGGCAATTGCCGTCACAACATAGGTCTCAAACAAGTCAGCTGCCATGCCGGCGCAGTCACCGACGTTGTCACCAACGTTGTCAGCGATAACTGCCGGGTTGCGCGGATCGTCTTCCGGAATGCCGGCCTCTACTTTGCCGACCAAGTCAGCGCCGACGTCGGCCGCCTTCGTAAAGATGCCGCCGCCCAAACGAGCAAAGACAGAAATGAGCGAGCCGCCGAAACCGAGCCCGATGAGAGCAGCGGTATCATGTGTTGCGAAATAAAAACCAGCCGTACCCAGTAAGGCCAGACCAACCACCAGCATGCCGGTAACGCTGCCGCCCTTAACGGCGACGTCAAGCGCGCGGGCCATACCGTGACGAGCTGCTTCGGTTGTGCGAACATTGGCGCGCACCGAAATATTCATACCAATATAACCAGCCACCGCCGAAAGGAAGGCGCCGATAATAAAGGCGAGGGCCGTCAACCAACCAAGCGCTGGGATGAGCCCAATAACTAAGAATAGGACAACGGCAACAATAGCAACCGTTCGGTATTGGCGGTTCAAATACGCCTTGGCGCCTTCCTGAATCGCCGAAGCAATCTGGCGCATTTTCTCATTGCCGTCCGGCAAACGCAAAATGACGTTTATATAAATAATACCGTACAGCAGGGCGATGACCGCCGCACCGAGGATTGAGAGAACTGTGTAATCCATATGATTGTTATGTTTCTAAGACCGGCCTTCGCCGGCAGGGTAGGTTAGATTAATTAAGCCGCTTCACCTTCTTCAACGAGTGGCTGAGCAGGGGCATCTTCCATAGCCTCTTCGGTCTTCGGCTCAGCATCTTCAGCCGAGAGCGCCGGAGCATCGTTCTCTTCGGGCGCTTCAATCAACTCAGACACTTCTTCATCTGCCGTTTCGTCCGCCGCTTCAGTCGCCTCAGCTTCTGCCTCTGTCTTTGCCTTCGCTCCCGTTCCATCACCGGCGATATCAATCTTCCAGCCAGTTAAATGGGCGGCGAGTCGGACGTTCTGACCGTCCTTGCCGATTGCCAGCGACAGCTGATCATCCTTAACAGTAATGTACGCCTGCCGTTCCTCGGCAATTAATTTAACATCCTCAACTTTGGCCGGCGCCAAGGCGTTAGCAATAAAAGTTTCTGCATCCTCGCTGTATTCAATGATGTCGATTTTCTCGCCGCCGAGCTCGCGAATAATCGTCTGGATGCGCGAACCGCGCTGTCCGACACAAGAACCGATCGGATCGATATTATCGGTCGAAGCGGAAACCGCCACCTTGGAACGGCTGCCCGCTTCACGGGAAACAGATTTAATCTCTACTAACCCATTAGAAATTTCTGGAATTTCCAGATAGAAAATTTTCTTCAATATTTCATCAGAGGTGCGGGACAAGACGATTTCCGGTCCGCGCGGCGTGATTTTAACCTCTTTAACATAGAACTTCAGGCGCTCGCCTGAGTTATAGCGTTCGCCACGCACCTGCTCGTCCGGCGGAACGACGCCCGTCGCTTTGCCGAGATCAACCAAAATTACGCGACCTTCGCGGCGCTGCACAAAACCAGTGATAACTTCTTTTTCCTTATCTTTAAATTCGCCGAAGACCATGTCGCGCTCAGCTTCGCGCAGGCGCTGGATGATAACTTGCTTGGCGGTCTGGGCGGCCATGCGGCCATATTCGTCATGCAGTTCCAACTCGGTCTTAATCTCGTCGCCGATGACATATTTCTTATCGAGCTGTTTCGCTTCGGAAATCTGCAGTTCAGTCTTTGGGTTAAAACGATGCTTTTCCTCTTCGCCCTCTGCTGTTTCAGCTGCTGCTGCGGGGGCAAGCTCTGGGCGACGACCCTCGGCCTTCGGCGCCTCTTCTTCCGCTTCAAGGGCGGCCAGCTCTTCTTCTGGAACATCGTCAACTACGGTTTTAATATCAAAAACCTTCGAGGTGTTTTTCTCGGGGTCGTATTCAACCTTAATATTCTGATTCTTTTCGCCATAATCCTTGCGGTAGGCGGCTGCCAAAGCGGATTCGATCGTCGAAATTACCGCCTCATAGGAGAGGCCTTTTTCTTCGCAGATCTGTTTGATGGCATTAGTGATATCGCTCATAGACGTTTGATTAGCGATTGTTAGTAAATATTCAAGCTAATAAAATAGCCAGTATCCTTAGAATACTAGCCTTATAATTATTTTAACATAAGCCACTTTTTTGTCAAACGCCCTATTTATCACGATTGCCAGATGATTTCTTGTTATTTGTTTAATATAAGCCATTTAATGCAAATAATCTCTGATTCTATTGACAAATACCAAATTTAGTGATATAATGGTATATTGGCGTGGATTCCTTTTTTCCGACGCCTCACGGTTCATTTACAATTTTAAATAAAATTAAAGGAGAATAACATAATGAAAAAGATATTTTCATTAATTTTTGCATGCGTCCTTGTTGCCTTCATTTTAAGCGGCTGCACAAGCAACCAACCCACCTTTGACGAGAATGGTGATTGGGTGTGGATACCAGCAAATGGCGTAACACAGGAAGATGTTGAAAAAAAAGTCGACCTTGAGAATTACATCAAACGCAGTCGAAGCACAGAAATCGTCACCGTAGTCGACGCGGAAGGAAGACAGATTATTCAAAACAATAATAAGGAGCTATTGTTTTATCTTGTAAACAACACGCGGTTCGCCATGAACTGCTATGTTTACGGATCTGACGGCAAGTTATTGCGAAAGATCTGGGTTGATAAATACGATACTTTTCCCGCTTGGTTTCTGCGAGACAAGAATCAACAGCTCAGGATTAGGTGGGAAATGGAGATGATGCCTGAAAAATTTCAGGACGAAGTCGAGCCGTTTTTCAACAATGCGGCCGACTGCCATTACAAGTCGCCGTCCCACGGATATTCCACGTGCCACATCGATTAATTATGAGGCGCACATATTTAAAAGCCCGGATCGTACAAACATACGACCGGGCTCTTTTTATTCAGAAAACTATTTTGGCAGGTTCGCAAAGACAAAATACGTAATAGCGTAGGCGGCCACAATAATCATCAAGCCGATAATCGCCGCGCGAATTGTCGTAGTCGCTTTCTTTATTTTTTCCTCGTCGCCGGCTGCCGTCATCCAGTTATAACCAGCTACGAGCAAAAGAATGAGAAAGATCATGCCCAAGACGCCAAGGAATGCTTTAATAATCAAACCAACCGCTACGCCAAGTGTAATGCTGCCGTCATAACCGGCGGCTTGCTGAACTTTTTCGGTATTCAGATTCATATCCTGCACGGCATTGCCAGTCAGAAAAGCGGCTTGGGCCGAGAAGGCGAAGCTAAAAAAGGCGATTAATAGGCCGACTAAACCGGCACGCAAGCGGGGTATCATACGTAGGAGATAAGATTGATAAAGGCGGAGGGTGTGTCGCGGAGAATCATCGTGCTGATAAAGGTCCATATCGCAAAAGCGGAAACGACAATCAGCAGGCCGATAACGGCGGCCCGGATCATCGAGCCGGCCTTTTTTATTTTTTCTTCATCACCCGCCGCTGTCATCCAGTTGAAACCGGCAACGAGTATGAGGATGATAAAAATCATGCCCAACAAGCCAAGCGCAACGCTTATGAGCGTGCCGACCGTAGAAAACACATCGGAGTTCGAGGCCGTATCGTAGCCCGCTCCCTTGCCGACGGTCTTAAGTTTTCCAAGTAAGGGCGATTCAGTCGACGAGGCCGCATTGGCCTGTGCAAATACTGAAATAACCGGAGCGGCAAACAGGACAAGGGCGAGAGCAAAGCCGGCAATGTTTTTTTTCATATGTTTTTTATACAGCGCCCCAAATGCGTTCGATAATAAACACGCTCAGTGCGTAGGCCGCAATAACAATTATTAGACCAATAATTGCCGATCGAATCGTTTCTTTTGATTTAGTAATCTTTTCTTCGTCGCCGGCGGCCGTCATCCAGCCGAAGCCGGCCCAAATCATTAAAATAAGGAAGATTACACCTAGAAATGAAAGGGCGATAGCGATAATACTGGCAACGCGCTGTTCAAGGGGCTGAGGCGTAGATGGCTTAAAGTTTCCTGCCACCGTATCAAGCTTGCTGCCGCTGCCAAAACCATACGAATCCTTAGCGGGGGCTTCACATTTCGCGGCCTGGCAAGCTCCGGAGCAGCAAAACATCTTCGCTCCGCAGTCAGCGTCTTTTGCGCACTCAGCCCGGGTCGCGAGCGGTGAGAATAAAATTACTGCAAAGGCGAAAAGGAAAATGACTTTTTTCATACAGATAAACATGTTAAACCCCTTACTTCAAAGAGGTACCGATAAATTGGGTTATGGCGTAAGCCGAAAGCGTAATAACCAGACCAATAACGGCAGCGACCACAATGCCGCGAGCCTTCTTGATGTTCTCCTGGTTTCCAGCCGCCGTCATCCACACCGTTCCTCCCCAGATAAGCATAATAAGAAATAGCACACCGACAAACGATAGAGCGAATTGGATTATACTTGCTAGACTCGCGGTGATATCGGACTGCTTGTCAATGTCTATGTTTGCTTTGATGGCAGTTTCTTTTAATCCGCCTAATTCAACGGCGCGCGATAGACCAGGCAGTAAGAGTGAGATAGCGGCCGGAATGAAAGCGAAACGAAAGCGCATATTATTTCAAGACCTGCGTGCCAATAAACTGCGTGATGGCGTAGGCCGACATAATAATTATCAAGCCGATAATCGCTGTCTTTAATATGCCTTGCGCCTTCTTTATATTCTCCTCATTGCCGCCAGCCATCATCCACATAATACCGGCATACACCACGAGAATAAAGAACACTGTTCCGGTATAGCCAAGAACCGTACCAATAATAGAACCAATCTTGCCCGGGATCTTTGAGCTGTCAAAGCCCTTGAGATCGTCGGGTGCTGCTGTATCCAAGCCATATTCGGCGTACGCGCGCAGGGCTACGCCTGTCACAGAAGCAACAAAAGCCCCGACTAGAAGTGAGGCGCGTTGTAGATATGATGAAGTTCGCGTTTTCATACGTTTCTGGAGCGCCGATAGGGGATTCCTTCTATCAGCGCCTCGGAAACGGACCCGAGAAATCTCAGGTCCGAAAACCACACTTAGTTACTATTAACTGTTGTCGCCGTCAACAGACTGTTGATGACGAAGGTGGCGATACCGAACGCAGCGAGGATGATGACCAGACCGATGATGCCCTGGACAATCAACTTGCGCGCTTCACCAACCTTTTCTTCATTACCGCCGGCGGTCATCCACTTAAAGCCTCCGAGGAGGATGATGATAACCGCAACGATGCCGAGGAAGCCGAGGATGTAACGCACGACGCTAGCGACGATCGCTCTCGGGTCGCGATTGCCCAAACCGAGCTCGCCTTGGACGGCGTTCTGGTTGAACTCGTTACCCCAGAGAAGATTGTTGTCAACGGCGGCGACAGGAAGAGGAGCGGCCGCGAAGACTGCCATGGTCGAAATGCTGAAAATGGCGATAGCAAAGCCAATGATTGTTTTTCTCATAATGTCACCCCCCATCTATTGTTCATGTCTTTATGCTTATAAAGATGTTATCTACATGTTACCATATACCGTATCAGTAATACAATATATTCACCAAGCGCCGGCCCCCGGCCCAGAGCTAATACCATCTTATGAAAAAAACGCTGTGGATCCTTTTTTATATTTTTCTTTTCTGCTTTATTGTGTGGAACTCTTTTTCCTACCTCGACCCTGACTTCGGCTGGCATTTGCGATCCGGCGAAGTAGTTTGGCAAACCAAAGATGTTCCACATGACCAGATATATATGTGGACGCTCGCCGGTAAGACGTGGGTTGATCATGAATGGCTGAGTGATCTCCTCACTTTTGGCCTGTGGTCAGCCGGCGGCTACATTACCGTTACGCTTTTCTTCGCCCTGCTCCCCCTGCTCACTATATGGCTTGCCAACCGCTATGCCCAGGCGCGCTGGAGCCTGTCGGCGGAGAGTGGTTTTCTGCT
>CAYVHQ010000051.1:4965-7760 GCA_964451345.1 uncultured Gammaproteobacteria bacterium | reverse complement strand
TCGAAACGGACGATTACTTCTTCGGCCATAGCGAGATTTAGGCTATTAGTCTACTTGGACACGATAGCAGAAAAGGCCAAAAAATGCCAGTCCTAGCCAATCTTACGCCTTCGTAAACAATATCGTCTTCCTAAACCCGACCCGATCCCGCGCTACCGTACTCATATCATTCATCATCCCCTTCACGACCGTATACTCGCCGTATTTATCATTAATCTTGTCCAAAGCCTTCCCGAGATCGCGCTTTTTAAAAGTATCGCTCGCAAAGAGCGTCATCTGCCCGCTGACCGGCGCCAGCCGCGAACTGGAGATTGCCAGCATACGCACTGTCGAATTGAGCGGAATGCGAGCAAAGCAGCGCTGGGCGGCGGCAAAGACCTCGTCGGTCGTAAAGAGACCTTCGCTGTTCGTTTCGGTTTGCTGCACGCCTTCGCCGTCATGAAACGAAACATACACGCAGCAGCGTCGCGCCTCGAGGTCGCGCTCCCGCAGGCGCCGGCCAGTCTTTTCGCATAATTTATACAAGACCTTTTCTATATACTCGCGATCCGTACTCCGCTTAGCCAGACAATACGAATGGCCGATCGATTTCGGCGCAGCCGCGCCTTCGCTGACATGGGCGATTTCCAAGCCGTTAACATTGGCCCACATATAATAGCCATAGCTACCGAGCACTTTTTTTAAACGAATACCGTCCGCCCGGCGCAGGTCGTTGAGCGTAAAGATACCGAGAAAGCTCAAGCGGCGCTGCATAGCCTTAGCAATGCCCCAGGCTTCGGTGACGGGTTTTTCCAAACACTCCTCTAGATTGTCCGGTCGTATGCATAATATTCCGCCTTTCGGCGCCGTATCCCCGGCGTACTTAGCGAGAAACCTCGTCCAGGAGATACCGATCGAACATTTCAGCCATTCGCCGACTTCATCGAGAATCCGCTGCTGGATTTCCGCCGCTAGCTCGGCGGCATGGGCATAATCACGCGCCGTATCGCTTAAATCGACAAAGGCCTCATCGATGCTGTATGGTTCCATCTTATCGCTATACTCACTCAGAATCGCAAAAACGCGCGCCGTGACCGCCCGGTATTTCGCCGGTTCATTCTCGATGAATATCGCTTTCGGATCAAGCAGCTTTGCGTCAGACACCCGACAGCCGGTGCGGATGCCCTTAGCCTTAGCCTCTTTCGAAGAGGCGATGATACAGCCGCGCTCCGAGAGATACGCGCAGACGCCGACCGACTTGCCGCGTAAAAACGGATTGGCCTGCTGCTCGACCGAGGCGAAGTAGGAATTCATGTCGAGATGCATGATGAGGCGCATAGGCGGAGGGGAGGGTAAGTAAACTAACGTTTATGATTCGTAATACAGTTCTTCGAGCTGCCAGCCGAGATCGCGCGTCGAAAAAGCCAGCCGGAAGAAGTTAGCATTGTCCGAAACGCTGAAGTAATATTTCTTGTCTTCGCCATGCCCTTCGTGGTGCACAAGATTTACTTTCTCGATCTTATAGGTCTTCTTGCGCCAGCGAAAGAAGGTCGGTACGACTTCACGCTTATAAAATTTGACCATCACTTCGATCGGTTCATTGATTTTTTCAAACATATGTGTCGGCTTATTTGTATATATAAATGGCAGCTCTAAAATCTTAAAAATCTTATCCACAGCCCCTTAAAAATTGTTTCCACTTCATAGTATAAAATTATTTTATCTAATATTAAATATAATTTAGCCCTTGCGCCTTTATTTTTACTTTTGTATACTTATCGTATATGAAATATACCAAAATTCTTTCAACAAAGCAAAAGCGCGTGCTCGACTATATCTGCCAGTACGTCCGGGACAACTCCTTTTCCCCGACGATCGAGGAGATTCAAGACTCGCTCGGCTTCCGTTCGACCCGTTCGGTCAGCCAGTATCTCGATGCTCTCCGCCTCAAGGGCTATATTACAAAGAACCGCAACCCGCGCAGCATCGAACTGCTCAACCCGGAAGAATCCTTCCGTGTCGAAACCTTCCTTGTCCCCCTGATGGGCATGGCCTCCTGTGGAACGCCGGAATTCTTTGCCGATAATAATATCGAAGAATACCTCCCGGTCGACGGCTCTCTCGTTAAGCGCGAACCTAAAGAATACTTCCTCCTGAAAACCTCCGGCACCTCGATGAACAAGGCCGGTATCGACGCCGGCGATACGGTCCTTATCCGCCGCCAGAACGCCTATGACGAAGGCGACCGCGTCGTCGCCGTTATCGACGACCGCGCAACAATCAAGAAGCTCCATAAGGGCAAAGGCGCCATCGTCCTGGCTCCAGCCTCAAGCGACGATACCCATCAACCGATTATCGCCTCGGAAGCGGCGATTTGCGGGGTAGTAGTGTGCGTGGTCCCCTCTTTGCCGGTGACTTAAGGAGCTCCTCCTTATCCGGGAAATAAAAAATCCTCTACCACAATTTTGCAGTAGAGGATATTAAAAACTATTTTACAAGAATCATCTTCTTTGTTTCGGAAAATGATCCGGATTGTAGATTATAGAAGTACGCGCCGCTCGGAAGACCGACACCAGAGAAATTAACATCATAGTCTCCAGGAGCCTGCATACTATTAACTAATACTGTCACTTCTTTTCCTAAAGCATTATTATAAGTAATAGCATTAAATATATTATTAATAATTAAATTACCATTTAATTGTCGGTATACTATTTTTTGAGGTTCAAATGATATTAAAGTCCCAGTTGGACCTATTTGTTTACCTAATAATATTGAATTATAACCTAAATTAGCACCACCATCTAATACTGTTG
>CAYVHQ010000051.1:0-4955 GCA_964451345.1 uncultured Gammaproteobacteria bacterium | reverse complement strand
TTATACACAGTAAGGGTTACATGGCTTCTTTCCAATATCGTGTATGTGATATCAGTAGTGGGATTGAAGGGATTTGGATAATTCTGACCCAAATGAAAGGATGGTATCACACTAGTGTGCGGTACTATTCCTACGCTCGCAATCGCACAGCGGACAACTCTGCTCTCCCTGATATATACAGAATCAGAGCGCGTATCTTTCCATCCACTAAAATAGATATAGCGATCAGTGTATGAAATATTGAGGTTCGTTATGCTATCCAGTTCTTTTATCGTTTGCCAATTCTGGCCGCCGTCACTTGTCATGTACACAAAGGTATCGGAATAGCCAATATTCATCCTACTACCTGTCGCAAACCCCAGGTTGCCATTAATAATGGCAATGGCAGTAAGCCAGGTATCAGAAATATGCTGATTATGCCAACTTTTTCCCTGATCAGTACTTGTGGAGACAATACCGCGTAATTCGGCCACCGTATCCACGCCGCAGGAATAGAGGGTATTGTTGTACTCGGCGACATCTGAAGTCCTAAATGGACACGAGGGCTCGAGAGTCCAGGTGACACCATCTAAACTACTCCAACATGCATCCCAGCTGTCAAAGGCGTATAATCGACCGTGACTGTCGATAAGATTAGAAAAGTTTGACGTAGAATTAAGCGTAGCAGTTTGTTGCCAACTAACCCCAGCATCAGTACTTTTAATAACCGTACCAAAATTATTCATTGCTATAACCTCTGTTCCCTGACGACAACAGACAAATGACAAGAAACGCATTTCCGGGATACTGAGATTAAACCATGTACTTCCCCGGTCGGTCGTTTTAATCATATAACTGTCATAGAATTCACCTCCGTAGCCAACTGCATAACCCTCCGCTCCCTTAAACGTAATATCATTAAAGAAAGTTGTGCTGGGGTAACTTACAGTCCAATGCAATCCTCCATCAACCGTCTTAGCAATGCCATCGCCAGCCGTAAAGCCGATATCAGCATCCAAGAAATAGGTCTGGGCAGCGATGCTCATGGACGGAATAGAAACTACATCCCATTGAGCAACTGCGACTGCATTACCGAATACGAATGCTAAAAACACAAAATATATGATTTTTTTCAATTTTCTTCCTTTTTTAAAGTGATTTTATGGTATTACCATATCATTTTTATTATAAAATGTCAAGG
Source organism: uncultured Gammaproteobacteria bacterium (assembly GCA_964451345.1). Lineage (GTDB taxonomy): Bacteria > Patescibacteriota > Patescibacteriia > Patescibacteriales > Patescibacteriaceae > Patescibacterium. The sequence goes on along the minus strand of CAYVHQ010000051.1, from coordinate 3,775 downwards.
TTAGTGATGGTCCCTAATTACTGGACTTTTTTCTATAAATATGTTATACTCCCCTTATAAAAGAATTTCTTCTCCGCTTTTATCGTTTTATCGATTTCCCCAACGTCGATCTTAATTATAAAGCCTCTTTTAAGAGGCTTACATTGTATCTATGACCCCCACTAACGCTAGCTTTCAGGGCCTCGGCATCGCCCCAAAATTACTTGATGTCCTCACAAAAAACAAGCTTGTCTCCCCTACCCCCATCCAATTACAATCCATCCCTCTCGCTTTAGAGGGCAAGGACGTCATGGGCATCGCCCAGACCGGTACCGGCAAGACGCTCGCCTTCGGCATCCCGATGCTGCAGAGCCTTTCCCGCGACGGCGGCCGCGGCCTTGTTCTCCTGCCGACCCGCGAACTGGCCATCCAGGTCGAAGAGTCGCTGCAGCGCGTCGGCCGCTCCTTCGGCCTCAAGACTGCCGTCCTCATCGGCGGTGAAGCCATGGACCGCCAGCTGCGCAAGCTGCGCGCCAACCCACATGTCATTATCGCTACACCAGGCCGTCTTAATGACCACCTCGAACGCCGCACCGTCCGCCTCGACACGACGACGATTCTCGTCCTCGACGAAGCTGACCGCATGCTCGACATGGGCTTCCTGCCGCAGCTGAAGAACATCTTTGCCCAATTACCGGAAAAGCGTCAGACCATGCTCTTCTCAGCTACCATGCCTGCCAACATCGTCGGGCTAGCTACTAAGTACATGCAGATGCCGGTTCGCGTCGAAGTTGCGCCGGCTGGTACTTCCGCCGCCGATGTCGCGCAAGAGATTTTCTTCGTTAATCGCCTCGACAAACCGACCGTCCTAGCCGGACTGGTCGCAGATTTCCGCGGCAGCATCCTTGTCTTCACCCGCACCAAGCACGAAGCCAAAAAAGTCGCCAAAAACCTCAAGGTCCTCGGTCATACTTCCGCTGAAATTCACTCCAACCGCAGTCTCGGCCAGCGCCGTGAAGCTCTCGAAGGCTTCAAACTCGGCCGCTACCGCGTCCTCGTCGCGACTGACATCGCTGCCCGCGGCATCGACGTCAAAGGCATCGAGCTGGTCATCAACTATGACCTGCCGGAAAATGCCGAAGACTATGTGCATCGCATCGGCCGCACCGGCCGTGCCGGCGCCGTCGGTCAGGCCATTTCCCTGGCCATGCCGCACCAGCAGGCTGACATCAAGAGCATTGAACGGCTCATCAAAAAACCGTTGCCAATCCGCCAGAAAACCTCGCAGGGCATCGCTTCGGTTCCGGTCATGCCCTTGGCCGATCGTCCGTCCGGCTTTAAGAAAACGCGCGGCGCCGCTCGTCCGCAGTCACAGTTCCGTGGCACTCGCCCGGCCCGCTCCGGCGGTTTCGGTCGCAGCCGCTTTAACCGGCCAGTTCGCAACGCCAACTAAGCTATTCTACTAAAAAACGGGCCAAGTGCCCGTTTTTTTTATTCCATGCTATCCTGACCATTATGAACATCCAAACTATTACCCTCGCCGGCGGCTGTTTCTGGTGTACCGAAGCTGTATTTAAACGTGTGCGCGGAGTCGAGAGCGTCGTCCCCGGCTATGCCAACGGTGACGGCCGGCCGGTAACCTACGAACGCGTCTGCAGCGGACGGAGCGGCTATGCCGAAGCCATCCAGATTACCTTCGATACAGCCGCTATAACGCTGGAAACGCTGCTCGACGTCTTCTGGGCGGTTCATGATCCGACCAGTCTCAATCGTCAAGGCAATGACCAGGGAACAGAATACCGTTCCGGCATCTACTACGCCACACCCGAGCAGCTGCCGATCATCCGGGCAGCCGTAGCCGCCCTGGAAACGTCAGCCACCTACGACAAACCGATTGTCACGGAAATAGAACCGTTACGGCAGTTTTTCCCCGCTGAAGAATATCATCGTGACTACTACGACCAAAACCGCCAACAAGGCTATTGCCGGCTCATCATTGATCCAAAAATTGAAAAGCTGACTAAGAACTTCGCCGACCATCTTGCCTAATTCGCAAAAAAAATTCCCTCCGATCAGTTAAGATCGGAGGGTTGTTGCTATGCTAATATTTCATCACTGCCCCATATATCCCTTCGTTTCCAATGCCCCAGATGAAAGCGCAGGCGGAAAAACCGCTTAATCTTCTGCTTATTAATCTGGTAGTGCGTTTGATTGGATTGGTGCGTTGTTACACGCTGTGTAAACGTCGGGAAATGCTGGTTAGCGTTTGCCATGCTTGTTTTTCTCCTTGGCTTTTGTTTTTGAAATATTGCTTTAATTGGGAAGTGTCTTAATCTTTTGCTTAAGATCTGCGACATACTTTCCCACTTGGGACGCATCCCAATTAGAACGCGTCAAAACGATTATTACGCCGTTCAGGTATGGCAGATAGGCATCCACTTCCTGAAGGGACGAGTTAATAAATAACGGACAATGCGGCGCTAACTCGCTGGCTCGTTGCACAGTTTCCAGGGTCGGCATTATTCCTTTGCGACCTGCCGTCAATACCATGCCGCCGGTCCAGCCCGCCAGCTGCTTAAGCCGTTCATCAAACTTATGCGAGACACTTGTGTCAAAACTGACAAGGTAATCTTTTTTACCGCGCAGGTGCATATATTCTATTACTTCTTGCCAGGCAATTTCCGCGGGATTTAACGAGCCAATTCGTATGCCCCCGGTCGGATTATCATGCCAAATACCGGAAACCATCTCCGATATCTGCGGCAGAATATCAGTTACCGTCTCCGTGGTATGAAGAATAAGGGGCAAAGGCGCTAAAACTGGGAGCAGACGGCGAGGTATCGTACCTGAGCAAAACAAAGCGTCTATTCCTTGTTTTCTGGAAAAACTGGCGATTGTTTTCGCCATATCCAGGGACATGGAAAGAGGTAAACGCAGGCACATAGCCACATTGTCTTCAGTTAGGAAATCCAGGCTTTTTTCCTGGCAGGTATCACTATATGAGTTCAATTGTCTTCATTTATTTTTAAAGATTCCTCTATCCTACTAACTCTACGATTTCTTGTCAATATAGCGAAAGAATAGGCGATGCGTTACTATAAGACCATGAAAGCCCATATTCAACGCGTTAGCCAGGCCTCGGTAACTGTCGACGGAACAACCATTGCTTCAATCGGCCGCGGGCTGCTGGTATTTCTTGGGGTCGGCCCTCATGATACTGAGAAAAATGTCATCCAGCTTACGGAAAAAATTACCGCGCTTCGTATTTTCGAAGACGCAGAGGGAAAACTCAACCTCTCCGTCAGCGATACCAAGGGCGCAATTCTTCTTGTTTCCCAATTCACCCTGTATGCTGACTGCAGCAAAGGCAATCGGCCAAGTTTTCTCGCAGCGGCACCGCCGGAAACTGCCAAAAAATATTACGAACTATTCATCGCTGAGCTTACCAAGCAAGGCATTCCTGTTCAGTCTGGCCGCTTTGGCGCGCACATGCAGGTCGAGCTCATAAATGACGGCCCGGCCACATTTCTCTTAGAAAACGACTAAGACGATTTCCTAACAGCAAAACAAAAACCGCTTCCCGAAGGAAGCGGTTTTTTTGGGGCTCCGTCTTAGAGAACGGCGTCCTTAGCAGCCTTAGAGAGGCGGAACTTAACGACAGTCTTAGCCGGGATCTGGATGGTTTCACCAGTAGCCGGGTTGCGGCCCTGACGAGCAGCGCGCTTAACCTTAACCATCTTACCGAAGCCTGGGATGACGAATTCGCCATTCTTCTTGACTTCGACGTAGGCCATAT
>CAYVHQ010000050.1:0-8081 GCA_964451345.1 uncultured Gammaproteobacteria bacterium | reverse complement strand
AATCAATATTTTCATGCTTGGAGACCTCCGACGCTCCTTATTATGCATGTGGATTTTTTGGACTTCAATTATGAAGCTAAGAATATGTAGGGGTACCGGCCGATGGCGTTCGATGACGCGTGGTGCCTCTTGGTATTGCCCCTTGATTCTGATTATCGCGCTGGGCGATTACTTCATAAAGATTAGTCGCTGTAGGGGTCCGGCCCTTTTGCAATTGGAAAGAACGAGCCCCTATACTTGGGGTCATAAGTAGTGCTGAGAAAACCAACATCTGTTTTGTTAGTGGAAAGACATCTTGATTATTTGGTTTTTGCAATAACATTTTGCAGAAATACACCAAACCATACTATTGCGGCGGCAAAACTTATGGCAGCTGTAAATGAGCCGCGTACGAGATGTCCTTTTTCCGCTCCGTCTAAAATAGAGTTAATAGAAGTAATGCAGGTAAACGCTATTCCAAGACCGCCAAAAAGTCCGCTAAGTACTAATGATATCATTGTGCTATTATTTGATTGTCAAAAAACTTGTAATTAAGAAATGGGTGGGCTCTTGATCAATCACGAAGAAGAGCCCCGCCTATGTTAAAAAATTGTTATAACAAGATGTTATCCTCCTTTTTCTTAAACAATAGTTTTCTTAATTCAAACTAACAATAGCACATTTATAGTAAAATGTCAATAGTAAGGCGTTTTGAGTCGGAAAATCTGCTTATATTAAATAAAAAATATGTAAGCCAGGCATACACAGTTTTTCCCATTGCCTTGATCTCCCCTTCCCTGTAAGATAAAGACTATATGTCATCACAACAGGAAAACGGGACAAAACTACCGCCACAGAATCTAGAAGCAGAGACCTTCGTACTGGGTTCCCTGCTTATCGATGCTAATACGATCGTTAAGATTGCTGACATCCTCAACGCCGAGGATTTCTATAAGTCTAATCATGGTTTGATTTATAGCTGCATGCGCGAGCTCTATTCGAGCAGCGAGCCAATCGACATCCTCAGCCTGACCTCCAAGCTCGAAGAAAAAGGCAAGCTCGAAGCGGTTGGCGGCCGCGCCTATGTGGCCGGTCTAGCTAACTCCGTCGGAACGGCGAGTAACGTTGTGTATTACGCCGAACTTATTCAGCGCAAGTCGACACTTCGCCGTCTTATCGCCGCTGCCTCGGAAATCGGTGAACTTGGTTATGATGAAGATGAGCAGATTGATAAGCTGCTCGACGAAGCGGAGCAGAAGCTTTTTAATGTTTCCCAGAAATTTCTTAAGCAGGCCTTCCAGCCAATCGACACCTTGCTTAACGAAGCCTTCGATCGTATCGACGAATTACACAAGCAGTCCGGTAAGCTGCGCGGTTTGGCGACCGGATTTACGGAATTGGACAACTTATTGGCGGGTCTGCAAAAATCCGACCTTATTATTCTCGCCGCCCGTCCTTCAGTTGGTAAGACCTCGCTGGCGCTCGATATCGCCCGTCAGGTGGCTGTTTTAAATAAAGTTCCGGTCGGTATCTTCTCGCTGGAAATGAGCAAGGAACAGTTGGTTGACCGTATGCTCTGTGCCGAAGCCGGCGTCAGCCTTTGGAAAATGCGTACCGGAAAATTATCCGACCGTGAAGAACAGGACGACTTTTCAAAGATCGGCCAGGCCATGGGCGTGCTCGCCGAAACGCCGATCTTTATCGACGACTCGGCCAGCGCCAATATCATGGAAATTCGTACTAAGGCCCGCCGTCTGCAGATGGAGCATAAGCTCGGTCTCGTAGTTATCGACTATTTGCAGCTCATGGAAGGCCGCGGCGGCCGCTCGAGCGACAACCGCGTGCAGGAAGTGGCGGAAATCACTCGTGCTCTTAAGGGATTGGCACGTGAACTTAACATCCCGGTGCTGGCCTTGTCGCAGCTGGCCCGTGCCGTGGAGCAAACTAAGCCGGCTATCCCCCGCCTCGCTCACTTGCGTGAATCTGGTTCGATTGAGCAGGACGCCGACATCGTTATGTTTATTTACCGTAAGGCGGCGGACCGTAACTACCAGATTGAAGAACTGACCGAAGCGGAAAAACACGTCGCCCAGGTTTTTATTGCCAAGCATCGTAACGGACCAGTTGGCCGTGTCGACATGTTCTTCGATGAGGAAACAGTCAGCTTTAAGAATCTGGCACCAGGCGATTATCAGGCGCCGGATGAATTTGAAGAGTAATTAAATAATTTTAATTTATACTGTATGTTTGAAAAACTTAAACAGATCAAAGATTTGCGTTCGCAGGCTAAGACCATGCAAAGCGCCCTGGCGAGCGAATCGGTAACCGCTGAAAAAAGCGGCGTAACCATCACGCTGAACGGCAACCTGGAAATGACCGCCGTCGCCATTGCTGATGGTATGACGAAAGCGCAGATTGAAAAAGCGGTCTTAGAATCCGCTAACGAGGCAGTAAAGAAAGCTCAGAAAGTCATTGCCGCTAAGATGCAGGCCATGGGCGGTCTTTCCCAGTTTGGTCTCTAAATTAAGTAACGAGCTAAAGAATTATTGAACATGCGTCTCCCCGCTGCTCTTGAACGCCTTATCGCTTTATTTTCCAGACTACCTTCGGTTGGGCCCAAGACCGCCGAACGGTATGTTTTTTATTTGCTGAAGCAAAACCCCGCCTTATTAAAAGAAATGGCTTTGGCCTTGCATGAGCTGCCGGAAAAGATTCTGACCTGTTCCGTTTGTTTTGGCATTGGCGAAACGAGCCCCTGTGCAATTTGTGCAGATGCTAAGCGAGACGCTTCCCTGCTCTGTGTGGTAGCCGACAGCCGCGATATGCTGACGATTGAGGATACGGGTCTTTTTAAGGGCTATTATTTCGTTTTGGGCGGTACAATTGATACGGTTGAGCAGGTTAAGCCGGCTGACATCCGCGTCAAGGAATTTGTTGAACGAGTGAAGACGCTCAAGCCGCGCGAAGTGGTGTTGGGACTTGATCCGAATCTCGAAGGTGAAACGACTTCGCTTTATCTCGCCAAGCTTATCAAGCCGGCCGGCATCCGTGTGACACGCTTAGCTAAGGGGCTGCCGAGTGGCGCCAATATTGAGTATGCCGACGAGTTGACGTTGGGCGCGGCCCTGCGCTTTCGCAGTGAGGTCTGAGAACGAGCGGACAGCCTCATCACGCTTACGAAAAAATAAAAAAGCCCTCAAGAGAGGGCTTTGTTGTAAGGCTAAACAGAAATCTTTATTGTATTTGCTTAAAATGAGCAGTAATCTTTTTCAGAAGAAGGAGCATCGCCACTATGTTGGTTGGCGGATACTCTAGTAGCAGGGTATTGAAACCGGCATGTTTGGCGCCGACAATATCTTGGGCGGCGTTGTCTCCTACCATGAGGATACGTTGGGCTGGTTGTTGTAATTTCACCTGGATTGCTCCGAAGATTCGTACATCCGGCTTAAGAGTACCAATGTCGCAGGAAAAGGCCCATTCGTCGATCAGTTTCGTAATACCGAGCTGATACAATTTTTCTTGATAAGGACGGGCGAGATTGGACACTAGGCCAATTGCATATCCGGCCTTGCGCAAGAACTTTAGGAGCATAACCGTGCGGTCAAAATACCTAACATACTCTAAGTCTTCCTGCAGTAGCGCTAAATATTCTTTTCCGTCGAATGGAAGGTCGGAATCTTTAGGGATTAATCCGCAAAACGTTTTTTCGGATTCCTCTCCCGAAATCTGCGAAAGTGTAATGATTTTGCGGTATTGGCGGCTGCCTAAGCGAGTTAGAGCATAGCGATGAGCCGTTGTTCCCGGCTTGTGAAAAAGTGTGCCGAACGCATCAAAGACTATCGCTCGTGTCATGGCCAGCCTCCTTGTCGTTTTGTTCTACTCGTGTCTTGGTAATTTCTTGGTTGTACGGCATGCCATTCTCCCAGTCCTTAAAGAACTTTTCAACCGCCTGTTCGCAACGCTCCTGTTCTTCCGGCGGTTGACGACGAGCTAGGGAGATTGCCCGCGCTCGGAAACGGTCGTGGTATCGTATGTTAATTGGCGGTACTGATTTACTGGAAAAATTTTTGCCTTGCCGATACATTGCTATGAGATTGGGCAGGGAAACAAGCGATGATACCTGAATTTGGGCGAAACGTTCAAAGCCTTTTTCCGCTTCATCCTTCCATACCATATTCATAACATGCTGGACGTCCGAGGTAAGCATAAAAGAATATGCCCCAATTCGAAAAAAGACAACTCCCAGTAAACATAAGGTAATAAGTAGAACCGTTGTCCAGCCGGTAGGGTTATAATCAACTGACTGCCACGTCATATAGAAGAAAAGAGTGCATAGCAAAAATGCGACTCCGTATATGTATGTTCGTAGGTCAGAATAGATAATTTCGCCTTTCGAAAGCGGCCGGGTGATAATGATTTTTTCCATTTTCATTTTTTAAAGAGTTAACGCCACTTTAATGGGAAATACGCTTATTGTCAAGCTGCAACGTGGCTGCGTGGTATTTAAAAACAAAAAACGCTCCTGTTTCCAGGAGCGTTTTAATAAGATTTTAGGAAATCTTGGTGATTTTAACTTTGGTTTCGATCTGGCGATGACCGACATTGCGGCGGTAGCGGGTTTTGTTCTTAAACTTAATAACGCTGACCTTATCACCCTTGAGGGTTGAAACGACCGTTCCGCTGACTTTTTCGCCGAGTTCTGGCGTACCGAGGGTGATTGCTCCCCCGTCTTCAAAGGTCATCAGGGTCTGGAAATTGACCGTAGCGCCGTCGGCAGCGTCAAGCTTTTCGATCGTCACGACGTCATTCTCCTTTACTTTGTACTGCTTTCCGCCGGTCTTGATGATAGCAACTTTCATAATTGGCTTTGAAATATAAGAATCCTGCGTTCGTGCCCAATATCGGCTTGCAGGAATATCAATAATATTAACGTATTACCCGCCGCCTGTCAAGCCAGGTGAAAAGGCCAAGAATAGCGGCCATGATAACTGCCATAACAATAAGTCCGACCAGTTTGCCGCGGCTTTGCAGGAAGAGGCCGCTGAGGCCGAAAATAAGAGATGAGGCACAAAACAAGAGAACAGTCAGCCGCGGGCCGAGGCCGGCGTCTTGCAAACGGAAATGGAGATGCTGTCGGTCGGCGAATTTGAAGGGATTATGACCCTGAAGCAGACGCCGAAGAATAGTCCAGGCGACGTCAAGAATCGGAATACCCATGATGAGCAAGGCGATGGCGATTTTTCCGCCGGAAATAATAGACAATACGCCGAGCATGAAACCGAGGAAGAGCGAACCGCCTTCGCCCAGGAATATCTTGGCCGGGTGCCAGTTCATGATTAGAAAACCGAGGCAAGCGGCAAGTAACAGCAGAGCGGCGAAAGCGATGTCCGGCTGGTGCCAGCGGGTGGTCGTTGTGAAAAGAAATATTATAAGAGCGCCGGTGGCGGTAATTGAGGTGACGAGACCATCGACGCCGTCGAGTAGCTTAGTTGTGTATGTCATTCCGAGCAGCCACAGAATTGTAAAAAGATCGGCGATAACGCTGAAATAAAATGTTTTGTTTCCCCAGTGAAGCAGCGGGATGGTCCAGGTATTAAGATACACTAATCCCCCACTAAGCGCGCTAATCTTTTCAATACCAACACCGCCCATAATTACGGCGATAGCCGCTAGGAGCGGGAAGATAACCTGGGCCAGTGGCGGCAGTTTTTTTATGTCATCGATCAGACCGCCGATCATGAGGATGAGGCCGCCAATCAGTACGCCGAGCCAATGATGCGCTTCGAGATTGCCTGCCAGGATGCGCGACTGGCCGATGTACATCATGACCCAAAAAGCCAGAAAGATTGCTCCCCCGCCGAGCAGCGGCATCGCCCCCGCATGGCGCTTACGGTCATTGTTAGGATAGTCGAGGACTTTGAAGCGGATGGCAAGACGTCTAATGATTAGGGTAAAAGCAAAGGCTAACAGTAAAGTAACAATGAAGAATATAACGGATGTCATAGAGATGGAGATGGTGTTCAAATTTAACGGTTGTTCAGAATTAAATAATCGCCTTCACTAACCACATGTAGAGAACCATTGCTATATACTACTGCCGAATTATCATCTAGCGCATATATAATTTCCGGGATACTTTCGGCAATAGCTTCCAGGTGCGCTTTGGAAGCGAGCGGAAAGTGTGGTGAATTAAAATGAGGACGTATAAAAAAATTAATCAGCCCTAACGCCTTTATGTTTTCTTCGGAAGGAGAATCTTCGTTATAGATTTGCCGATCGCTGCTTGATAATGCCAGGCTTGGATTTGTTATCATGCTTCCGGCGCTGATTCCGGCGTATACTCTTGTTTTTAGTAATTCAGGAAGGATTGTCGACAAGCCAGATTCCTTCATCCAGTGCATCAGGTGATAGGTATTACCTCCGCCGACAAAGATGACGTGAGCCTCTGTTAAACGAGGTAGCCATATTTCTTGCGGCACGGCAGAGATGTCAACTACGTCAACAGACCGAAATCCCTCTTTCTTAATATTATATAAATCATCGATAAACCAATCTTTACTGCCGCTATCCACGTTCATAGCCGTAGGAATAAAGGCAATGTTTGTTTTGTTGGCTGGTTTTTCGACCAAGGCTAAGAGCGCGTCAGTAATGGAGCGATTGGCGAGGCCGTTGGAAGTTAGAAGAAGTTTCATGGTGACAATTACGTTTCAAAGTAAGAGAGCTTCCTAAAGAAGCTGAGCTTTTCGGACTGATATCGCGAGATCATCGCTCACTATAATGGTATCGCGCCGGCTAATGTCTCCCTCTAGCAATTTAGTAGCAATCGCGTCTTCGAGTCGTGACTGCAATAGACGGCGGAGCGGACGGGCGCCGTATTCGGGCTGGAAACCGAGATGAGCCAACTCAATAATGGCTGCTTCGCTAATTTCAAAGCCAAAGCCCTTGCTTTCGACCATCTTGCCGATTTTCTTAATCATCAACCGGGCAATGGCGACAACATCACTCTCTTCCAGCGGGCGGAAAATGATAACGCCGTCAAAGCGGTTAATCAGTTCAGGACGCATTGCCTTAACAAGCTCCTGTTCGAGCAGTTGTTCTTTAATCGTTTCCAAGGCAATGCCTTCGCGTACTTTTTCCTGGATGAGGGCTGAACCGACGTTCGAGGTGGCGATGACGATAGAATTAGTGAAGTCAATTGTCCGACCCTGGCCGTCCGTTAACCGTCCGTCATCCATAACCTGCAAGAAAAGATTCAGAATATCGGGGTGGGCCTTTTCGATTTCATCCAGCAGAATAAGGGAGAACGGCATTTTGCGGACGGCTTCGGTCAGATAGCCAAGTACGCCTTCCGGGGAGCCAATCATCTTATTAACGCTATCTTCATTTTGGTATTCGCTCATGTCCAGGCGAATCATGTAGTCCTCGCGGCCGAAGTAAACCTCGGCGACTGTTTTGGCGAGCTCTGTTTTACCGACACCGGTCGGTCCGAGGAAGAGGAAGTTCGCAATTGGCCGTTTGCTCTCGCGCAGTTCAACGCGAGCGCGGCGCAAAGAGGAAGCGACCACATTAACAGCTTCTTCCTGTCCGATCATGCGTTCATGAATACGGTCCTCGAGATTCAATAGATTCTGGCTTTCGCTTTCAGTGAGCTTAGTGACGGGAATATGGGTACGCTCGGTAATGACGGCGGCAATGGCTTCGCGATCGACGGTCCGGTCATCACGGCGTGAAACGCTAACGGCCACTGCTTCGAGAACGTCTATGGCCTTGGCCGGCAGGTATCGGTCATGAATATATTTAGCGGTCAGATTAACGACTTCGGCGAGGGCGTTGTACGAGAAATAAACACCGTAGCGGCTTTCGAGCGAGGAGATCTTGCTTTCAATCATAAGAATCGCGCGATTAAGATCTGGCTCGCCGACTTCAACCTTGAACATCGCTTCGCCGAGCGGTGTATTTTCTATATACTTGGCATAATCTTCGTCGCTGGCCGAGGCAAAACAATAAATGAGCCGCCGACTGACAGCGTCAGCTAGAACGCTGCCGAGATTAAGGCTTTCTTCACCGCCCGAGCTCATGCCCATGATCTTTTCGATGTTTTT
>CAYVHQ010000049.1:0-8230 GCA_964451345.1 uncultured Gammaproteobacteria bacterium | reverse complement strand
GGAATATTGAGAACTACCTGCGACTGGCTGGTGCGGCCGCCGTTTTCCGGAAGAATCGTCACCTTCAGTTCGCCGCCCTGCAAATACGAATAAAATGAGAGGATATATCGTCCGTTCGCTCGCGTATCAATCGCCGTTTTCGATTGGAGGCTGCCCTCTTTGGAAATCTTGGCGACGTTAATGCCTTGTGGGGCGAGGAATTTCGCATCACTCGACTGGCTAATACGGTAGAGCGGCTGAATCGGTTCATCACTCAAGCTCTTCGGACCGGCAATAAGGCTGGCATTGATCGGTGTCCATTTTTCTGAAAGATCCGTGGTTGAATCTTCAAAATCTCCGTTATCAATCTTTAGACTTGAGCCGACCTGAGTCATTGTCGAGAAACGATAGAGATCCGTCAGGCCGGTGCCGGCATAGCCGACCTTGCTATAACCGCTCAAGTTAGCGAAAGAAGTACTGCGGTTTGTCTGGTTGCGGCGATCAGAATTGACGCGTACCGCACAGCTGCCGTCCGGCGCAAAACTTTCACACTCACCGATATCGAGACAAATCTTATCATTCGGACGAGCCGGGTCAGGAATATATGTCAGACAGTCGAGCCACTTTGAACAGGTGCGATCGGGAGTAACCTTGATAAGCGCGTTGGCGTTATGAACCGGAGCGGTCGACGGCGCCAAGCCGTCAATGCCCGTTTCGTAGGTCGCGTCCGCATTATAAGTCAGGGCCGCTTTCTTTGTGCCGGACTGCGTGCGCTCGTTGAAAAGAATCGCGCCCTTGTCGAAGTTAACGTAATTATTATGAGAGGTACGATCAAGATTCTGACGCAGCTGGTAAGCCGTCACCGCCCGGCGCAAGTACACTTCCTGCGTGCCATCCTCGAGCAGCGTTCGCGTCACGGTACAGGCAACCGGTGCGTAGGTATCATTCGGACTGCTCAAAGGGATGTAGAACTCGGCGCTCGATTGCGGATCGCCATTATAATCAATCAGCGTCTTGGTTGCAAAACTATTATCCGCCTGCAAAACCTGCAGCGGCCGGCCAGCCGGACAACTAATCTTAACCTGGGCGCGCGGCGCCTCATCGCCAATCGGCTGACCAGTAGCGGCGCCCAGAGCGCCCTTAAGCACATAGAGAGTCTGCGGCGTCAGACCAACCGCCTGAGTCGCTTCATCGCTTGTTCCGATCCGAGTCCAATGTTCGGCAGTTGGCTGACCGGCGGTCTTCTGGTAGCTCGGGTTTAAGATGATATTGTCGCTGAATTTCGAGACTGGATCAATGTACTCGGTGCAGCCCGCCTCTTCCGGCTGACAGATACCCGCCCAGGTAGCCGGCTGCTTAACGGCCGAGCCCTTGCCGCCCAAACCAATCGTCTTATTGTATACCGATACACAGGCTTCATTTTTTCCTTTCTTAAACCAGTTATAGACATTCGTACTACCGAGACGCCACTCACAGGCTTCTTCACCTGGATCCTTGAAATAAACCGACGAACCGTCCGCTGCCGTCCATTGCGTGCAGCCAACCGCATTGGCCTTACAGGCAATGGTCGCATAGCGATCGGGATCATTCTTCAAATACACATCACTAAAGGTCGGTGCGCCGCCGTCATAGATTGAGACCAAGCCAAGACGCTGACAGGCCTTATCACCGCTGTCACAAAGCATGGCCGGATCATACACGGCATTTATAACGCTATCCGCCGGTGTAGCGATACACTCAGGTTCATTCGCCTCGCAGCTGCCGTTGCCGTTCTTATCATTAATAATAGTCTTGCCAAAGCCTTTCGAGCCGGAAGTATTCTGAGTATCAATCATCGCCTCACAACCGGCCGCCGAATCTTGGCAGAGACTGGTAAAGCTGTGCAGCGTCGCCATGGAACCATCCGGGCGACGGTACTGACCGCAGCCCAGCATGTAGCCGAAAGCGGTCTGTCCGGAAAAATCCTGATCACATTCGCTCGGCGTGTTCCATGAATCCTTGATGACATAATAGCGGTTTGGCACGGCCGTCAACTTGATCTGATCGATATATACCGGGCCGGAGAAACCGACAAGCAGGCGCTCACCGATGCGACCGCCGGAATTTTCATCATACGGCGTAACATCATGATCTAAGCTGCTCAAATTAAAGGTGTAGAGCTGCCACTCCGTTCGGATCGGGAGTGAGTTTACGGCAAACGACGCCGACTTATTTTCACGATTAACGAGATTAAGGGCGTTAATGGTCGTGTTCGCTCCGGTCGCCTTGGCGACAAATGATATGGAGTAAGAGGTATTGCGCTCAACATTCGAACCAACAACCTTAAAGGCCGGGTCGCCGCTAACAAGCAAGGACCGTCCCCCGGGATTAAGCGATGTCGTACTGGACTGTGCCCCGCCCCAGCCATCCAAGGGAAGATTGGCCGATTCAAAAGTATCGTTAAAGATAATGCGGGTGTTATTGGCGACGTTGCCGGTATATTCCTGACAGCCGGCGTCGGCCGCCGCGCAGGTAGTCCCCTCGCCCGGTATAGCATAGTATAAGCAACGCGTACCGTCCCAGTTTCCACCGCCCGACTGGCATTCAGTCTGCGTAGCTTCACGACGATACGGATGACAGTTATCCGAGCAGGTAATCGTCTTAGCTAGCAGATGATAGGAAACGCTGCCGTCCTGCGCGTAGAACTCGCGGCAATCATAGTTATAACCAGCTTCCAGCGGCGTTTTTTGGAAAATTGTCTTATTGCAGACCTGGCTTTCATCAGCCGGCAACATCGAGCTTTTCGGCTCTTCTTTGCCGCCGTTCAAGACTTTATTGAGTGAGAAAGCGTGCAGCTGATAGCCGCCTTCGTCATCCGATCCTTCCCAGGTATAAAACTGTCCGCATTTAGAAGTGTCCGGCTTAATGCAGGCGCGCAGCGACGTGTAATGTTCGATAGCCTCACCACCCTGATCGAGTGCATCCAGGTTCGTAAAGGCGGTACAGCCTGCTGCCTGGGCGGCACAGGTACGGGCCGTTTTCGGGATGAAATACGCGCCCTGCTTAATATTAAAGAAGTTTGACTGCTGGACAAAGGTATCGTAGCCGACACAGCTTTCCGGACAGAGGTCTTTAATCCTGGTTTTACCCGTAATCTGAACGCCTGTATTTGTCGCGGTATATGCCTGGCAGCCCACTTCGCTGTCCGCGCACTTTCGGGCAAATTTGAAGCATTCTGCCGGCGCATCAGCCTTCAATTCATATTGACTGCCGGTTCCACTGTCCAACGGGCTGCCCGCTCCCACATAACAGATAGGCTCAAGATACGCTGGCAATAGTTTCTCATACACAACATTGGACAGTCCGTAATCCTCGTAGCCCGTTTCATTACTGCCCTTGGTCAGCTGGACAGAATCGACATAGAAGCTGGAAGAAGCGTCCTTGCCTTCGATAAAGAAATCATGCACCGTTGAACCGGTTGGATTATAGAAGCGAACGACGTACGGCACCCACGAACCGGTTCCGGTCGTTTCCTGAACCAATCCGGCGGCGGCATCGCCGAAACCGAGGCGAACCGTGCCGCTCTCGACATAAATATAGGCGCTCAAGACGTAATATGTTTCTTCTTCCAGGCGGAAGCCGCTTGGAGCTATCGAAGGCGTGCCGCTGTCCTTGGAATACAAGCCGCCCTGGCCACGCACGAACAGTGACTGATTGCCGGAAATATATTTATCATTGACGATGCCAGCTGTTACCCCACCACTAGGCGCGCGTACATACCAGCGGGCATTGGGAGCAGCCAAGGCCGCACCAGGGGCGGCGATAGGCGTAAGCTGGCAGCTGCCGGCCGATCCCGATCCGCTGCTATCCCCTTCCTGGGGTAAACCAGTCACACAAGTGCTATATTCAAAGCTTCCATCGGCAATCAAGTTCGTGCCGGCGTTATCGGTTAGTCGGATAAATTCGTGACAGCCCTCGCCATTCGCCTGACACTGCGCTACGTCTTTATTGAAATGAAGCTGTCCGGCATCCTTGTTCCAGTTAACAGTCTTGGTTGCCTTATTGTAGCTATCCGGCAACTTAGCGAGTGAAGCAAAGCGCTTGCAGCCGACCTGGCTCGCATCACAGTCGCTGTAATCGAGCGTATTCTCGAGGTATGAGATATTTTCCTCTCCATCTTTCGTAAAGGTCTGACAGGTATTGTTGAGCGGCGAGCAGCTATTGTCGTTTTCCGTATCGAAAACCCACTGGCGTTTTTCCTCAGTACAATAACCGTATTTTTCACAGTTGCCATTCGGCCCTTCCTGAATACATGACTGCTCATCGGCGCAATAATCATTATTACGCATGACCGAGACGCTCAAAGGTCCGGAAACACCATTGGTGTCCGCCGCTGCATAGACATCTGCCTTCAAGATTTGCGAACCATAACCCTGCATACCGCAAAACATTTTCGGCAGCTTGAGAACCCAATGCGGATCAACCAAACCGCGGCACCAAGCCGGCGGATTAGCGCCCGGGAAACTTGTGTCCGTCGCTGAGAAACAATCGAGCAAACCGCCCAACGTCATGTCTTTCGTTTCCTGCGGATGCGCTTTCATATAATCAGCCGCTATTTCCCAGCCGACCGGCAAGACACGATACTTACGCAGAATTACGAGAGATCGATAAGAATAGCCGTCCTTATAGCTCAGCTGATCGCCGTTCGGTTTATAGCCGACGCGCGCGTTCGGATTAAGCATCCCCTGGTCAATGGCGTCAGCCACCGTCAAGCGGTTGCTGATTGCGAGAGAGAAGGGCTGCGTGATAACACAATTCGTCGGCCCGGCCGTTTCCTCGTCCTCGCAGGCCGTCAACTGACTAAGAACATCATAGTCGGTCTTTTCGGCAAACTTAGCCTGCAAAATCGTGCTGTTCTTGCGTGTCACTTCGGTAACGCCGTTGGATTGGCCTTGAGCGTAAAAGCTGTTGGTATTGGATGCCAAGTTGGGACTGCGCTTCGTGAGGTTACCCATCAGCTTTTGGAATGCGCTCAAAGCTAGCTGGTTAAGGAAAATATTGGCGGCATCGACAAAAATATCGCCTGATGGTTTAAGAATGTTACCGACCAACAAATCATCTGCCTTCTGAATTTTTTGCGTATTACTGCCCGGCGCACCAAGAATTTTTCCGTTAAATGGATCAATATTCAGCCAGCCCTGACCCTCAACGCGAGTCTGGGCCTTAGTTTTTTCTTCTAATTCTTTAGTAGCATCAATCTTACCGAAGAGGAGTTGAGTAACGCCGACGTCAGTACCAGTGGGGTCAAAGCTGAAATTACTAAGGTTTGCCAGGTAGTCCGGGTTATCCCAGGTACCTTTATAGGACGCATTGCCGGCTTCCCAAATCTTCTTCATATTACACTGCGATTCAGACAGGCCGCGACTCGCAGAAGAATAATCAACCAAGCCCAAGCCAATTCTCACCTGGAGCGCGAAATTGGGGGCGCAAATACCATATTTATCAATAAAGCCTTTGTCCTTATTCGGACCAATGCGACTGAAGTCTTCAACAAAATGCCCCAGGGCTTTTTGTCCCTGTACACCAATCCAGTCATCGAAACTTTCGGTAAAGTAAACCGGCTTCTGACCCTTCGAGCCAGTGCCGATATACGTAGCGGTGTCGTAGGCGAATTGATTAAGAAGGGTGCGGATAGAGTTACCAAAACTGTACCGTGCCGTCTTAACGACGAGATCCCAGCTCAACTTTTTTGCCTCTGATAGCTTAGTTGGTAAAGATTCTAACTCAGTCGTAAAGGCCTTTGTTGCCAGCTGCGCCGAGGCTGGTCGCGGCGAAAAAAGCAAAAAGCCCGCTGCTACCGCAAGGCAGGCGAACAGGCCAAAAATCTTTTGACTATATTTCATACACGAGATCAATTGCTCAGTTGTTTAAAAGCGGCAAGCAGGTCCGCATCACTCAGCGCATCAAGCGTGCCTTTATCGAGACCGGCCTGAAGCAGCGTCGCGCGCAAGGTGGCGGCGTCCGGATTAGCCCCGACTGCTTTTACGAGGGCATCTTTTTCTTCTTGGGTCAGGCCACTCGGCGTCGGCGCAGGCGTCGCTGTTTCGGTCGGAGTAGAGCCGGAGGCGTTAAGTAGATTTGTTAAATCAGGATTGGAAAATGCCGAAGGCGTGGCGGTTGACGTCGGAGTCGGAAGCGCGATCGCGCACTGCTTTCCCTGCGGACAGTTAGGATCATTGCCGCTGGCGATCTCCTCCTTATCGTTAAAGCCGTCGCTATCCGTATCCTTCAGGTAGGCCGACGTCTTATACAGATTAATTTCATCCCAATCATTCAGTCCATCAGCATCCGTATCTTTCGTCTTAAGCGCGGCGGCATCGTCGCTGACCGGAGCCGTCGCCACCGGCGCAGCCGTATCTTCCGGGTACAACGGATTAACGATATTGCGGCGTAGCTGTACCACCCAGAGGGTAACGATGGCGATAAGCGAAACACACAAGAGGCCGAAGGCAATCTTGTGGCGCTTATTGAAATCGTCCAGCCCGAGTGAGTTTGCCAAGCGTTCAGAAATGCTCATAACAATAGGTTGACCGGCCGCCGCTGATGGACTGCCTCAGTATCTGAAAATATTATACCACAAACTCCCGGCAGGCAACAATAAGCGAGAGCCATTCTTTCAGACTCAGCTCCTGCGGTCGGGCCGTCGGCTTAATGTGGGCGGCCGCTACGAGCTCGAGAGCGCGCGGTTGCGGTATATGGAAACCGGCGGCCAGGTTAGCTTTGAGCATTTTGCGGCGTGCACTAAAACCAATTTTTATGAGGCGGAAAAATTCTTTTTCAGAAAAGCCGAGACTGGCCAGTTGTTCGCTATATGTCCCTGCCCGCTCGAGGCGGACAATGATACTGCCAACCTGCGGGGCGGGCCAAAAACTAGCGGCCGGCACGGGTGTGCTGAGAATTACGCGGGCATAGAACTGCACCGACACCGACAAAATGCTCATATCGCCAGGATGGGCGGCCAGCCGTTCGCCGACTTCTTTCTGCAGCATGAGCGTCAGGTTATCCGGCAGAATATCTCCTTCGTTTCCCGATACAAATTTACGCAAAAAATACGAACTAATATTGTACGGCAAATTAGCTACGACCGAAAATGTCCCGGCCGCTTTGAGCTCAGTTGCGAAACGGCCGCTGAAGTTGAGAATGTCTTCATTGAAAACCGTCACGTTAGTTATCCCCTCCTCAGCCAACCTTTTGGGCAGGACTGAAGCCAGACCGTTATCAAGTTCAACGGCGTACACTTTTTGTACCCGTCTGGCTAAACGCTCCGTAAGGAAGCCGAGACCCGGTCCAACTTCGAGTATAATATCTTCCGGACGCAGGGCGGCAACCTGTATCATCGCGGCGTAGGCCGCCTCGTCAATCAGAAAGTTCTGTCCCTTGGAGCGCTGCGGCGTGATGCCATGCTTCCGGCACAGACTCTCCGTTGTTTGCAATAATGTCATCTGGTATTTTACGTTATAAGGCTATACGACGATGTTAACAATTTTCCCCGGCACGACAATAGTTTTACGAACCGGCTGGTTCCCTAGGGCCGTTCTTATTTTCTCGCTGGCGAGGGCGGCGGCTTGTGTTTCTGCCTCGGTAGCATCGCGGGAAATTTCAATAGTGTCGCGCAATTTTCCATTCACTTGAACTGCTAACGTCACCGTTTCATCGATCAGCAGGTTCGCGTCATACATCGGCCAGGCCGAAGAAAATACCGAGCCGGCCGTCGAACCCTGCAATGTCTGCCATAACTCTTCCGCCAGATGCGGCGCAAATGGCGCAATGAGGCGAAGCAGCGTCGCGAAGGTTTCTGCCGTAATCCGCCCGGCCGCCGCACAGGCATTGGCCAAAATCATCAGACTGGAAACAGCCGTATTGAAACGCAGGCCGTCGATATCTTCGCCGACTTTCTTGATGGTCTTATGTAAGAGGCCGCGCAGTTCCCGCGACTCTTCCCCTTCGGAAACCAAATCCGCCAGCTTGGCAACTCGCGTCAAAAACGAATTAGCGCCGGCCACCCCGTTCTCCTGGAAATTTGAAGCCTGCATGAAGGGGCCGATAAACATCTCGTAGAGGCGCAGGGCGTCAGCGCCATACGCGGCAATCATTTCGTCCGGATTGATAACATTCCCCCAGCGCTTGCTCATTTTACGGCCATCGGGCCCCATGATTAAGCCGAGATTGGAATAACGCTTGAACGGCTCGGCTTGCGAAACAACGCCGATAT
>CAYVHQ010000048.1:6334-8274 GCA_964451345.1 uncultured Gammaproteobacteria bacterium | reverse complement strand
AGATGCCGAGCAGGTGACCGTTCATGGTAATGCCCGGAATGAAACCGAGGATACCGATAAGAACGAACACGATGCCAAACGTCCAGGCCCATTTTTGGATGCTCATATGTGTAACACGATATGATTATTAAAAAATGCGTTCGACCTTTGCTATCTATAGTATACACCCGGCGGCGTAACACGAGGAGAGCTATATATCAAGGTAGCGACAAGGCCTCGCGGCAATCCAGGGAGTTAAGCGGTTTGATCGGGAAGCTCTAGTCGTATGTCCCAGTGCGGATTCTCTTTGATCCATTTAGAAATGTCGGTCCATTTAAAGCCGTGGAAGCCGAATTGCTTGTCATAGACATGATCCTGACCCTCGATGCTGAATTTCTCAGCGACTTCCGGTGGAGCGAATCTCATGCCGGCCGCTTCGACCTTATCCCTATCCCAGACGCAGAGCACGAGATCCTCCGGCTGATATTTCTTAAAGGCTCCTCCAGCCGCCAGGCGCGACGATGTTTCCAGAAAGCGTCGGCTACGCAAGGAAAATCCGCCGTTGCCGACAACCGTCTGGCCGGCGAGGCGGCGCGGGAAATCAAACAGCTCGAACCAGAATTCGTCCTGGATGATCCAGGGCGCGCCGATATAATCATACTGCAGGAAGGCGTCATCCCAGGAACCGGGGTTGAGGACAAAGCCGTCGTTCTGAACAAGCAACACGTAATCCGTTTCGACGTAAACGTGAAGATCCTTGATGCAAAATTCCGAAAACGCTTCGATCGAGCCGAGGTGCGGAATTTCTACTTTTCGCGGATCGTCCGTTGGTAGAGAGGTGAGCAATTTAATGGCCGCGAACTCCAAGCCCTGAATGGAAATATCCAGCGCTTTCTGCACGCGCGCCACATCGACGCAATCAATACCAATCAGCGTAACCGAGGGCAGGCTTCTTTTCATATTACGCGACAGCTTCAATCGCCTGCGGCAGGCAGCTGCGCAGCTTGTCGCTGTTCTTCAAGAAACAATCATCGCAGCAGATGACTTTGCGCGAGGGGCGCTGGCTGTCGTCGCTATAAAACTGCTCGCAGCTCGTTCCGCAATAGGCGCAATGACCGATGACTTCATGATCCGGCAGGCCGGCGACGGTTGTCGTCAGGCGGTTGTCGAAGACGTAAAGCGTGCCTTTGAAATGGGAGCTGGGATACTCCTGCATATAGGTATGAATGCCGTCCTTGAGTTGATAAAGATTAGTGAAGCCTTCACGGCGTAGCAGGCAAGTCGCTTTCTCACAGCGGATGCCACCAGTACAAACTGCGACAACTTTCTTGTCCTTAAGGTGAGCTAGCTTAGGCAGCTCGGCAGGCAGGTCGCGAAAAAAGCGCAGCTTCGGATCATAGGTCTTTTCGAACTGCCCGACTTCGACTTCGAAATCGTTGCGCAGGTCGAGCACGACAAAGTCTTCGTCCTGTTCATACATTTTCTCCAGCTCGGCGGCTGTAACTTCCGGCGCGGTTTCAGCAGCAATATCGAATTCCTGTCCGAGCGTCACGACTTCTTTTTTTGCTTTGACTTCAAGCTTCGTAAAACCCTGACCGTTGCCAACGCTTTCTTTAAATGGCATATCGGCAAAAGCCGGGGTGGCACGTAAAGCGGTTTGATAAGCGGCGATGCTTTCCGGCGTTCCCTCAAACGTACCGTTAATGCCTTCGCGCGCGATTAATAAACGTCCTTTGAGTCCGAGAGATAGACAGAGTGCTTTTTGCTCGTCGCGAAAAGCGGCCGGATCGGTAATCAGCGTAAAGCGGTAAAAAAGAATAACGGTATAGGACATAAAAAATTTATACGAACGGAACTTAGGCGGTAAACATTTTCAAAAGAATCTGCAGGCATTCCGGTAACGTCCAAAAACCGCTCGAGCCGTTCAAGTGCTGTCCACCGGGAATGACGGTCAGCGGGCA
>CAYVHQ010000048.1:0-6234 GCA_964451345.1 uncultured Gammaproteobacteria bacterium | reverse complement strand
ATAGCCGGAGAGCCTAAGCTGTGGCCAACGAGATAGATCTCATCTTCCGGATCGCGTTCGACATGTCGGCCGATTTCCGCCAGCCAATCATCGCAGACCGGGGCAGCCGGTTCAGGCATAGCCAGAGAGCAGGCATAGATATCGATTTTTTCCAGCTCGCCCATAAGCCAAGGGCGCCAACCGCCATTCGGCGTGCCTTCAAAACCGTGAATAATTAAGACTTTTTTCATACTGGCTTAATAATGCGGAATTTAGGGATAAAAGTCAAAAAAGAGCTAATACTATTGACTTTTTATGAAAAACGTGTTAGATTCCTAAACATTAGTACATCTTAAAAACTTAATCAAGAAAAGGAGAAAATCTTGAAAAAATTTATCTTAGCGGTATTCGGCTTTTTCATAGCCTGCTCTTCCACTACCATCGTTGGCTGTGGCGACACTTTCATTACAAACAACAACACCGCGACCGTAGCTGTGGCCCATCTTGAGAAAGGCTACATGTACTTTGCAACTCAGAACACTAATTATAATGAAGGCGCAGCATTTTGGATGGATAACGCCGGTAATCTACAAACCGATTGGGGATCTGGGCAATATATCCTCAGCTACATAAATGACGAGGATAATCCGGAAGTTGTCATATTCACTGTTTTGTTGCCCTGGTATGAGAATGACACTTTGCGATTCATTGCAAGGAAGTCGCCATTCAAATACGATCAAATCCCGGCTCCCGGCAACTCAACCTATCCATTCCGTGGCGTAGGAATAGTCAACTTAATGAACTTTGTTTTTGTGTATGACCAGGAGAACAGTATTATGCATTTCTTTAATGCATTTAACGGAGATACTTGGTCAAAATCCGCAGTCTATAACAGGGACAGTAATAGGGTGGATATCGAAGGAGGTCAAGAACTACTACCTAATTCCGTATCACCTAATCCACTTGGAACTAACGTTCATGAGTGGCATGATCCCGCCTACCACGGATTTAATATACAAGTCACCGCTTACCGCTTATTCTGGGGAGGTGGTTCTCTAAAGAACCCAGGACATGTGATTAAATCAAAATCACACTAAACAATTTATAAGCTCAGTATTATATGACCGTCTATTACAGACGGTCATTTTTTTATGCGTCCCAATAATTCCGTTCGCCCCGAATCGCAGACAGGTAATGCGGCTCAGCGCCGAAGAGCTGCTCGGGAATATTATCAAGCTCATACCAGTCCCAGCTATCGACCTTATTCGGCTCGAGTACCTGCGGCTCGCCGGACAGCCAGTCGGCAATCAAGCCGATATCGACATAATGCTTCGGGGCATACTCTTTAAGATTGCTTAAACAGAGAAAACGAACGTTCGTAATCTCAATGCCGGTTTCTTCGCGCGTTTCGCGCTTGGCACAATCTTCGAACGACTCCATGTATTCAAGGTGCCCGCCCGGACCGGCATATTCGCCGGCGCCATGCGAACCCTGGCGCTTGCCGAGCAAAATTTTACCGTCCTTGAATATTGCGACGCCGATGCCGACTTTTGTGATATGTTCCTGTTCCATATATCTGTTTAAAAATTAAAAACTCTCGAAAAAAACTACTGGCGGCGACGTATTTTCTTGATAAAATGCACAATCTTTTCGGTCTGAGAGAAACCGATGGCCTGATGAAACTTCTGACTAGCCGCGTTGCCCCTTTCAGTATCTGACCCCATCTCGGTTGCACCCTTACCGGCCGCCCATCGTTCAGCAGCATCTACGAGCAAGCGGGCAAGGCCCATTTTACGATAATCTTTATCGACAAAGATTCCTTCAAGGTAGCCGACGGGCGACGAGTCTGATCCTTCGACGTAATCGACTCGCAACGAAACATTGGCGAAAGCAACTGCTTTCCCCTCGGCCGTGCGACTGATGAAAGAAATATAGCGCGGCGACTTACGAATATCAGCATAGAGCTTAGCAAAATCCGTCAGCTTAAATTTCGGCCAGAGCTGTTGCGCCAGCTTCCGCCAGTCGCTAAAATCGGCAGCTGTCGCCTTCCGGCAGGTAAAAGCATTGTTCTTCATAGTTTAACGGCGCGTTAGGGGTGAAAGAAAAAGGCCGCGCCGATAATGGCGTAAGCGGCCAGGAGCTGTAGTCCCTCGAGCCAGTTGCTCTCGCCGTCCTGGACGACAAGGTTGGCGATGAGGATGGAAAAGATGATGGCGACGAGCTCAAAGGTATTGAAGACCAGGCTCATCGGCCGGCCGAGAAAAAGACTGATGATGACGAGGACCGGCGCGACGAAGAGAGCAATCTGCGTCGCTGAACCGATGGAGATTTGCAGAGCGAGATCCATCTTATTTTTCATGGCCATGGTAATGGCCGAAGTGTGTTCGGCGGCGTTACCGATAATGGCGACAAAGACGACACCGACGAATAGTTCCGTCCAGCCAAACTGCAATACGACCGGCTCGATAGTACCGACGAGTATTTCGCTCATCCAGGCAACGAGCGCAGTGGCAACAACCAGAATCGTAATGCTCTTGCCCTTGCTCCAATTGGTTTCAATTTTACCGACTTCAGCTTCGTACAAATGCTTATGCGTGCGGAGATTGAAGAACAAGACGGCGATGTAGGAAATAATCATCAATCCGGCAACGGCCAGACTGAGGTGCTCAACAACATTCTCATTAATGCCACTGACTGTTTGCACAAGAATAGCTGGCATAACCAGAGCAATAACAGCCAGCAGCAGCGTCGAGGCGCTGGCAAGTACTGAGGTCCTGTTAAAGATCTGCTTCTTGTGCTTAATACCACCAGCCAGCATGGCCGCACCGAGTACAAGCAGCAAGTTGCCGATGATTGACCCAGTCAGGGACGCCTTGACCACTTCGAGGAGGCCGGCCTTGATGGCGAAGATGGCGATGATCAACTCAGTAGCGTTGCCGAAGGTGGCACTGAGTAGGCCGCCGAGCGCCGGACCGGTATAGGTAGCCAGCTCGTCGGTCGCTTCGCCGATGTATTTTGCGAGCGGGATAATCGCCAGAGCCGCCAGGATAAAGACGACGACGTGTGGCACATTAAGAAAATGCGCGGCGATTGCCAGCGGCACGAACACGAGCATCCCCAGGAAGAATTTTTCCATATTAAAGACTAAGGATTTAATGCCTTAAGTATAGCGAACAGGCTGTCAGACGAGAAGTGCTTCATTAAGGACAGCCAAGAGGTTAGAGGGCAGAAGCTTACGAGCTTCTTCAACGGAAAACCAGCGGGAAATTGTTTCAGCTTCTCCCAAACCGCCTGTGGCCAAGGCGGCCGCCCGAAAGAGTGCGACACGGATCGCCTCACCAGTCTGCGGATGACAATACGTAGCGTCAGTTAGCCGCTTCAGTATCTGGACATCATAGCCAGTTTCTTCCTTAAGCTCGCGAACAGCGGTTTCGGACAGTTCCTCGCCAGCTTCAAGGTGGCCCTTCGGAAAAGTCCAGATGGCATTAATTCGGTCATTAACGAGAAGTACGCGTCCGCGCTCATCAGTAACAACGCAACCTGCCTTGAGGGTTTCGCCCTGGGCGTTTTTAATCTTGATGTGATTGTCCATACGCCCGTTTTGGTTTTTGTTATTCCTGAGCCTTTTCCTTAAGCCGGGCGTAAAAGCCTTCGCTTCCGTAGAGAGTATAAGTTCCGTCGCCCTTGTCTTGGGCATATACTTCGATTTCCTCACCGATGTGCTGTTCGAGATCGCCGAAGCCGGCGACACCCTGGACTGATCCGACGGTTTCGCGGCTCCAACCCATAGTCGTCGTGATGTGCTTGCCGTCGACGACGACATAGCATTCGCCGTCCGCAAAGCAACCGGTATCAACTTTCTCGAGCTTGCCGGAGAAATTAGCAACTTTCAGCTTTCCCTGCGGTACGGCGGTGCCGGTTGGTTCTTCGCCAGACGGGGAGGCGATGCGGTCGTTATCAGATGGAACCGTTGCCTGATCCTGAGTCTGTGCGGCGGGCGGCGGAGTATCGCTCGTGTTACGGGCGGAGATATACCAGTAGCCGACGCCGATGATTATGAGAATGATGATGGCGATGAGGGCGTTTTTGGCGGTGGGGTTCATAGGGTTAATTTACATTAATAAACAAAGCTTGCTTCTTATAGTATATCAAAAATAGGCTCGCGCGAAAATTACAAAAAATTAGATTGGCTATATCAATATTAAGAAGATCGGCGGGCGGCCAAGGCAAAAATGAAGAGCCAAGCCATGTAGGGAATGATTGCTGCCCGCTGAATAAGGCCGCGCCACTCAACCAAAGCGTTTTGCCCGAGAGGTATCTTGGTGGCAATGGTAAGCAGAATAACCGCGGCCGCTACGACGATAGCTGCACCGAGAGTCCAAAAGCGGATTCCTTGCCATTGCGGGTCATTCCAAAAACGGCGCATAAACATGAAACAGCAAATCGGCATAATAAGGAAAACGACAGCGCCGAAGATGCCATGGATAATGCCATACAGGCTTTTTTGTGCCGTAAAAATTGTTCCGGGATCAGTTACGAAAATCCCGGATAATAAACAGCAGGTGGCAACCGCCGCCAGGAGCAGAGGCCCGGCTTTGGCTGCGACGCCTCCTTTAAGTATTGCGGCCGTACGCCAAGCGAAGACGAAGAGGAGAAGTGCAAAGATAATAAAATTAGCAATCTGAATCCAGCCGCGCGGTCCGAGCGATAGCTCGCTGACAAACATCGTCTGCGAATTATAGCCGCTGCGCAGCCAGCCCTCGAGGACAAAAACGCCGACAAAAAGAACCGGGGCAATTATTCCAGCGAGGGTTCCGAACTGATATATTTTGGCTGTTGAAGGGTCTAGGCTGGAGGCATTCATATAACGTAGTATATCAAGTATACCAAAGCACCTTTATTTAAGCGAAGAAGTCGATTCTCAATCCTTCACATTCATATCTAACACAAAGCCCGGTAAAAATACCGGGCTTAATGTTTACGCACTGGCCAAAGAATATTGAAGCAGGTTGTATCCTAGTTCAAAAGTCCAGCCACGCGCAATAAGTAGAGAAAAACCCCAATCGAAAGAATGAAGATGGCCCAGCCAAGACTCAGGCCGACAGGCGAGCCCCATTCATCCCAGCGGCGGCGTGGCGTCTTTCGCTCGAGCCAATAGCGCTCATCGGCCGTCAGGGATAGTTTCTCTTTTTCGTTTTGATCCATATACCATGAAGATAAAACGTGAGTCAGATCATCCAATCGACCTTTTGTACTGGATAATATAAGGGCTCTTGTTTTTAGTGTTGGGGCTCCTGTAGCGTCTCAAGAGCAAGACGGAGCGCGAAATCCAATATTCAAACTGTATCGTACTATTTTAAAGAGTGTCAAATAGAAAAATAATTTTAGAAATGGTAAAGTTATGCCATTAACAACACTAAACAATCACCATGATAACAATTAACCCGTATATAAATTTCAACGGCAATGCCGAGGAGGCGTTTGTGTTTTATCAATCGGTCTTTGGCGGTGAATTATCTGGCATTATTCGCTTCAAAGACATCGCCAGCGACGAGTTCCCTGTACCGGAAAATGAAGCACATAAGATTATGCGAATTACTCTGCCAGTCGGCAACAACGTCCTAATTGCCAATGACGTCCCAGAAAGCATGGGCCGAGTAAGTGAGAATGAAAATAGATCAAAAATCGCTATAACTGCCGAAAGCAAAGAAGAGGCGGATAGAATTTTTCATGGGCTTTCAGCCGGCGGAACAGTGGAAATGCCAATATCAGAAAGTCCTTGGAGCACCTCTTTTGCGATGTTTAGAGATAAATACGGCATTGAATGGACAGTAGAATATACAAATAAATAGTTTTATGAAAAGTACCGCCCAAACTATTAAAAAATACAATAAAATACAGACGAAAATCAGTAAAGAAATTTGTGTCTTTCTAGAGTCTGTTATCACGAGCACTTTAAAGAAAAGCGAAGCAAAGATTTGGCACGGAACGCCTGTCTGGTTTATTGAAGGCAATCCTATTGTCTCATATTCTGTTCGCAAGAACGGCGCTGTATCTTTGATGTTTTTCAGCGGTCAGAGTTTTGATGAAAAAGATTTGAAGGCTGAAGGAAAATTCAAGGCAGCGGAAATATTTTATACCGACGTAAAAGAGATTAAAATCACTCATCTAAAATGATGGCTTAAAAAAGCAGCAGTGATACAGTGGGACTATAAGAATATTGTAAAAATGAAAGGGGTGTTAAAGAGAGTTTAG
>CAYVHQ010000047.1:0-8609 GCA_964451345.1 uncultured Gammaproteobacteria bacterium | reverse complement strand
TGCTTATAGAGATTGCGGGCCGTAGCGACAAAGCTTTTGTCCATGCAAATATCCATCGACACCGGAAAATACATCGGCTGAACAATATAATCGCCCTTATAGTAACAAAAACAATGCCAAAAAATTCGCGAATCTTCGCTGACCATATTAGTCGACCAAAATCCGATATCGACGAGCGCGCGCCAGGTCATGGAATGAGACGAATACGTCGCCAGCTTTTCTGGACGCAGCTGCTGCATCATCTGCCAGAAAGTATTGGAAAAAGCCGCCACGCGGGCAAAGAAAGGCGCCTGCCATAAATTATTATGATAGACCGGCACCGGCTGAAAACTAGAGCGATACGGTTTTTCACAGCTGAGAAAACTATGAGCCAGGCAATAGAAATAGCCGGAATGAGCCACGGTATCAGCGTCAAAAACGCTCACCAGAATATGGTCATAATCGAGACCGAGCGGATCAATAATTTCGCGCTTAAGCTGCGCCGCTGCCCAAGCCTGATTAGCTCCTTTCCCTTTTAGCTCACCGGAAATATCATCCGGGTGAATCGTTACTAAGAAATGACCAAAACGACTGGCGTATTCTTGCGTAATACGCTGGGAGCGTTCAAGCCCGGCCGGACCGGCTCGTCCTTCGGTGGCTAGTACAACGATGACACGCTCGCAGGGGTAATCGGAATTAAGCAAACCATCAAGCGTCGAACGAATAACGCCGATGCCTTCCATATACGTTGGAACGATAACGACGTGCCAGAGGTCCTCCCAGCCTAATTCCAGCGTTCGTGCCTCCTCCCCTTCTCCGCGCACAAGCTTCCGCCGACCTAAATCAACACAGGACTGCTTCCAGTCAACATTGAGCCGCTGCCGCATGCCCCGGTAAGAAACCAGCAAGTGAACGCCAAGAAACAAAACAAGAAATAGCCAGTAAATGTCAAAAATAATAATAAAAATCGCCGTGCCGACCGGAGAAAGATAGGAAAAAATTAATATAGCCAATAGAGTTCCCCAGGACAAAAAACCCGGCAATATCTCGAGAATGCGGTAATGGCGGCGTTCCCGGCCGCTCAAATCAGTCGCTTTGCTTATTTTTAGATAATCCATAGGCGACGGACGTTAGTTGATGAAAGGCAGGCGTCGACGGTTAATAGGTCGAAAAACGGCC
Organism: uncultured Gammaproteobacteria bacterium; assembly: GCA_964451345.1. Lineage (GTDB taxonomy): Bacteria > Patescibacteriota > Patescibacteriia > Patescibacteriales > Patescibacteriaceae > Patescibacterium. The sequence continues at coordinate 7,451 of CAYVHQ010000047.1, read as the reverse complement.
TGCCCAACCCAGAATAGAATATACAGCAAGACGCTCATGATAAGCCAGTTACGCAGATAGGTCAAATCGCCCAGGGAGCGCCAGAAGGTCCAAAAAATCCCCAATGGATCAGTCACAACCTCCCAGCTGTTCCAGCGGTTAACGAGGCCAAGCATGACGCCGAGGGCACTCAGAATGGCTCCGGCCAAACCGGCATAAACTTCGGAACCTTTCCAGCGCCGACCGATCGCCGCTGTCACCGGCAAAAGGGCCTGAACAAATGAATACCAACCGACGGCCGCATACGCAAAAAAGAAAAGCGTCATCCAGGCATTATCCCGGCAGGTACGGGCGAACTCTTCCGGCGGACAATAGCCGATAATGTGCCGGCCATCAGTCATAATATATGCGGTATTGGGAAGCATGAGCAGCCACAACAATCCCACGACCAGGCTCAGCCCACCAGATTCTTTTTTTTCAATGGCGCGGGCTAAACGATATGCCAACCAAACAGCAACGGCGGCCAGCAGCAGATTCCAAAATATCATTACCGTCGAATATCCATTAATCGTCAGGCTCCATAACGGCAGATGGCCAAGAAAATTTTCTGGCTGAAAGGCGGACAGGTTTATGAAGCGGTCCATACTAGGCCGACGGGAATTTGAAGGGTTCGCCGGGCCGAAGCGTGCCGCTTGGCTGAGGCGTGGCGGGCGGAAGCGGCGCGGACGATTCACGGTGCTCAGCTACCGGCTGGTCACTTGCAGGCTGAGCCGAAGGGATGGAAGCCGGCGCCTGCCTATTGATTGTAGTAGGCTGAGAGTCAGGGGCTGCGTCCCGCACCGGAGGGACAGAGGCAACAATGGGCCGACCGCGAAAATCAACCGGCGGACGCGCTGATAAATCGCTCAGAGACAGACCGCTGACCGGCGCAGTCACTTCCTCCACCGCCCGGAACGGGCTGAATGATGGCTTGCGAGGAATATCTTCAACTGGAGCCACCTCTGTGTGTAGCTGTGGTGGGTTTGACGGTGATGGATTTGGCTTTGAAGGGCTTGGTTGGCGGGGCGGCAAAGACTGAGGAGCAGGGCGTCCCACAGAGGAAGAAACGGCAGCAACCGGCCTTTTTGGCTGAGATTGAGGTTGAGACTGAGGCTGGACGGGTCGGGGTTGATAGGCTGGTCGCGGCGGCACGGAAGGCCGTGGCGGCGTAGTCGGGCGGGGCGATTGAAACGTATTGTGCGGTTTTGACGGCGGCTGTGCTGGCGCTTTATTCTCAGGCGCAGCAGGACGCGTGTACGTTGGCAAGGCCGGAGTCAAAGACGGCGCACTCGCAATAGGTTCGCTACTTTCCGGTCGGGCGTCGTTCATATCGCGGGGAACAGCGGATAATGCTTCAACTTCCTGTTGTTTTTGTGTTTTGCGTTGCGCAAGCAGTTGCTCATTTTCCGCCCGCATTAGGGCCAGACAGTCCTTACAGAACACAGGGCGAATACCATCCGGCTGAAAGGGAACGCGGGTGGTTTTTTGACAACGCGAACAGACGGTCTCGTATTTATAAATAGAGGGGTCTAGAGCCGGCGGGCTGGCGGGAGCAACCGGAGCGGCGGCAGGACGGCTGTCACGGGGCGGCTGGTAGGTCTGTGGAGAATATTGCTGGAAAGGCGGAGGATTGCCGGCCGGGCGGGCTGGGGCGGCTGAAGGAGCGTGAAGTGCCTGGGCCGACTGAGGCGGCTTAGGAGCGGTAACCCGCGGCGCTTCTTCCTCTTCCGTATGCCAGCGCATGATTTTCTCTTCAACTTCCGCCCGAGGATTAGAGTAGGTCTCACGCGTAAAGGCGATAACCCTGTCTACATTACCCGTCTTTTCCGCCGTCGTAAGTGGACCGAGACCACGCGCCGAGAACGGATCAGAAGCGACGCCGTCAATCATCAATTTCAGGCACATGTTATATTTCGGCAGGCCGACTAAATCCTCTTCAGTAAACGTTGGCGTAAATTCTTTAACCAGCTCCTCGGCGTCGGTCGCGCCGACACGAAAAACAACCAGCGTACCGACGTTACCGAAAACAGCTGCCTTAACCTCATCGCTCAGCTGCTCGATATACTGATGGCCCATAATCAAACTGAGGCGGTACTTACGAGCTTCCGAAAGAATATTGGCAAAACTCTCCGTCGCAAAGTTCTGGAATTCGTCGACATACAGATAAAAGTCACGGCGATCCTCTTCCAGCATATCAACACGACTCATAGCCGCCAGCTGGATTTTTGTAATCATCATCGAACCAAGCAATTCGGAGTTGTCTTCACCAATACGTCCCTTGCCCAGGTTCATGACTAAAATCTTGCCGTTATCCATGATTTCTCGAATATCAATGGAAGACTTAACCTGTCCGACGATATTGCGAATAAGCGAACTCGACAAGAACTGACCGACTTTGTTTTGAATCGGCGAAACGGCTTCGGAAGCGAACTTATCAGCATAACCAGCAAATTCCTTAACCCAGAAGGCTTTCACCACCGGGTCCTGAATATTTTCAATCACTTTCTTGCGGAACGACTTGTCGGACAACATGCGCGTAATCGACAGGAGCGTTGAATTGGGATAGTCGAGAATCGCCAAAATAGTGTTACGCAAAATATATTCGAGGCGAGGTCCCCAGGAATCGGCCCAGAGTTTTTGGAACACGCCAATTAAACCCGAAGCGACGAGATGGCGAACATGTGGCGCGACCTGCTCGACGGCATTGAAGGCTATCGGGTAGTCATGATCGGAAGGATTAAAATAGACAACATCTTTAATGCGGTTTTCCGGAACGAACTGAATGATCTTTTCCGCCAAGTCGCCGTGCGGATCGACAACAGCCAGTCCCCGTCCCTGACGAATATCTTCGACAATCATGTTTTCAAGAATCGTCGACTTGCCCATACCGGTTTTACCGATAATGTACATGTGACGACGGCGGTCATCAGTCTTGATGCCAAATTTTCGATACTGGTTACGAAAGGTTGTTTCGGCGAATAATGCTAGATCGCTCATACTTTTATTTTTTGTTTAGTCGTAAGGAAGCGTGTCGATTTATCCGAAGGGAAGATTTTCCGGTGCCTGTCCCCGTGATCCGGGTGGCGGTCCAGAGGTATCATCCGTATGACTTTCCACGCCCTCGTCCTTCTCAATAAATTCAGGATCAGCTCCCGATTTAGCTGATGCCGCCGGGCTAGCCGAGGCCTCTTCTTCTTCCTCCTCGTCATCAAGAAAAGCCGGCCGGGACTGATGCTGTTTATGCTCGCGGGCTGCCTCGGCTTCACCTGACTCATGGCCATCATGTTCTGACTCATCTTCAACCACAAAACCTTCGTCAAAAATCGGCTCAAGGTGGCTGAGAGCGCGAGCCTGATCATCAATCGGCAGACTCATCGGCGGCTCAATCCGCTTGCCGACCGAGCGCTGGATAAGCGGCGCCTTAGTGACGGCGTCGAGTGGGAAGTGCCACAGCGTCGCTAGTTCCTCAACGTTCATAATCCACGGAGGACGGCCGATAAGGTCGCTGCGGTGCTTATACCCATACATGATGCTATTTTTGCGGTGCAAAATGCGCTTTTTTGTGAAAAAATAGCTGGCCGAGGTCATCGTCATTTTGCCGTCCGGCTTAAGTCCGTTAAGGTTGTTGGCGGCAAACTGCTTGATATAGCCGACGAACCCGTTAACAACTTTTGGCTTGTTCATCACTTCCTTGCGGCTCAGATAAATCGCGCGGATACTCACTTCAAAACCAATCTTTGAGGCCTTCATCTCGGCCGCTTCAATTTTTGCCTTAGGACCAGGGGCTAACTCCGGGAATTTTTTCTCACTGCCCTTGTCATCATGCTTGTCCTCGATATGCTCCCAAAGCTTGTAAATCATTTCGCTGGCGGCCGTCATCCAGTTCAATATCGTATCAACCAGATTATTGCCGGCCGAAGCGCCATGCGATTTACCGAGCAAGCCGTCGATATAATGTTCGGCATGAGCCGTCCACTCGCTTCCGGTCGGGACGACGACAATCTGATACCAGAGCTGCTCGCCCTTGCGCAGGCTGCTCATAAGGTCCATGAGCGCCGACATCGGATCGCGATATTTAACTTCCTTCTCGCCGAAATCATGTTCAAAAGCCGGCCAGGTCTTTATCGGCAGCATTTCCGGCGCAGTCTGTATAAACTCACTGCCCCAAATATCATATTCCTCATCCGGAAAACTCTTCGGCGCCAGAGCGGTATAATCTTCAACTTCATAAATCTCAACATCAGGATACTGAGAAAAGATTGCCGACTCGACCAGGTCCTTAAAATGAACCGGCGTACGGACAAGGAACTGGATATACCCGCCCACCGAGACTATTTCAAAGCTAAACCCGAGCTGAACTTTTCCCTCCCACCATTTCTCAATAAGGGTAAAGGTGCCATGGCCACCGGCAAAATACGTAAACATGTTCTCAACCGCCATAAGCGATTGGACATTATTCTTCGGAACGTCTATGGCCAACAGGATAAATTTCTGATGATGTTCCCAGGCAGCCCGGCGTTCATGAAGCCAGACCTGCAGCACGCCATACAGCATGACGATGGCGACAGGCAGCCAGCCGAAATACCAGAAAAACAGTCGCCACAAAGCAACTGCCGTCGGCAGCGTCACAAGTTCCTGAAAGGGAGCCAGATCAAAATTGATGACCATAGTATATGCTTCATTTTACCATGTTTTATCCCCGAGACGCAAAAGAACCGGCCGAGGCCGGTTCTTTGTGAGGCAAAAATTATTTGACGAGCTGGTACTTGCTGCCGGGCAGACGTTCGAACCGCTTCTTATTCATAAGGGCGAGGTCGATCGTCGTCTTTTTAACCATGCGCTGTTCCATGACTTTTTCTGTGATTTCTTTCTTGGTGAGTGGCGCTTTGGCTTTAACGAGAATGCCGCTGATAATATCTGCGACCGTTCCCTTGGTATAACCCCATTCGGACAAGGCGTAGAGGCCTCGGCCAACGAGTACGTATTTTTCGTCGAGAATCAGTTCGTTATGGACCGTTGCGGTATTGACCGCTTTGCCGTCGAAACCGGTCTTGTTAATCTGCTTGCTGATATCCTCATAATGCATCGGCTTGCCGTTGTTCTTCAAGACGAGATAAATCTTGTCGTTGATAGTCTTCGGATTAACATCGCGCCATTCATTATGACCCCAATGACCAAACTTGTTCTGCTCGAGCTCGCTGATGGCGCGCAAAAGCGAATAGAGCGGCTTCGAGGAATTGGCCAGACGGGCATCATCAACCGAAAGTTTGCCGTCAAGGACTTTTTCCAAATCAAGAACATCTTTGCCCTTGAGCTTTGTCTGATGCTTCTTAAATGAGTCCAGATCTTTAACGACGTCCAGCAGGTCTTCGGTGACAAACAGGCGCTTAGCGGTCTTAACCTTGCGCAATAGTTCCTGGGTAATTTCTTCGAGGTGAGCCAGTTCCTGATAATGGAGCTTAAAAGACGGTGTGAAGTACTTTGAGTTGTCTACTTCGCTGAATTCAGCGTCCATCAGTTTGCCCAGGATGAAATTAAACTGGTTGCGCTGGATGGCTTCGCTGCCCGCCTTGGCTGTATCGGCGTCTAAGCCGAGAGAAATAAGGATATCGAACAAGTATTCTTTATCCATCAATCCGCCGTGATCTTCCAGTAACTGATTAACAATCACGCGCAAATCGCTAACAATCGTCGAGATTTCGTCGAGCTTCTTGATCTTGTTGATGCTGCCGGTTTCAATCTGGCGAATACGTTCACGAGTCAAGTTATGGCTCTGTCCAATCTCCTCGAGAGTGGCGCGCTTTGGCTGGTTTAGTCCAAAACGACGCTTCAGGATGTCGCGTTCGCGGTCGTTAAGGCTCGAAAAAAGCTTTTCGATCATGACAACGACATCAAGCTGGCCGAGCTTGTCAGCCTGCGTTTGGTTGATAATTGTATCGAGGATAGAGTTGCTGGACATAATAATGTTTAGAGCGGCTTGGGAGGCATGGCAAGACCAGCGCTAGAGCACTAATGAATTAATGAATAACTTCAATATAGCATGAAAGATAAAAATAGTCAACAGCCTTTCAGGGACAGCGATATATGGTATTAATTTATCTAATATTAGCAAAAATATTTAATATCTCGTGATAACCAGAGCAACGTCATTTTTGCCAAAAATTCCAGCTAAGCAATGATTAGATAAATAAAGCAAGAAACAAAACCCCGCTGTATCTGACTCCCTAAGAGCACTTTTCTACTCCCCCGTTCATATAACCCTGACCGCCTGCACCCGCGCTTGCGCTTACGTCAAATCCATAAACGGATTATAGGCCACTTCCCAGTAAAAGCCGTCCGGATCGGAAAAATAGCCGGAATAGCCGCCCCAAAAGACTTTCTGGCCCGGCTTAACGATTTTCGCGCCCGCCTGTTCCGCGAACGCTAACACCTCGTCAACAGCCGCCTCCGAAGCGACGTTATGGGCCAGCGTGAAGCCGCGAAAACCACTGCCAGCCGCCTCAACCCCAATGTCTCGCGCTAAGTTCTCCTGCGGAAACAGCGATAGCCAGGTCCCTTCTAATTTAAAAAAGGCCACGTCCTTACCATCCCCTTCCAGCGGCCATTTCAGTCCGTCGCGATAGAACGCGATGCTGCGTGCGAGATCGACTACTCCCAGAGTAATAAGACTAATTTTTGCTTTCATATAATACGAAGAGTTTACAAAATACCCAGTACACTTATAATTATACCATGAACTCTGTCATGCCCTCCTCTCCTCACTTACATAAACGGCTCAGACGCCAACTTTTTCTCTATGGCTTGCTCGCCTTCGCTTTCTGCTGCTTCGCGACCTATCATACAGTCGCCGAAGACATCCCCATTATTTTTGCTCTGAGCGGTTTTCTCATCGGCGGCATCGCCGGCATCATTTTCTCACGCATGCTTCATATCTCCTGGGACAAGGATGCCGGAAAAGTTATCGGCCGTTTCGATGCCGTCGGCTTCGCCCTTCTAACCGCCTATATTATTTTCGAGGTCTACCGAACAAGACTTGTGGCCTTATTCGTTAACGGTCCGGCCGTACTCGTCACCAGTCTCGCCCTCCTAGCCGGCATTATGGTTGGGCGCGTTATCGGCATCCGGGGAAAAGTCCGTGAAGTTCTGCAAGAACAGAGTATCGTCGACTAAGCCCCGCTTCCCTATTCCACCGTAACCGACTTCGCCAGGTTACGCGGCCGATCAACATTATGGCCATTAACCACTGCTGCGTAGTAGGCAAATAACTGCAACGGCACGATCGAAAGAAGCGGCGAGAGCATTTCCAGAGTTTTTGGGACAAGCAACACATCATCCGCCAAGCCGTTCAAGGTAGCATCACCTATAGTACCAATGGCCAGTACCGGTCCTTTACGCGCTTTAATTTCCTGGATACTCGTCAGCATCTTTTCATA
>CAYVHQ010000046.1:0-8908 GCA_964451345.1 uncultured Gammaproteobacteria bacterium | reverse complement strand
CATGAGATATACCTGCTCCAGCGGCGCAGCCAAAAAATCATCAAGGTTAAATGCCGTCACCGTCGTGGCGTTTAGAGCCGAAGGTGCATCAATATAGTAGACCTCTGGATACACATACCGCTCGCTCGATGTGTCGCCGGAAATTACCTTTCCACCCTCCATGATGCGTGGTAAAGAAGCATCGGCGGCCGGGTAGAAATTATACAAAGAAGTAATGAAATACAGACGGCTGCCAATAAGGCGGGAGGAAACGTAATTGCCTTCTAATTCTAGCCGTCGAATCAGCTTCGGAGCGGTCTTATCGCTGATATCGTAAGCTGCGACAAAGGTAAAGGAAGACTGAGGCGCGATTAGGCCTGGAGCCATTTTGCGATCAAGCGGCAGTGCCTGATTAGCATAGCCAAATGTTATCAATCGATTGCCGGAAAGATATATTTCCTGGGGACGCGAATCAAGCGCGATAGTCGCGACGATTTTCATCTCCTCGGCCGGGACGGCTCGCGTTATAATAATATTCTGCTCGCTAACCGAATATATATACGTCCCGTCCGTCTTTGTCAGGTCGGACTCATCAACACCCGCGACCTGGATATTAGTTGTCGAGAAGGCCTGGCCATTCCCTCCCCCAAAACCAGTGGCGCTCGGTGCCGCCGCCGGTGAGGCCGATTCTTTGGTGGAAGTGACCGCCCGGGCATCCAGCGTGGCTGCATTTCCCATCGACCCTGCAACGGAAACCGGTCGCTTGGCGTAAAATTCCCGAAGGTCTTCGGCTGAAGAGAATTTTTTGACAACTGATTGCGAGGCGAGTATATCAGAAAAACTCTCGGCATCAGATTTCGGCGCCGGAGCCTTCTTTAAACTGCAGGCTCCGAGGGTCAGGGCCAGGGCGCCAACCAGACAGAGTGTGAAATATTTTTTATTCATAGGATAACAATGGAATTAAGATTGGAAAGGATTACTGGAAGCTGGCCGACTGGAAGGCCTCCCAGTCTTCGTCACGCTCGTTCCAGCGCCAGACATCAAAAGTATGTGACTCTTCGGTCGCGCTATACTCGTGCTCGACGCGGATTTCGGAAGCGGCGCTTTTTTTATGGATCGTCTTGCTCTCCAGAATCGCCGGATGCGAAGAAAATTCAAGGCGTAAGCGGCCGGCCGGCGACGTAAAGGTGATGTATTCGATGCGGGTGCCGCCCAACTCATCATTCTCCTCGCGACCAAAATCTTCCACTTCAAAAGAAGAACGGACATGGTCAAGAATTTGCTGCCAACGATCTTCTGTCATATACGTCAGGCCGCTGAGGCGGCTTATTTAATAATACGTCGCTTGCGTGTCAAGGTTACGCTTGCGTCCTTCGGCCACGTCATTTTCAATAAGGCCGCGCTCCAAAAGCTTTTCAATCGATTTATTCATCGGTATCATGCCATCTTTGGCAGTAGTCTGGATAATCGACATAATCTGACTTACCTGATTACGACGGATGAGGTTAGCAACCGCCTGGTTATTCAGAAGAATTTCATGGGCAGCGACCAATCCGCCGCCGACACGCGGCAAGAGCTGCTGAGTGATGATGCCACGCAGGGTCTGTGCCAACTGATTGAGAACCTGTTGCTGCTGATACGGCGGAAAGGAATCGACGATGCGGAAGATGCTGTCGGCGGCGCTGGCGGTGTGCAGCGTCGAAAGGACGAGGTGACCGGTTTCGGCAGCAGTTAGGGCGGCGGCCATCGTTTCCGGGTCGCGCATTTCGCCTACCATGATAATGTTAGGATCCTGCCGCAGCGAGTATTTCAAGGCGGCCGCAAAGCTTAAGGTGTCGCTGCCAAGCTCGCGCTGCTCAATGAGTGATTTTTTATTTTCAAAAATATATTCAATCGGGTCCTCGATCGTGATAATGTGGGCGTCGCGTTCCTGGTTGATAATATTGATCATCGCTGCCAGCGTCGTCGACTTCCCGGATCCGGAAGGGCCGGTAACGAGAATAAATCCGTCGCGCAAGCGCGTTAAATTAAACATCGTCTCGTTGAAACCGAGGGCAGTCGGATCGGGCGAGAGACTGGAGATAAGGCGGGCCGAAAGGCCAATTTGCGAACGCTGGAAATGAAGATTAATACGAAAGCGTTTGGCGAAAAACTCATGCGAGAAATCCAGCTCTTTCTTGGCGAGAAAGCGCTGCCACTGTTGAGGTTCAAGCAGTTTCTCTACCTCGGTGGTCAGGAATTCTTCCGTAATCGGCTCGTCGGAAATCGTTTCCAGCCGGCTGTTATGGCGTAGGGCCGGACGCGCCCCGGCGACCAGATGCAGGTCAGAGGCGTCACGGTCGATAATGGTCTTAAAATAATCGCGCAATTGCATATATTTTATTATAGCACATCGATTTTCCAAGGAATACATTCCCTTAACAGATATCTTGACAGGCTCATGGAGCGACAGCTATGCTTGTGTTGAATTCCTGCTTAACCGGAGTTCACAACATATAAAGGAGAGAAAATGTTCTTTTTTAGCAAAACAATAAGGATCATTAGGCAGATTCTCTGCCGACATGATTTTCCGAGCGTTGAGCGCTCCACCCTCACGGATAACATCAAGACTATCCATTCTGAAAAAGTATGCTGCCGCAAATGCGGCCACCAGGAGTGGATTGTCGGTGACCTGCTCTGCGGGTAACACAAAAAGGATTTGGCATACCCAAATCCTTCTTTTTTTCTCTGTCAGACGATAGAGTCTTAAAAAACTACGCCACGCTCATCGACTTATAAATCGCGTCCGCCGCGACAGCGCCTTCGCCACAGGCCGTGACGATTTGATGAAAATTATTGGAAGCGTCGGTTGAATCGCCGGCGGCGTACAGTCCCGGAACGTTCGTCGACATGTCCGGCTTTACCTTTATATAACCGAGCTCGTCGGTCTCAGCTCCAAGAGCTTTAGCCAGCTCAGTCTGCGGCACGAGGCCGATCTCGACAAAGACACCGTCAACGGCGATACGGTCGCTGCCCTCGAAGGGGGCGTCGAGGACGATCTTTTCCAGCATCTGCTCCCCTTCCAGCCCGACAATATTCGCTCCCGTCACAAGACTGACATTCGGCCGCTTCTTCAGCTCCTCGCGCCAAAGCGGTTCGCCCTTGAGATCAGCGCCACGACAGACAACATACACCTGCGTCGCAATATCAGCCATGTACAAAGCCGCTGAAATGGCGCTGTTGCCGCCGCCGGCGACAGCGACACGCCTTCCTTTATAAAACGGACCATCACACGTCGCGCAGTAGGCCATACCCCGGCCGGCCAGCTCTTCTTCGCGCGGGATGTTGAGATGCTTATGTTTTGTGCCGGAGGTAAAGAGGATGCGCTTCGCACTTAGCGTCTGACCACGCTTAGTCGTCACGCTAAAACCCCCTTCAACCTTAACGACGGACAACACTGTATCGGAAATGATTTCGCCGCCTGTTTCGCGGACATGCGCCGTCATCTTGGCCATCAATTCATGACCGGTAATCCCTGGATCACCCGGCCAATTATAAATCTTGTGCGCTTCAGTTGTCGTGCCACCGAGGATGTCGCCAATCAGAACATTCTTTAGAGTGTAGCGAGAGGCGTAGATCGAGGCGGTCATGCCGGCCGCGCCAGCGCCGAGGATGATAAGGTCGTAGTCCATAGGGTTGGTTTCGTTCGTAAAAAATGACAATTCAGTCTACCTATTGTCCGTCAAAGAACAGGCCTTGTCAATCAGCCTGCACTTTCTCTTCCCAGTCGCCGCTCGTGAAACGATTAGCGCCTTTGACATGCCAGTCATGCGGATTGGATTCATACACCTGCTCCCATAATTTCCGGCCGCTTTCCGTTAATAGCAAACCACCTTTCGTCGTCAGCCGAGCCGGGACGAGCGCATCGTAAATACCTTCGCCCTGTGCCTGTCGTTCGCGCATTTCCATATCGACGTCAATCGTATCAGCGTCCTTGACGATCTTGGCTTCGAGCGACTGCCGCTCTTCGTATTCATGCAACAGCGGCAAGAATTCCGCTTCGAGGCTAGTGCCAGCGAAGGTGTCGGCAATCGCCTTGCCTTCGTTGCGTTCGGTGTAGAGGCGCGAGACATAATGCACATCACCGGTGCGCGTCTCCGAAACGTCATGCGCCAGCGCCATCTTCATAATCTTGTCAGTATCAGTCGCCCCTTCCATCTTGGCCAGCACGAGCGCGATCCAGATAACGCGCATGGTATGCTCGGCCAGATTGGCTACGTCAGGATTGAGGAATTGCTTCCAGGTACGCTGAATGAAGCGCATCGTACCGATTTCAAACAGGAGTTCAAGGTCTTTTTTCATAAAGCAGGAGTTAATGATATGAAGCAGTATAGCATACCCAGAACTCGTCCCGAGAGTCTCTGCTTGAACCCTTTTCTTGTCCCTAAGCCACCTATTGACAAACTGTTGTATATGTGATATAATACAATAATGTAGTTCTTTTTCAAACTAAATTGCTTAAAACATGCAAAACGCAGCCCTATTTAACAACCAGATTACGGGAAGTAATCAAGAAAGTTCTTCTAATCTCAGCAACCATTATCTCATGGCAAAAATCAACAGGCTGGATAGCTTCATTGATCAGAGTAGTGCTATCAACATTAAATACTGTCAAATGAAGGTCTTTGAGACGATTGATGTCGTCGAATTGACTACCCGCTTCAAACCGAAGAAAGGATAGCCTAAGGCTACTGTTGACCCTACCTTTGTCCCGCACATACTATTATGAGTATGATGCGGGATTTTTTTAATACATCCAAAGTGGTTATGAATAGCCTAGAGAGTTCCGCCTCACTCGTCCGCCGTTGCGGACTCAGCAGGCTTAATTATAAGGCACCAGTATAGCACGTCCTTCCTGTTTCAATCTGAGCTGGCAGTGCTAATTAAATCAGTTAACCGATTTATTTTGTTTCTGTCCCTTATCATAAACTTGAAAGATATTATCTGGATCAACAATCGAAAAACGGGGCTTAGAATCTTCGTCAAAGCTTACGTTCATTGATACTAGAGCTGCAGGCTCCATAGGCGCGTGGACTCGCGCTTGCCAAGAAGCAGATATTTTTTGACCAATCCCGCCCTCAGTTCCTGTTGAGCAAGACGCCATTGCTACTTCGGGATGCGGAGCAAAATAACCCTTAATCCTTTCTGCTATATTTGAGTCAAAATCGGTTTTACGTATGTCACTCCTGGAAGAAACCTGAAAACTGTTCGAACTGCCATGTGCCCCCAGTATCAAATACGATATCTTGTAATTTTTTCCATAGGACTTTTCAAGATAGGCTAACCGTTTAACCAATTCGTACTGCGACATGAACTCTATAATTCTCATATTCAAATTCTCGTTTTTCGTTTGCTCGAAGACGGATTGTATCAATGCTGGATTATAATCAAATGCCTTATTATGGTCCTCATTCGTAAATGCTACCAATCCATAAGGAACGTTCTTTCCCCTGAGATCAAACTGCCGGATAAGCACTTCCTTGGGATAGCGCATGAACTCCTTGATTCCAAAGTCTTCGAACAATACTTTCACAATTCCGGGTCGCTCCGTTTCAAGCGCTTCAACCATTTCCATATTGCTCATCATACCGAAGACATCATACGTGGCGCCCGAGTAATCAAAACCCCACAGATGCTTGAAATCGTTAAGCGGCAAACCATATCCCTCTACATATGTCTCAAATAACGACATGGCCTGAGCTGCCAGATAAGGAGAATCGCTTGCGCAAGCGTTATAAATACCGCCCCACTTTTTTTCTGAAAAAATATTCCGCAACTTATCGTCAATTTTTTCCTTAAACAGCGGAGAACTTACATACGCATGATCAAGCAACGTTTTCATAGGGAAAAGGTGTAGCATTTCGATTCCCGCGCCTTTTTCAACCATTAAATCTTTCAGGTTATCCCTTGTTTTGATATCAAGATCTTTCCAGACAGTACCGGCCGTTTCATCCAGCAGACGAAATAAAAAAGGATTATCCTCGATATCCGACACTCCCTTCTCTTCGATCGCTTTATCAATTCCTCTCAGGACGGACTTAGCGGTCTCGAAGTAAAAAGCATCTATATCGCTACCATGATCACTCTTGCGCCTAAAACTAAATTGCAGTTTATAAGAGCTTCGCACGCTAAAGAGGTCAATTAAATAATGGATGGTGCCTTTTCTTAACTCCGGATTTTCAAACGCCTTCTCCAGATTAGCCTGACTAAGAATGGAAATGATTTCTTTTTCCTGAACGACATCTTGCTCTTCATCATAATCCGAACCTCTAGGAGTTAACATTCTTTTCTCGTATAAAGAAAGTATCCTGCTAATCGGGTCATGAATAGTCGCTTGGATGATCTCTTTGCTCAACTGTTCATTCGTGTTATTAAGCTGCTCTGCATCAAAACTACGGTCTCCCAAGTTATCGAGTGTTCTTTCCATAAGAGGTTAAATAATAATCATGGTACTAGACACTATTATTATTGCTATATTAGCAGCAATGGTCAATAACATAAAAAGCCAAGTGAATACCTTCACTTGGCTAAATACTATACTCTTTAACAGACCCGTTTGCCTTTTTTAGCAGTCGGGGAAATATGTGCCAGGTTGGCTGGCTTAAAGCTCATAATATACTCTTTTTTACTATCAATGTCTTGATACTTCCTATAAGCCGTTTCACCATCATCATACGCATACGTTGTAGAACTGTCGGTGACTACCGGATGACAGCATTCAATCCAGCCTTCAGGTTTATCATAGTCGTAAACGAACTGCACCGTTTCATCCACCTCGAAACCGAATATGTCGCCGCCTTCCCTTTTCTTTTCATAAGAAAGAACAAAACTGTTCACTGACCCGAATTCACTTCTCATGGTTGAAATCTGGAAATATCCCTCTTCTAATGGAGCACAACCTTTGACAGGCAAAGAATACATATGAACCGGAGAAGAGAAGGGCAGGATCGCAACAAGATAAGGATTGCTCTGCAGCTCTTGCGTGCGGGCACTCTGTTCGATCTTGATCCCCTCCGCTAGTATGCGCTGAGCTACCGAATCTTCCAACACATATTTATAAGGATCTTTTTTTGCCGAGCCGCAGCCCTGGAACGCAAGAAATAAAACAAATAAAGCTAAGATTAGTTTTTTCAATTTTCTATTGTTTAAATTTTCGAAATATTATTTCATAGCATGTTGCCGTAGAGTTCTTTCAACGGAATTTAACAATTGCCTTAACCTGTCAATAATATTCTGGTCGGAGTAGGTAAGGTCATCTACCACTTTCAACGTTCTATCATAACAAACTCCCCTGGTGACAATTCCTTCATTACTCTCTTTGATAATTGTGAAAGTAACAACCTCAACAACCAAGGCAGGGTCTTGTGGATTATTTTTCCACAAAAAGAATGAAACGCTTGAACTTCTTTGCGAATTTATAAATACAAAGTTTCGAGCACCATTCTCTTTGACGTCTGTAAGACTGTCATTGAAAGTGTATGTCTCCTCATGGGAATGATTTAAATCTTCCACAAAAGGACCTAGGAAAGCCTTGCTATACGGTAACTTTTCGTCCCAACTCTGTATCAACCTACAAAAGCTTCCAGAGGTTGTCGTATCAAGAACTACTTCATGCAATCCGGCATCTGTTTTGTTTATTGCTTTCTCTTGCTGTGTGCAGCTTTGAAGAAACACCGAAAGCAAAAACAGGACCATCGCATGGATGAAATATTTTTTCATTTTGAATGAGGATTTGATTTAGTAAATAAGCCTAAAAACTGAAAATTCTCACGCTCATTTACTAAATCAGTCCCGCGTTTGTCAAAGTACGTAATTCGTAATTATAGCATACTTTCCCGCAAAAGTCAATATATACGGCCTTTACCCGTTTTTGTGACAGAAACCTGCAATTTATCATTTGGTCCCTGGGGGTTTTCGCCTCGCCCTCGCTTCCGCTCGGACTCGTTGTCCCGTGTAGCACCAGCCAGGACCCGGCAGACAGAGACTCCCCCTGAGTTGCGCTATCGCATAATACAAAAGGAACTCTTACGAGTTCCTTTTGTATTATGAGTAGTCCCTAGGGGAGTCGAACCCCTGTTACCAGGATGAAAACCTGGAATTGGCTCTCTATAAAAGCCTTTGAATTAAAGGAATTGTGAAATATCGGCCTAAAATGGGCTAAATATCGTTTCCCAATTTTCCCATGTTTCCCATGATTCCCAATTTCCGAAACTTCTTGGACACAAGCTGGCCACAATTTGACCAGGGCGATATAGGAGAAGTGAAGGAATTGGTTTCATTATACACAGAATGATAGGCGGATTCAATGATCCGCTGGTTTATTGCGGATACATTATTTCATAGTCCTCGTTCCGTTCTTCTTATACAAATTACGATTGACTCTTTTGTCTATTTTCAGAAGAAGACTAAAGAACCCAACAATATTACTTTTTTCTTCAAAATTCCACGGCTTATCAGCCTTATTTTCTTTAATCATAAGCGCTTATATTTTTCAAAACCATTAAAAATCTGACGAGGAAAACGTGATCTAACTAGATATAGTAAATACCCGCAGTTGGGGCAAGTGCTTTAACTAGTTCGGCTGACCGTTTTGCGTTATACTGTGTAGTATAACCCTCGCTAACGGCTACAATTTCACCGTTGCCGGCTTTGAGACGCCAACGATATTGACCAGCGCGATCCATATAAACCTCAAATTTAGGCATATGGTTAGTTTAGGTCTGAATAAAGTGCGGAATCGACCTTTAATTTCTCCCGCGGACAATAGCCTTTAAATGAAAATGCCACTGACCGAGAGAATTAAAGGCGAGTAAATAGCACAAAATAAGAGCCCCTCGCATCCCCGCCAGATTCTTAATGACTTTGAAAAAAGTCTTTTTAATTTGCAAAA
>CAYVHQ010000045.1:3359-9009 GCA_964451345.1 uncultured Gammaproteobacteria bacterium | reverse complement strand
ATCCTTCAGCACGAAATAGACCATCTCGACGGCATTCTTTGTATCGACCGTTTCCAGGATACGAAAAAGATCATGCATCAGGAAGAGTTTGTCAAAGCTAATAAGAAATAAATGGATATTATCATCAACAAGAAACCGGCTCTCTTCGCAAAAAGCGATCTGCCGATGCTCATCTCCGGTCAAGACAAGTCCGGTGCCTCTTTCTATACTATCTGCCTGGCGGCGAACCTATATAAGGCCAAAAAGAAAATCATCTTCTTTTGCGCGTATCCGATGGGCGTCGAGGAGTTCATGAAACAGACCGCTGACGGGGACGGCATCGAATACGTCACCGCTAAAACTGCGATTGCCGGAAAAACAGCGATTATCGTCAAACCCGGCGATGAGGAACTTTTTGCCTGGGTACTGCAGAATACGCCTGATGTCACAAATCGTATAATCATCATAAAGAATTTTGAAGTCCATTCTTCTGCCGTCCAGAAAACAGTCTTCCGGGATAACTTTGTTATTTCCGGAGATATTGATAAAAGCCCGGAGGCAGGCGTACTACGAGAAAAAGACTTTGCATCCAATATATTTTTTTCAAAACCATCTTGGCTTGATAGTAAGGACTGGCAGCAGCCGGAGAAATATCAAGCCGTAATCAAAGGGAAGAATTATTCCGGTACCACCGCCCTCCAATAGACGTGCGCTTCTTAAATAGTAAGAAAAAAGGCAAACTCATAGAGTTTGCCTTTAGCACAATCAGGTTTCGCTAACCTAATATTTTTATCATTAGTGTCCTTGCCCTCTTATACAGCTAGACAGAGGAACATCAAGACATACATGGCAACTATAATAAAAATTACTAAGAATATTACCTTTGCGAATATTATTACTTCTTCCATTTTTTATCCTTTTTTAAATTTATATTATTAAACAAACTTTGAATCGATTGCAAAGATATAAAATCCATTTGCGCAAAATTCATTATCTATAGATCCTGTACTAACATCAACTGTCATAGACAGATTATCTCCTTTTTGATCAAAATAACACGTACAATGCTCATATCTTACAGCACTATAGTTTGTCCCCAGGGTCATAAACATGCGTGGGCGAAGCTGCTCTGTGCAGGTCAGTCTCAGTTCTAAGGCAATCTCCAATGAGCAGCGTCTTAATCCTTTTGTATAAGCATTATCTTCCAGCACTGAAAAATTTAGTGCGTTTCCGTTTCCACCAAAAACACGCAAGGGAACACGAATGAGATGGACTTCCCGTTCTACATCAGTAAAGTTTTTTTCCATTCCATATCTATTTGATGCCGGCGGTAATGTAAGGTCAATATTACGCTTAGCAAATTCATTTTTATAATATTCCAGATCTTTTCCCCCAACAGTTATCGTCTTCCAAACGCGTGACTTCCAAAACATATCATTTAGCAAAAACTTCTCAACGCGATTCAGCCATTTCCAGTCATCATCCGACGACAACCTATCTATAAGCTGCTTAATAAGGCCGCCACTATTTCCTACAACCAAATACGGACTAGAAGTAACAGGGTTTCCTAATAGCAGTTGGAGCTTCTGGTACCATTCAGTTGCGTGTTCGCCGGATAAGTTATCAATAATAGTACTTAAGGGCTTTTGGATATCAGTAAGCGTTAAGCTTGTAACTCCAGAATATCTATTCGTATTATTTCTTTTGAAAGGCCACATATTTTTTTCCTTTTATATTTAATTGTTAATGTAATTATCCAGCATAGCCGACTCTTGACAAATCTTCAAAAAAGTATATAATTAAGGCATGATAGTAAACCAAAAGTTTACAACTATACCGTTTGCCTCTCCAACCCGAGAAGGTCTTATGCGCCTGTTAGCTGCCGGCCCAGCTCTTGGCACTGATCTCTTAGCGCAACTACAATCAGTCTCACCTATAACAAAACAAGGCCTCTATAAGGCTTTACGCGAGCTATTAGGGGCTGAAATTATCATCAAAGAAGCTCGCTTCTACTCTTTAAATAAAACCTGGCTTACCCGCCTTAACGATTTCAGGGAAGTTAGTGAACAGAATCTCGGTTTGCGCCTGCCGTTTGCTGAATCGACGAGCAAGGGCCGCAAAGTCATATCATTCCGCAGCGCCGAGGCGCTCGACATCTACTGGAGCCATATGTTTCTCACCCTTTCCGAGGAATATCCCGATAAGGCATTATTTTTCTTCAATCATCACAGCTTCTTTTCTATTGAGCGCCCAGAGGCCGAAAGCTATCTCATTAACACCATCGGGAAAAAACGCTATAGACTAATGGTGACTTTTGGAAAACAAACGAAGATTAACCAGCAGTTCAAAAAAGAAGTACAGAATGAACATATCCAAATTGCTATCGATCCAGCCATCGTCGTTCCCGAGACGGACCACCTGAGCATTATCGGCGACTATTTCATCACTACTCGTTATGATGCCGGCATGATGAAAAAAATCGATAAGCTGTTTTCCGCCACAGATTCCTATTCCACCATCGATAAGAAGGCGCTTCATAGCATCCTGGCAGCCGGAAAAGGCTTAAAAATTATTATTACCAAGGATTCCCGCAAAGCGACTGTGTGGAAACGCCGCCTCGCTAAAAATTTCGTCGTAAAAAAACAAGACTTATAAGCACTTCCCGAAGCCGAGCATGAAAAAACGCGTCAGAATATAAGCGTCGCTTGAGGATAAGGCGGAGACCTGTTTGAGGAATGGCGCAAGGCGCCATGACGAGTTGTATCCGCCCCTCAAGCAAGCGCAATATTCAAGCGTTTTTTCTTTGCGAGAAATTTTGGTGCGACCTTTTTTAAAAGGTGGCGTAAATAATATATATGGAGAGAAAATAAATTTTAACCTTCGCAGAAAAAACACACATTGCCGCAGGTCGTATTCTGAGCTATAATCACCATACTATGTTTCTCTCCCTTAAGAGACAGCCCTCATCGGAAATAATGGTCGACTCGCTGCGCCGCTTGCCGGAGCAGATTAAGTCCGTCATGGACGACTTCGGCAGCGCGCAAGGCTCATTTGCGTTGCACGGCGTCCGCTCCATCGTCATCAACGGCATGGGCGGCTCCAACCTCGGTGCCTACATCATCCAGTCAGCTTTCCGCGACAGCCTGAAGATGCCCGTCGCCATCGAACCAGGCTACGATGTTCCTGGTTATGTCGGCAAGGACACCCTGTATATCGTTTCCTCATACTCCGGCACGACCGAAGAACCGCTAGCCGCGTACAAGATCGCCAAGCGCCGCGGCGCCCGTATTATCGTTATCAGCTCCGACGCCGATAACGAACTTTGTCGCTTAGCCAGCCGCGACAACCTTCCCCATTACCTCTTCGACACTTCCGCCAATCCCTCCGGCCAGCCGCGGCTTGGTCTCGGCTATGGCGTCGCCAGCCTTTTGTTCCTCTTCCGCGCTCTTGGACTCCTTCGCTTCAAAGACAAGGACATTAGCCTAATTTTAAGCCAACTTAAGCGAAAAAACGCCCTCCTCAGCAAGAGCGGCAATGAGGCCGAACGGCTTGCTAAGACCCTGCAGGGCCGCGAAACCATCATTATCGGCGGGCTATTATTCGAGGGGAATATGCGCGCACTGCGCAATCAGTGGTGCGAGACCGGAAAGAATTTCGCTTCCTACCTCGTCCTCTCCGACCTCAACCATTACGCGCTGGAAGGCCTTTCCTATCCGACGAGCAATCGCAAGCGGCTAGCCGCCCTCTTCATCGAGTCAGACCTATATGATAGTAAAATTCAGAAGCGCCTCGAGCTCACAAAAGAAGTGATGAAGAAGCAAGGCATCGCGGTACATAGTTATGCCCCTGCCGGAAAGACCGTGCTCGCCCAGTGCTTCGACCTCCTGCAAGTCGGTTCCTGGATTACGTATCACCTCTCTCTCCTCAACCGCGTTGATCCTCTGACCGTTCCCTGGGTCGACTGGTTCAAAAAACGCCTCTCCGCTAAATAACTTTTCATTCCTACCCCCTCGGGAATCATCTTTGTATGAATATTCCCGTCGGGCGAATACTTCGTCCGCTGTCCGCCTTACTCCTCTGCGCGAGCCTTCTCGGTTCGGGCAGTTTTTCCGCTTTAGCCATCTCCCCTGGCGAGCTGCTCATCAACCGCCTGCAGATAAGCGGCGGAAGCGGCAAAACCGACAATGATTTCGTCGAGCTGTACAACGCGTCAAGCTCTGCAATTGACCTTGATGGTTTGCGGCTTGTTAAGCGTACAAAAACCGGAACAAGCGACACAACCATAAAGTCATGGACCAGTCCGTTACTCTTAAATCCCGGTGCTGTTTATCTTTGGGCCAACTCGGCTAATGGCTTCGCCGCCTCGCTAAATGCTGACGTCTCGTCAACGCAAACGATTGCCAATGACAACGGCCTGGCTATTCGTCAAGGCGCGGAAAATTCCGGAGAAATTATTGACGCCGTGGCTTGGGGAGAATCGACTAATGGACTAGCCGAAGGAAGCCACTTTCCGCAGAACCCAGCCGCTCAAGAAATTCTGCAGCGAAACGCATATCAAGATACCAACCAAAATGCCAGCGACTTCGAGCTTATCTCTTTGGCGCCGCTGGCAATCTGTGGAAACGACATTATGGAACAAAACGAAAGCTGCGATGACGGCAATACACTAGATCATGATGGCTGCAGCGCCGCCTGCACCCTTGAAACCGCTCCGGCCGTCTGTGGCAACGGCCTGCTGGAAACTGGCGAAGAATGCGATGACGGCAACACCAATGTCTATGACAGCTGTAACGGCACCTGTGAGATTATGCCGGGTAGTCCGATTCCGCCGCAGCTTGCCGTGGCCGGACAACTGCCGATATATATCAATGACTTCGTTGTTGATCCAGTAGCGGGCGGCAACGAATGGATCGAGCTCTATAGCCCGTCCACAACAACCTATTCAATCAGCGGCTGGACCCTTGAAGAGGGTTCTGGAACCAAGACTACGCTCCAAGGAACGATCGGCGGAAACGACTATTATTTTTCCATTCAAAAATCCGCCGGAGCTCTTAATAATAGCGGTGACATCATCATCCTGCGTGATGCCGCTGGCGCAATTGCCCACAGCGTTACCTATGGCGACTGGGATGACGGTAATATTGCCGACAATGCCCCAACCGCGCCGGATCCCTACAGCGTCGCCCGGAAAGCCGGAGCAGATCCGGCCGGCAGCGACCGTGATAATTACACGCTAACGTCGATGCTAACGATATGGGGAGTTAATATTATCGTACCGCCGCCCGAGCCACAAGCGGCCAATGAGGAAGATGAACCAGACTATGACTTCAGTACAGCTCTGCGCCTGAGCGAGATTTCCCCTAATCCCTACGGCATCGATGAGCTGTCCCGCAACGATGAATTTGTCGAACTCTATAATGCCGGCGAACGGACGGTGCGCCTGGAGGGATGGCATCTGGAAATCGGCGATAAACAGTACATCTATCAGTTTCCTGCCAACGCAACAGTATCAGGAAGATCATATCTGATCGTGCGCGCGCCCAGCAATTTTGAATTAGCTAATAGTGGTTCCATCATCAAGCTTTTCCAGCCCGAAAAAACAACCGCCTTTCAATCAGTAAGCTATAAAGAAGCGCTTGACGGGCAAAGCTGGGCGCTCTGGAACGAAGCG
>CAYVHQ010000045.1:0-3349 GCA_964451345.1 uncultured Gammaproteobacteria bacterium | reverse complement strand
GGCAGCCGACAACAGCAAGGTATGGAAGCGGACCTTTCTACCGACGCCCGGTAACACTAACGTCTATGTCTCTCCGCCTCTCGCCGTTTTTAGCGCGGCGAGTACAGCCGTAGTCGGTGAAACCGTTGTCTTTGATGCCTCTGATAGTGACACCCCTGACAGCCACGCCGAATACAGCTGGAACTTTGGCGATGGCGTTTCGAGCAGCCAGGCCAACCCTGAGCATGTCTTTAACGCATCAGGGAATTATACAGTTGTGCTGAGTATCAGTAATTCGTATGGCGCCTCGACCGTCTCACGCAAAATTAATATAACTAAGCCCAGTCTCCCTTCAGAAACAATACAAACGATCGCAAATCTCGCATCTGAAACCGAAATCAAAAGTACTGTCGCAGTAAGTACCTCATCGCCTTTCAAGCTAAGGCTGCATGAAATAATGCCAAATCCAGACGGCAGCGATACTGGACAGGAGTGGGTAGAAGTACGCAACGCCGGCAGCGAAGCAATTAATCTTGCCGACTGGACCGTCGCTAACAAATCAAAACCAGGTCCAACAATCGTCGAGACGATCAATCTTAATCCTGACGAACTCTTTGTCTTACATTCCGCATACCTCCCGGCCAGCCTCGGCAATAGCCATGACACAATCCGCCTCATCGATCCCGAAGGACATGAAGCCGATGCCGTCGCGTACGCAGAGGCGCCAAGTGGCCAAAGCTATTCGTTGATCGATAATGCTTGGCAATGGACAGTCGCGACAACGCCCGGCGAAACCAATATCCTGGAAAAACCTACTAAGAATGACACTTCTTCAACTACGACCAAAAAGGCAGTCAGCCGCATTTCTCTGACCGGCACAGTCGTCGCCCTGCCGGGTACATTCAGTAGCCAGTACTTCTATCTCCAGCCAGCCGGATCACCTCTTCTCTATCAGATATATAATTCGAAGAAACTGTTCCCGCAACTTACGGTCGGCCAAACAATCAGCGTCAGCGGCGAAACGAGCAGCGCCGCCGCCGAACCGCGGGTGAAAACAGCCGTCGCCGAGGATATACATAACATAAAGGAAGTTACTTCCCTTCCGGAACAGGCGATTAACACTTCAGCTGATATAAAAAATCCGCCCCATCCCCGGATGGCAAGAATTGAAGGGGAAATCACCAGTAAAAAATCACCCCGGCTTATCGTGACGGACGAAACCGGCGACACAGAAGTGTATTTAGCTAAAGGGAGCGGGTTGTCAGTCACAGCCTTTGCCGTCGGAGACAAAGTATCTGTAACCGGCATTACCCAGCTCGACGGAACCGCTATTCGTCTTATGCCACGTATGGAAAGCGATATCGCAATCATTAATCCGCCCTCGGGCCCGGAAAATAGTGCCGATACGAATACGGTCAAGCAGGTGCTGGGAGCAGCTCAGCCGAAGTCTAAGAAACAACTTCTCTATTATGTTCTTTTCGGGGCGACGCTCCTCCTACTGGGCGGCGGTTTCATTCTTTGGAAAGCAGGCATTCTCCGCAAGAAATAAAAAAATCCCTCTTTCCATTTTTGGAAACAGGGATACTGCTCGAAAACATTAATGCATGTTTGTTAGCCACAGAACACATTCTTTAACGTTAACGGTATCTAAATCATCCGTAGCGACTTTTTCGCATTCACAATATCGTTCGATGGCCGGTTTCTGCTTTCTCCAGTCAGCGCCGTACATTAAGCGCTCCCAGGGAGTAGTCAACCGCTCGATCATTCCATTATTAGTTATGGCCACCGGATCAAAAAAATTCTTTTCACCCAGGTAATCGGCAAATAGACCGTTTACCCGGATAAACGCCTCCTTGAGATACGGAGAAAGGTTTTTGCGCTCGCCGACTAGCTCAGGTGTAAAAGTATACTTGAAACGCGGCTGCCCTTTTGGGATAGTCGGCACCTGCCGGGTTTCCCTGTTCAGACTGACGGAAAAAAGCGGCTGCTGATATTCAGAACTCGGAAAACGTACTCCTTTCTCCCAACCAAAAAGGCTAAAATGCTGGCCATTGTACGTCAGGCTGACGGCCGAACTGTCTTTGAGGCGCAGCAGTAGATGGCGCCGTCCCTCTTCTGACTTATAGAAGATAGTCGTCCAGAACAACCCGTTCGAAGCGGCCGGCCGGCCGGCACAGTACTCTAAAAAGAGCAGTGCTGGAAAATAACGCATGGAAAGTAACATGAAACCTCCGATAATTTTTAAGGAATTTACTTGGCTCTACATTACCTAAAACGAGACAATCTGTCAAAGCATAAAAAAACGCGCCCAGAGATATGGCGCGTCAGATAGTTTGTGCATCAAATAACTAATGAAGATAAGCCAACGAGCTCAATTAAAGAAAAATCGCTGGTAAGCAGCGGCGTTACAGCATACACCCCTTCTATATCAACGATTTTTGGCATTTTTCGCAGGCGTTTTTGGCTTGAAACATTTTTCTCTGTTTTCTTTTTATTACTCTTTGGCAAATTGCTCTCCACCCTCCATTCCCTCTGACAGGCTGCTTGGCATTGAATAAATACCGTCACCAGGTCCCATGTGATCAGGAATTTTAAATTCTGTTGCCGGTGGATCGAGCAATAACGTCTTAATAAACGGCAAGGCGTATTTTTCGGCTTGCTTATAGGCATCGCCCGCTTTCCATCCCTTGGTATCGTATAGTTTGGTAAATAATTTGTCCGACAGTGACTCAATCTGCTCGAATCGATCGACATCATCTTCGAAGAAAAGAGCGGGATAATTGTCTTCAAAGTCCAAGCTGCGTAAGGTTTCTGATTGAGCTACTATCCGTAACAAAAAAACATATTCTCGGGGACGTGAATACATGTTCATAACATTCATGTCCACAACATGCCAATTTTCTATTAGACCGTGCTCTGTAGATTTCTTGCCTGTCCACCGGGTAGTTACAACGATAACCTTATCTAAAGGTTCACTAACACGTTCTATAGTCAACTGAAAACTTCTGTCCAACTGTCTGAGTGTAAGCTTGTAATCCCTATACAGGTTCTGCAGTTTTTGTGTGATTGTGTCATGTGTTACGATTGGGGGACCATCCAGGAATTTCTTATCTAAGCCCAATAAGCCAATAAACAAGAAAACTGGATACAGATACAGCTTAGGCTTGTTCTCTTCCATTATTTACTCCTTATTTTATATGTTAAAGAATATTTGATTGGCTCTACCTTACCCCATATTACTCACTTTGTCAAAGCCCCTTTCTCTATAATACAAAAGCACTCCGTTTTCACGGAGTGCTGTATCGCTTGATAGCGCTGTCCTGGCGGCGACCTACTTTCCCAGGGCTTGGGCGGCCCAAGTATCATCGGC
>CAYVHQ010000044.1:0-9068 GCA_964451345.1 uncultured Gammaproteobacteria bacterium | reverse complement strand
ATAGGTCATTAACCCCAGTGTAATTAACCACGAGGGTTTTTCGGCCGCCTTGGCCCGAAAAGTAGATTAGAGGCGGTATTCAGTTTTTATTATGGATTTAGCCTATCATACATGAGTGAAAAAGGCAAGAATGGCCTATTTTAGAGCATTTCTGAGGTTGTTATTGACTTTTATCTGAAAGTATGATATAATATAATTCATAAAACCAACACTTCTTTTAAAAATAAACAAAAGCCATTGAAAACCAATAAACTAAATAGTATCTATTTACTTGTATTTTTCATGCTGTGCGCTTACCTTGCTCTTAGCATGGACAGTTCCCTTTCGTCAGAAAAACCGTTGAAGTTTAAAAGCGGAAAAAAGGTTAATCAGCACGACCAGCTCAGGCTGATGGACGGCGAAACTATCGAAAAGCAGAGAAATACTCTTAATATCTCATTGCAGTATTTTCTGGGAATTTTGCCCTATTCAAATAATAAGGAGGTAATAGTTACGGAATACTATTCGCTGGACAATGCAAAACAATTAATAAAGACCGGTGAAACCGTGATACCTGACAGTGCTGTCACTAAGACTGTCTTAGATTATGGGGCAGACGTAATATTCACGTGCATGTTCTACCTGTTCTTTGTTGGTACTGCGTTGATGACCGCTCTCGTCTTCAAACCGGCCAACAGCCTGCTTTCTCCAGTTATCTGGATCTTCGATATGCTAATATACGTTTTCATTGTCGAACAATGGAACACATATGGCTTCGTCGTCAATAATACTGGTATCTGGCAAGCGGCGACCGCCATAGGATTGCTCCTAGCAATCATTGCACTGGCCCGCTTCATCATTTCCACTCCTAGCGCACCATCTCTCTCAGAACAAACCATCCCCGCCCTACAAACTCCACGAATATAGTGGAAATCAAATATTTTTCGACCCGTTGCGTACTATACACGCAGCGGGTCATTTTTTTACACCAATAATAGTGAAACGGAATCTGATCAGATGACAGCCGGATACCAAAACCCGCCGCTCAAGGAGCGACGGGTTTTTTCTTTAGCTTTTCTTAAGCGGATCAACTCGGAGCGCAAGCGGCGGCGTCAGAAGCCGAAGCGGTTCCCTCGCCGAAACCGGCGGACGGGGTCGAGGTGTCGAGCTTAGTTTCACATTCTTTCGGTGCGTTCTTGAAGGCAGCACAGATAGTTGCCTTAATCGCGTCAGCCGAACGAGAAGTTTCAACCTGTTTGCCGTTGACGACAAAGGTCGGTGAACCCTGAACGCCATAGGCCTTGTTCTCTTTCTCATGAATGGCAAATGGCGGGAAGCTTGAAGTCCACTTCGTCTTATCAGTAAAAGACTCATTGAGCTTAAACTGCTTATCGGTGGCGGAAAGACAGCTATCAAGCTTTTTCTTATTAACACCGGTCGAAGTGACGCAGGCGTCAAGATCACCGCTCTTCAAATAGCACTTAAGGTATTCTTCGTACTTACCATTCTCTTCTTTATCAATGCAGTACTGTGCAATATTGCCCTTAAGCTCTGCGTCGCCATGCATGACATAGTCAACGAACTTAATCTTGATGTCAGCCTTGCCCTTAAGCAGGGACATGACCGGAAGCAAGCCCTTTTCCATCTGGGTTCCGTACGGGCAGCGGCTCATGACAAAGACTTCAACAGCCGGCTTATCCGACTTTGGAATGTCTGCGGCCACAACCGGCGTAGCGGCGGCCGTATCAGTTCCGGCATCAGCCGTAGCGACTGTCTCGCTCGTATCCATCGCCTGAGGGAAGAACATTGCACCATCCTTGGTGATATAGGAATCGATGCTCGTATCGCCAACCTTAACAGCCAGCTTATACAGCGTGCTGCTGTAATCGGTCACTTCGGTAATCGAAGCAGTTGTGCCCGAAACCAAATTGGCGTTGATGTAGGTCTCAGCCTTGGCCTTGGCCTCATCCGGAGAAAGCTTCTTGCCGCCCTTAAGCATGCCGCCAAAGTTGACGACTGCCAGAACGATCAGGATCAAGGCGACGGCACCGGCCGCCATCAGCATGTTTGATTTGTTCGCCTTCACCGCCGAAGCCGGGGCCTCGTGCTCGTGATGGACATGGGGAGTCTGTTCCATAGGTTTAAATAGAAAGCAAATGGTTAAATCGCTAAACGGCTATTCTCTCCTCTACCCGCCTAGCCATTGAACCATTCGCCCGCTCTAAGAGATTAGTTAATAATGTAGGCTTATTATACGTCAGGCCGCCAGAGCGGTCAAACTAAATCCAGGTAACGCCAGCGACGGCGTCGTTCTCTTCTTTGAAGCGCATCAGGCGCACGCCTTGCGTATCGCGGCCCAATTCATTGACGGCCGTAAACGGCAAGCGAATGACCTGTCCCTTGGCAGATATAATGATCAGGTCGCGTTCCGACATGGCCTCTTCGTTCAGCACATACGCATTAGTCAAAGGGCCAGTCTTAGGGGTAATTTTTGCGGTCTTAATGCCGCTGCCGCCGCGGGCCTGAATCTTATAGAGATTAAGCGCAGTGCGCTTGCCGTAACCCTGCGCCATGACCGATACGACCTGGAACTTCTTCATCTTTTCCTTGTCAGACGGGACAACACCCATGCCGACGACGTTATCGCCTTTTTTCAGGCGAATGCCCATGACGCCGGAAGCGTTGCGGCCCATCGGGCGTACGTCGCTTTCTTTGAAACGGATGGCCTGTCCGGCCGCGGTAATAAGCTGAATCTGATCGCTGCCCGAAGTCGGCTTGGCCCAGATCAGGCTGTCGTCTTCACGCATCTTCAGAGCAATCAGGCCGCTGCGTCGAACTTTCGAGAATTCATCGAGCGGAACCTTCTTAACTACTCCCTTCTCCGTAGCAAAGAAGAGGAAGGCGCTCTTGGAGATTTTGTCGAGCGGCAGGACTGAAGTGACTTTCTCGTCGGACGGAAGCTGCAGGAAGTTAACGATCGCCTGGCCCTTGGCGGTACGCTGCGTCGATGGAATCTCGTGAGCACGCAACTGGAAAACGCGGCCGCGGGTCGTAAAGAACAGAATATCGTCATGCGTCATTGTCGTAAACATGAACTCGACCATGTCTTCTTCTTTGGTTGTCAGACCAATAACGCCTTTGCCGCCGCGCGCCTGTACCTTGAAGGTATCGGGAGCCAGTCGCTTGATATAGCCGTCACGAGTCATAAGAACGACCGCTTCCTCATTCGGAACAAGGTCTTCGGCGTTGAATTCCTTAATGCCGTGCGGCACGAGCTGGGTGCGGCGATCGTCGCCAAACTTTTCACCGAGCTCAGTAACATCGTCCTTAATCATCTTAAGAACCTTGGCGCGGGAACTAAGAATGCTTTCCAGCTCCTTGATAATCTTACGCTTTTCTTTCAGCTCATTCTCAATATTAAGACGCTCCAAGTTAGCGAGGGAGCCAAGCTTCATTTCAACAATAGCAAAGGCCTGGCGGTCCGAGAGCTTAAACTTTTTCATCAAGTTGAGCTTGGCGGTTTCCTTGTCGGCCGAGGCGCGGATAATTTTAATAACAGCATCGATATTATCGAGGGCGATCATTAAACCGTCGAGGATATGGGCGCGGTCCTTAGCTTTTTCCAGCTCATACTCGGTACGGCGGCGGATAACGACTTCGCGGTGCTTGATATATTCTTCAAGAACAGTTTTCAAGTTAAGGACGCGCGGCTGAATGCCGTCAACGAGCGCGAGTAGGTTAACATGGAAGGTTTCCTGCAGCTGAGTGAGCTTATAAAGGGCGTTGACAATCTTTTTCGGGAAGGCGTCCTTCTTCAGTTCGATAACGACACGTACGCCGTCCTTGTCTGATTCGTCGCGCAAGTCCTTGATGCCTTCGATTTTCTTTTCCTTGACGAGGTCAGCGATTTTCTCGACGAGCGTTGACTTGTTTACCTGATAGGGAACTTCGCTAATGATAATCTGATAAAGGCCGCTCTTCATTTCCACGACTTCGGTGCGGCCGCGCATGATGATACCGCCCTTGCCGGTCGTATAAGCGCGGGTAATTTCCGACTGGTCATAAATAAAGCCGCCCGTCGGGAAATCAGGTCCCTTTACAAACTGCATGAGATCCTCAACCGTCGCTTCTGGATTTTCAATAAGCAGATTAATGGCGCCGCAGAGCTCGCGCAGGTTGTGCGGCGGAATATTCGTGGCCATACCGACGGCAATACCCATACTGCCGTTGAGGAGGAGGGCCGGCAGGCGGGCCGGCAGAACGGTCGGCTCTTGCTGCGAGCCGTCGTAGTTCGGAATGAAGTCTACGGTTTTCTTATCGATATCCGCCAGAAGCTCTTCGGCAATCGGCGCCAGCTTCGCTTCGGTGTAACGCATGGCCGCGGCATTGTCTCCGTCCATCGAACCGAAGTTTCCCTGACCGCGAACGAGCG
The DNA here is from genome assembly GCA_964451345.1 of uncultured Gammaproteobacteria bacterium. Taxonomy (GTDB): domain Bacteria; phylum Patescibacteriota; class Patescibacteriia; order Patescibacteriales; family Patescibacteriaceae; genus Patescibacterium. Next base: position 4,657 of record CAYVHQ010000044.1, on the reverse strand, counting down.
GATAGCGCATAGCGAAATCCTGAACCATGCGGACCATAGCGTCATACACAGACGAGTCGCCGTGCGGATGGTATTTACCAAGCACCTCACCGACGACGTTAGCCGATTTACGGAACTTCGCGTTCGGACGCAAGCCGATCGACCACATGGCGTATAAAATGCGTCGATGAACCGGCTTCAGACCGTCACGGACATCAGGCAAGGCGCGGGAAACGATGACGCTCATGGCGTAATCGAGGTACGAGCGGCGCATTTCCTCAACGATCGGCTGCTCCTCAAGCTGCCCGACATTATTCGGATCATCCGACACTACATCGTCAGACGAAGAGTCAACCGAAGCTTTTTTCTTCGGGTCTTTTGGGTCAGAAGCAATGATCTTTTTCAATCGAGCCATATTACTGGGGTAAGGTTGATGGTAAAGTCGACGGCGTCACGGACGACGAAGGAATTATCGCCGGCGTTGCCGACGGAGTAACGGTTGCCGTCGGATTAGTGAGCTCGCCGAGGCTGCCGAGATTGCCTCTCACTTCGCTGAGCGAGGTGCTGAGCTGTTGTTTCAAAGTTTCAAAATCTACCTGGTTAGCGCCGGCCGGAACAGGAATCTGCATGTCGGAAGAAATAATGCGATTAAGATTCAATATCCAGGCCGTAACGATGACAACCATTATAACACTAATGCCAACTGTGACAATAAGGCGCTGGCGGCGGTCGGCGACATGATGATAATGAGGCGAACCGTATTGATGAACGCTATGTCCATGCGCTAACGACGGCGCCGAGCTTTCGAAAACCGGCAAAGGGGCGCGGGAAAGTTCATCGGCGGTCGTTTTACGTCGAGGAGCGCGACGGACAGTCTTTCGAACAGTCCGCCGGGCCGGCTTCTTCGCCGGCTTTTCTTCAGCTGCGGTTGTCGCCTTTTTTCGCGGCATAATGGCTTAAAAGCTAAGTACGACCACTTCCATGTTTTCTTGTGGCAAATCTTTTTTCATCACCTTGAGCTTTTCTTCCTCGCGCGGCTTGATGCCAATTGCCTTAATAAACGTTGCCAGCGGCGCCAGCTCGTACTTAAGCCCCGGCACCTGGTAATGCATCGGGATAACTATGCGCGGCTCAATTTGATTAATAACCTTAACCGCCTTCTGCGCATCAATAGTGTATACTCCGCCGATTGGAATAAGAAGGATATCAGTCCCCTCCAGCCCTTCAAGCTGCTTATTGTCGAGCTCGGTACCGAGATCGCCAAGATGCGTTACGGACAAATCGTCAATCTCGAAGCGATAAATAATATTGCTTCCACGCTTAGCGCCTTTCTCGTCATCATGAAAAGATGGAACGCCTTCGATAAAAACTTCTTTCAATTCATATTCTCCAGCCAGACGAATAATGCGCGGATTTCCCTTTACGGCTTCGGCATTATTATGATCGTCATGGTCGTGGCTGATGGTTACGATATCAGCTTCCAGCCGCGGAAACTTCAAGCCGGTTTTTTCCGGATGATAAGGGTCCGTAATAACAGTAACCGTCTCGCCTTGGTTCTTGCCCTGCAACTTAAAGGCGGAATGTCCTAGCCAGGTGATCAACATACAATTAAAAAATTAATAAATGAACAAATTAATTAATCGGTTCATTTATTAATTTGTTCATTAAACTACGATAATATATATAAGTATAGCCTTTTAAAGAGGCAACGTCAATGAAGAAAACTGAAAATAATTTAATGTTCATCGTAGATTTGTCAAATCCGCCAAATAGGCTATAATAAAGAAATTATGGCTGAACTTATGGATAATAACCAAGAACTCTTGCACAATCTGCAGACTATCGATCGGGGAATCATTGAAAAGCCCCGGCGGCGCTGGCCTAGGTGGATCCTGGGCCTTCTTGTTGCGGCAATAATCCTCTTTGCTTTCTTCTTCCTGAAGAACATGTTCCTCGGTTCTTCTAAAACCGCTTCCTGGGTCGATAACATTCCGCTCCTCGGCCAGGTTAAGCATCTGGCGGAAAGTGCCGATCGCGACTTAAAGGGCGAAGAACGCGACCGTATCAACGTTCTGCTTCTCGGCGTCGGCGGCGCCAACCACGATGGCGGACAGCTGGCCGACACGATTATCATTTCGAGCGTCAAGCCATCGACGAAGCAAGTTTCCCTCTTTTCCATTCCCCGCGACCTGACCGTGCCGCTCGAGGGCTACGGCTGGAAAAAAGTGAACAGTGTCACTTCCTTTGCTGAAAGTAGGGAACCGGGTTCCGGCGGTATCGCCGCCAGCCAGGCGATTGGCCACCTCCTCGAAGCGCCAATTGATTACTACGTCAAAGTAGATTTTGACGGCTTCGAACGCATCATCGACGAAGTCGGCGGTGTTGACGTGTACGTTGACAACACGTTGGACGACTATGCCTATCCGATTCGCGGCCGCGAAGATGACCCGAATTACTACAGCCGCTTTGAACATTTGCATGTCGACAAAGGCTGGCAGCACATGGACGGAAGCCTGGCCCTTAAATTTGCCCGCTCCCGCCACGGCGTCGGTGGCGAAGGTTCCGACTTTGCCCGCGCCCGCCGCCAGCAGAAAATTCTCGAAGCGGTCCGCCAGAAGGTATTATCAGCCGAGACTCTTCTTAATCCGAAAAAAATTAGCGGTATTATCGACAGCTTGCATGACAACATTTCCACTAACCTAAAGGTCTGGGAAATTGTTAAGCTATGGAGCCTGGTCAAGGACGTTCAGAGTGACCAGATTATTAACAAAGTTCTGGATAACAGCCCAAGCGGCCTCTTGGTTGACGGCAAGGGCGAAAGCGGCGCCTATATCCTCTCGCCGCGGGCCGGCGACTTCTCTGAAGTAATCCGTACCTTCGATTCGCTGTTTGGCATCGCCCCAGCATCCGGCACCGCCCCTGACGCGCCCAGCGAAAAAATTAGCCTCAGCATTCTTAATGGCACCTGGGTCAACGGTCTCGGCAGCCGCATCGCCGCGCAGCTCGAACAGCCCGGCGTCACGATTATGGAGATTGGCAATTCCAGCCGCCATAACTTTGAAAAATCGGTTATTTACGATCTAACCTTTGGCGCCAAGCGCCAGGGACTGCAGTTCCTCAAGGAACAGACCGATGCCAATATCGCCGCCGTCCTGCCGGACTGGCTTAAGGCCGACCTGGCCGCCGCCAATGCCGGCGGAAAGAAGACGCCGCCTGACTTTATCCTTATCCTTGGTACTGATGCGGATAAGAGCGCGTCGGGAACCGAAAATACCAACTGATCACCCTACCCTTTCTGCTTGTATTAACAGAGACTCCTTTTCAGGAGCCTCTTTTGAATCTGCAAATGAAATAATTGCTCGCTCCCACCCTAGCTTGTTATACTTACCAAGAGGCCACGTAGCCTTCTTATATCTTTTATGATGTATCTCTTAATCATCATCGCCGTCGCAATTATCGTTGGCATCTTTAGTCTTAAAAAATATTCCCGCCGTGTTTTCTATGTAATAATGGCAGCAGTTGCTCTAATTGGCGGCCTTTCGCCTATTCCTTTCTGGAATTTTGACGGCTGGGGAGGCATGTTCCTAAGTTTTTTCTGGATTCTCCTATATGCGGTGATTGCTCTTATCAGTATTATCTATGAATGTATCCATTTCCCCAAAGAACCAATCAATTACCAAATCTTTAAGCGTATTCTTGGATCATACTTCGTAATTATCGGTCTATTTGCCGCTTATAACGCTTTTTATGTCCTACGGGGAGGAATATTACATCAGGCGGCTCTGCAATTCCAATTTTCATTCTATGGCCTCATCCTTCTCTTTATCTTTGTAGCTTATTATCAGGCAGCTAAACAGCGACGGTCCTTTTATATCCTGTTCATTATTATCGTTAGCACGGCTCTGCCGCTGTTTGTCTATTTCGTTTTACCGAGCGCTCAGAATACTAGATTTATCAGCAGTAAAGCACTAACTGCTTCAAACCTAAACAAACTCGCCGAATCGGGAAATTACGACGACTGCCTCAAACAGACGACTGATATCGTATGCGCGAATTCTTTTGCTTTGGCCAGGGAGGATATTTCTTTCTGCCTTAAACTTGACGACACTGAACATCAAGGCGAAAGCAGTCGTTTCAACTGCGTCAAAAATCTTGCCAGGAAAACTGGCCTAGAGTCCGTCTGTGATTCATTTATAAAAAGTGCAACGCCCGAGAAAGCCGAGTATTGCAAAGTCGACGCCGGCTTGAAATAGAAAACCGCCATTACTGATACTGATGCGGATAAGAGCGCGTCGGTGACGGAGAATACGAACTAAGATACTCTCTAGAACAGCGTATACTTCTCTTTTAGCTCCTTCGGGACATAGAAATCCTTCGCCATCTTCCGGCGGAGGATTTTTGCTTTGGCGCCGTTCCTTTCGATCTTTAATTTCAAAGCGGTCGAACCAGCAAAGATCGCGCTGACTTTTTCGGCCAGGCATGTTTCATCCGGATTTTTAAATATTTCATTAAGCTCGCGAGCGATGCGCGGCGGCAGGATCGTCGTAATGATGTAATCGGCGATGACAGCGATATGCTCGCGACCGGAAAACGCTTCGTTGCCGACCGCTACTTGCAAGAAATCGCTCTGCCGCGTCTGCTTGAAACGATCGTTGTGCGGAGTGTCTTTGCCGAGTAG
>CAYVHQ010000043.1:0-9078 GCA_964451345.1 uncultured Gammaproteobacteria bacterium | reverse complement strand
GCTGGCCGAGGCAAAACAATAAATGAGCCGCCGACTGACAGCGTCCGCCAGCACGCTGCCGAGATTGAGACTTTCTTCGCCGCCTGAGCTAATGCCCATAATCTTTTCGATGTTTTTTATGAAAAGGATAATGTTGCGGGCGCGGGAGGTTTCCGCGATAACACCAAGCAATTTCTCCTCGGCTTCGGCCGGTGTTGATCCGCCAATCAGTCGGGCGACATCCAGTTCGATGAGACGCTTATCCTGTAGACGTTGCGGTACGTCTTCAAGCACCATGCGCGAGGCCAAGCCGCCGATAATTGTACTTTTGCCGACGCCGGTTGGTCCGACCAGAATAAGGCCGGTTTGTCCGCTTTCGATAGCATCAAATAAGCGGCGCAACTCATCGTCGCGGCCGACGCAGAGATCGACTCTCCCCCACTTGGCGGCCAAGGTCCAATCCTGAGAAAAGCGGTTTAAGAGTGGTGTGGCGAGGGCGGTATAGGCCCGGTCCATGGTGGAAGAAGGCTTGAAGCGAGCCATTTTGCGATAGAGGCGATAATTTTCCACCAGCTGATCGCTCACCTGAAACCAGGCAATGGCATTGGTTAATTTAACCTTATCAGCTTCTAGGTCATAGAGCAGTTCGCTCAGCAGCTCGTCGCGCGAAACAGCCGGCAGCAGGAGCTCGAGCGTTGTAATTTTGCTTCGGCCGGCTAGTGCGGCATGGGCATAAGCCTCAATTACGGCCTGAAGCGTTTCGGGCGCAAAGGCGAGACGGCCGACGTTGGCTGTCAGGCGGCCGAGCAGGCGTTCGACCCCTTCGACAATTTTTTGTTCGGCAATGCCAAGACGAGAGAAAAGCGCGGCTGTTTCGTTGCTTAACAGGAGGGCCGACGCAAAGAGATGCAGAGGCTGAACCCGAGCATGTTTCAAGCGTTCTGCTAAAAGAAATGATTCCTCCACAACGCGCCTGGCCAGACTATCGAGGCCATCAGCGGTATTAATTTTCTTAGAACCTTTGAGATCGTTGATGTCGTCCCAGTCCTGGGAACTGAGGGGTGCGGCGGCTGATTGATACGCGACTCGCTCAATGACATGGTTCTCGTCGCGCGCCCGGCTCAGTCGGTAAATGAGATAGGCGTCAGCCAGAGCGCTCAACCAAAAGAGCAGAAGCAGGCCGTTGCGTGCCCGCCAGAAAGCCAGTTCCGGTAGGACGGTCGGTGACCAGTAGGTAAAGAAATTAACCAAGCTCCCCTGCTCATAAAACCACCAGCCGAGTGCGCATAAACCGCCGGCGCCGATTATGGCGATAAGCACATTAATAGTCTGGTCGGCTATGGCTTTTACTTTGCGCAGTCGGATAAGGGCTCGGGAAAGAGGCAGTCGGAAAAAAAGGAAATGATCAGCCTGAAAAGCTCCGCTGCCGATGCCGGCACAGCGGGCGCAAGGTTGATTTTTTAGCCGGCCGGTAGCGCCGCATTCCGGGCAGGCAATGAAGACAAGAGGAGAATCAGCGGCAGTAGCCATAGGATTAGGAGCGAGTTAGCTGAAAAATAAGCTGGTAGGCGATGTAAAGGGGTGCTGCCAACCAGCAAATAATTACTATGAAGCAGATGAGCAGCCAAAAAAGCATAACAACAGAGCGCACAATAATTTGCAGGAGTCGGGTAATGAAGCTGATAAGCATGCCGGCCCAGTCGTGCTGGCCATACATCGGCGTGAATACGTTCTTAACCCAGACGCCGAGGGCAAGGCCCTTTTGGCGGGCGGATATAAAGCGGCCAGACCAGGAAACAACCTTGAAGATTCCTCGCGAATACCACCAGATAGGAAAATACAAAACGTCGAGCAGAAACTGCGCGATAATTTTACCCGCGTCGACCATCGGTGTATTGAGATTCATATGCTAATAGTATACCTTTATTTTTCCGGTTCTTCAATTAACGTTTGACTTGCAGGACGGAAGATGGTAATAAGGAATTAATTCCATTTAAAATTAATCGAAATATAAAAAGGAGAAATCATGTTTTTGCCAAATCCTGTTGTTATGGAGATTGAGGCCAATAGCTTGAGAGTATATCTGCACGAAGGCAGAGAAAAGGACTTCACATCATTTTTTATTGATTCAATCGATTTTTTATTAACTTTTTCACCAGAAGTAAAAGCAAAGCTAGTTACCCATGGAATATTTCAGAAATCAACTGGATACGACTGGGTAAAGAAAGAAACTGGCCGACAGGCTACTAAGGTTTTTCGAGAAATCATTCAAGATTATATAGTTGAAAAATTTATCGAGTCTAGTAGTTTTCTGTCGATTGAGCAGGTATCGCAGATTAAATCGTTATTGCAGCAAAGAATAGAAGAAATCTTTCATCTCCCTAGTGGAGATTTTGCAATAGATCGCTTACTTGTAAAGAGATGTTGCAAAGATCTAAATATTACTGTGATAGCCTAGGGGCTGGCCGGATCATCTCTGATTCCGGCCTTTTTTTGTTGTTTTTTAAGTATTGACAGCTTATCTTCCTTTTGGTATGATTTAGCTATATATTAAAAGATTATTCGGCCCACCAGGGCTGTTTTTTGAACCACTATGGACAAGCTCATCAAGTATTTCAAAGGCGCCGTCGACGAGATGCGCAAAGTAACCTGGCCTACCCGCCAGGAAACATATTCATACACGCTGCTGGTAATCGTCAGCTGCGTGGTTATGGCCCTGTTCCTCGGCGGACTGGACCTAGTCTTCGCTAAAGCTATCGAACGAATTCTTAACGTCTAAAAAAATATGGCAAAACAAACATTAAACCAAGGTCGCCGCTGGTACGTGCTTCACACGTACTCCGGTTATGAGGAGAACGTCGCTCAAAATCTGCGCCAGCGCGTCGATTCGATGGATATGGACGACAAGATTTTTAATATCCTGATTCCAAAAGAAAAGAAGATTAAGATTCAGAACGGCAAGCGCAAGGTAATTGAAGAAAAGATTTTCCCCGGCTATATCCTGGTCGAGATGATCGTCACGGATGATTCCTGGTATGCGGTACGAAATACGCCAAACGTCACCGGCTTTATTGGCACGGGTAATATTCCTACGCCTGTTTCCGAAGAAGAAGTTGCCGGCCTCCAGAAGCGCATGGGTGTTGATGAGCCGAAATTCCAGATTGACGTCTCGGTTGGCTCCCCTGTTCGCATCGTCGACGGTCCATTCAAGAACCTCGAGGGAAAGATTATCGAAGTCGACGACGGCAAGGGCAAGATCAAGGTCCTTATCTCGATGTTTGGCCGCGAAACGCCTGTCGAACTTGATTTCCTTCAGATTAAGAAACTGTAAATTTTCCAGCCGCTTTCCGGTAAGACTGGAATCTATCGCCTTCGGGTGCTAGGTTCCCGCCTTCCCGGAAATTCCGGCAAGGACTTCCGTCGCTTCTGCGGAATTCTGTTTAATCACCATTCTTTCTATTATATATGGCCAAAAAAATATTGACTGTCATTAAATTACAGATCAAGGGCGGCCAGGCCAACCCTGCGCCTCCAGTCGGTCCGGCTCTCGGGCAGCACGGCTTGAACATTGCCGAATTCTGCGCGAAGTTCAATGACGCCACGCGCGATAAGATGGGCGACGTTGTGCCGGTAGAAATTACCGTCTACGCCGACCGTACCTATACCTTTATCACTAAGACTCCTCCGGCGTCTGAGTTGATCAAGAAATATGCCAAGATTGCCAAGGGATCCGGCAAGCCACTGACCGATAAGGTCGGCTCGATCACCGAGGAGCAGCTTAAGGAAATCGCTGCGATCAAGATGCCTGACCTTAACGCCCGTGACATCGACGCTGCCAGCAAGATTATTGCCGGTACCGCTCGTCAGATGGGTGTTGAAATCAAGAAATAACTAATTACTTAATTTGTGGGAGTCTTATCGGGCCTCGGCTCTGAAAGACGTCCGCACCACGAATATGCCACGTAAGAAAACCAAGAAGTCTGTCGCCAAGACAACTGAAAGCAAGCTTGAGTCTAAGAACAGCGCTCCGGTTGCCGAAGCTTTGAAGACCTATCCGATTGCGGAAGCGGTTGAAATGGTCAAGGCGAACACAAAGACTAAATTCGATTCGTCGATTGAAGTCCATTTCCGTCTCGGTATTGATACCAAGAAAGGCGATCAGCAGATTCGTTCCGCTTTGACTTTGCCGAATGGTACGGGCAAAACAATTAAAGTCGCCGCTTTCGTTGCGGCTGGCAACGAGGCCGCTGCCAAAGCTGCCGGCGCTGATTATGCCGGTGGTGATGAGCTTATTGCCGAAATCAAGAAGACTGAAAAGACCGATTTCCAGGTCGCCGTCGCCGAACCGGCTATGATGCGCAACCTAGCTGCCATTGCCAAGATTCTTGGTACGCGCGGCTTGATGCCATCCCCGAAGAACGAGACAGTTACGCCGAACGTCGCTCAGGCGATTGCTGAACTGAAGAAAGGTAAAATCAGCTTTAAGAACGATGATACCGGCAATATCCATGTCGCTATCGGTAAAGTTTCTTTCGAGAAAGAAAAGCTCGTTGCAAACTTCGAAGCGATTTTAGCCGCTATCAAGAAGGCTAAGCCGGGTAGCTCCAAGGGCGTTTACCTGAAGAACGTCAGTATTTGCTCCTCGATGGGCAAGGGCTTCAAGGTCCAGATCTAATTCGGAAAATCAGGTATTAAAAAAAGAAACCTCGCAAGGGGTTCCTTTTTGTTTCAGTCAAAAAATCAAGGTATTATAAAAAGGGGTCGGAAAACCCCCCTTTTTGTGCGAATTAACCTGACAGCCAATCAGGTTTGTCGGTTAGCGATTGGATTAAAAGACCAGGCAATGCCAATTAGCAGGGATAGTTGTGGAATAACGAACATGCCGCCATATGGCCGAACCAAAAATATGAGCACCAGCACAAAAACTGTGGCGAGCGTTGAATATACAATACGGTGTTTAACTGCGCGCAACGTCCGGTAGGCTCGTCTGTTCTTGTTGATGTATTCATCGACATAGTCGTTTTGAAATATATCCCTGAGCATGGTTACTATTGTGTAACCCAGGAGAACAGAGAGTGACACCTGAAGAAAATGTGCTATCTGATAGACGTAACTGTTTTTCTGGAATTGTTCAGGATCATACAAAAAGGTTATTTTTGTATCAAAATTTTCCAGCAGAACAGTTAAGAGAATTAGAAAAAGGAACGAAAGAACATTAACTGCAAAAACGCCAGCCAGGCTAAGATACACTTTTTTTTGAAATATCTTAAATTTTGGATTTTTCATGTTTAAGCATTTTTTGAATTGGGAAAGAATTGTCTTAACTGTAATAAAGAGCAGGGTTCTTGTCAAAGAAGGTGTATCCCGGAGGATATTTGACGAAATAAACATCGGTCGATACACTTAAGATATATCAAAAGCCGTAAGGCATTTTTTGCTAATTATATGATTCTCTCCGACGCCACGCTGCGTGCCATGATCGCTGATGGCACTCTCAGCATCTCCCCTATCACCGAGCACTCTATTCAGCCCGCCTCGATCGATTGCCATCTGGGCGGACATTTCTTATCAATTAAAGACCGGGAGATGCACATGATCTCGCTCGATTCGGAAATAAAGTACGACGAGATCGAAGGCGAGTCGATCATTATCCCCTCTCATTCATTTATTCTCGCCACCACCCAGGAATATGTTAAGTTGCCGAATGATCTGACCGCTTTTGTGGAAGGTCGTAGTTCGATCGGCCGCATCGGCCTCTTTATTCAGAATGCCGGTTGGGTTGACCCGGGTTTCGAAGGCCGCATCACGCTTGAGCTGTATAATGCCAGTTCCGTGCCGATTAAGCTTGAAGCCGGACGGCGTATCTGTCAGCTTGTTTTTTGTAAAATGGACCAGGCGGCTGAGCACCCCTATGACGGCAAGTACCAGGGACAGGATAAGTCGGTGGGCAGCCGCGTCAAGGACGACGCCGAGGTCCAGAAATAGGCCATATTTCTGCGCATTGCGCAAGTTGACGCTAGATTTCAATAACCCTAAAATAAGGTAAATTTGTTACTTCACAATTTACTTTAAAATCGCATGAAAAAAAGAAAAATAATCCTGTTAGAAGAGAAAGGGATCTTTACGCCTGAGGGCGTTGCCAAGCTGCAGGCTCTCTATTCGCGTAGCGCGCACAGCGTACTCCGTCAGATAAAAAGGATTCTCAATGACAAGGATTTTGCCAAGTTCATGGCCCAGTATTATGTTAAGTACGGCCATGGCAGTATCGGCGACTGCGGTTCGTTTACGTTCTTTATTGAAAACGTTAGCTTACTCGTCGCTAAGGCCATCCAAGATTCACAGCTCTATTCTGGTCAGGAAACCAGTACGCGTTACATTAATATGCTCAAGCAGCCGATTGTTGATCCGATTGGTTCGGCTGTTTCGAAGAAAATTCTGGCAAACTGGATGAAATTTTATGCTGAGGCGGAAAAACCGCTTATTGCCTATCTCAAGAAACAGTATCCGCGTACACCGGGCCAAAAAATGAAGACATATAACAATGCCATCAAGGCCCGCGGGTTCGATATACGCCGCGGCTTCTTGCCAGCCGGTATTTGCACTCAGTTGAGCTGGCATACCAGTCTTCGTCAGGCTGCCGAACGCATAGCGCTTCTTAATTATCATCCGTTAGCCGAGGTGCGTGAGGTTGCGGCCGAAATGCATAAGCAGCTGCGCAAGAAGTATCCGAGCAGCTTTAGTCATAAGCTCTATCCTGATCAGGAACGCTTCCGGGAAGAAACCATGGCGCAATACAGCTACTATCATGATCCAAAGTCGCCGTCTTTTTCTTTTAAGAATGGCGTGGACATGACCGAGCTGAAAAAGTATCTCAAAACCTTTGCCGCGCGTCCCAAGAAGACCAACTTGCCAGTATTCCTGGCTGAGCTGGGCAACATCATCTCCCGCTTCCTGCTTGATTTCGGCTCGGCGCGTGACGCACAGCGTCATCGCAACGGCATATTCCGTATGCCGCTCTTAACGGCCGATATCGGTTTTCATGAGTGGTATTTGAATGCTCTGCCGCCGGAATTGAAGAGCAAGGCGGAAGACCTGTTAGTTGAGCAATATATCCTGCTAGAAAAACTTGAAGCCACACCCGAAGAAAAGCAGTATTATATTTCGCTTGGCTTCCTGGTTAGCTGCAAGACGACCTATTCATTGCCGCAGACCTTGTATGTTACTGAGCTGCGCTCTGATAAGACCGTTCACGAAACGTATCGGGCTGTAATGCATAAGATGGCCAAGGAAGTGCAGAAGCATTTTCCCGGTATCGCCTTGCATGCCGATATGGACAAGAATGCCTGGGATATCAGGCGCGGTACGCAGACGATTGATAAGCGTAAAGCGGCCTAATATATGATTATTCTCGGACTGGTGGGAGAAATGGGAGCTGGCAAATCAACCGTTGGCAGCTATCTCGTGACGAAATACGGCGCGCAGCGTTTCGGTTTTTCCGTTATTCTGCGCGACCTCGTTGAACGCCTACATCTCCCAGCCAGCCGCGATAATCTTATCCAAATCTCCATTGTCTTGCGTCAGGAGTTCGGCAACGATCTGCTGGCCAAGGCGATGCTGGAAGACATCAAGCAATCGACGGCCGAGTTAATCGTCGTCGAAAGCATTCGTCGCGAGGATGATATTGTCTACTTGCGGCAGCTGCCCGGCTTTCATTTAGTCGGCATTAGTGCCGCGATGAATGAGAGATACCAGCGGCTCAGCGGCCGTGCCGAAAAGAGCGACGATGCTCATAAGACCTACGAACAATTCAAAAGCGATCATCAGCGGGAAACCGAGGCGACCGTGCCTCCCCTGCTGGCGACCGCCGAACATCAGTTGCATAATGACGGCGGTCTAGATGATTTATACGTCCAGGTCGACCATCTTCTTCAAGAAATTGAAACAAAAAATATATAATCATGAAACCAAACAAACAAGGCTTTTTTATTGTCATTGATGGTACTGACGGAGCCGGCAAGGCAACCCAGACAAAGCTTCTGGGTCAGCGCCTACGAGGAGAAAAACACAAAGTTTTTCTAACGGGCTTTCCACAGTACGAAACTCCTTCGGGCCAATCCGTAAGGGAATATCTTTCCGGAAAAATGGGAAGGGACGCCGCTAAGGTTGGACCAAATGGGGCTTCATCGGTGTATGCTGTTGACCGCTTTCTTAACTCCCCGCCTATCTGGGAAGCTCTGGGAAAAGGTCAGGTTGTCGTTTCAGACCGATACACAGCTGCTAATATGGGCCATCAGGGCGGAAAGTTTACAAATTCTGTTCGCCGTCGCCAATTTTTTTCTTGGCTACGCGATCATGAATACAAAAAACTCAAGCTTCCGAAACCCGATATTACCATCATTCTCCACGTGCCGGTCGATACGAGCCAAGACTTGATAACAAAACGGGGACAGCAAAAAGATATCCACGAAAACGATTTAGGACATTTGCGCGCGGCAGAAAAGACCTTCGTGCAGATAACTAAGCTTTATCCGAAGGAGATGATCCTTGTCGAGTGCATGAAGAATGGGAAGCTCCTTTCCCGCACACAAATCCATGACTTAATCTGGAAAGTTGTTTCTCCTCTTCTGAAGAAACACTATAAGTAACCTCGAGAAAACCCGCCTTAAAACGGGTTTTTTTATTTGCCTGCGTATGCTACGATAAAGGCAAATATAAGCCATTTCCGCCTACTATGAAATACGACCTCATCATCGGCCTCGAGATCCACACCGCCCTGAAAACGGCTTCGAAGATGTTCTGTGCCTGCGATAATACCCTCTCAGACAAGCCGAACACGACGGTCTGCCCGATTTGCCTTGGGCATCCGGGCACCTTGCCGCTACCTAATAAAACCGCTGTCGAATGGACGGTACGGCTTGGGTTGGCTCTCGGTGCAAAAATTAACCGGCATTCTAAATTCGATCGCAAGAACTATTTCTATCCTGATCTGCCGAAGGGTTACCAGATTTCTCAGTACGATCTCCCCTTTTGCTATGGTGGCGCGCTTGAAGCCAACGATCGCTCCATTGCCATTACCCGTGTCCACCTCGAAGAAGATAC
>CAYVHQ010000042.1:0-9128 GCA_964451345.1 uncultured Gammaproteobacteria bacterium | reverse complement strand
GGTTGCGCCTTTTACTAAGGGCGTTGGCACGTTGAGCTGGGGCGACCAAAAATATGATACGAGCTTGTCCGGCACGAGCGCCCAGTACCTCGCTGTCGAAGGCGGAGAAGTGGCCGAGGGTCGTTTCTTCAGCGAAGAAGAGGAGAACGGCGTCGCCCGCGTCATCGTTCTCGGCAGCACGGTGAAGGACGAGCTGTTCGGTCAGAGCCCGGCAGTCGGTCAGACAATCCGCCTGAAGAATGCGGGGTTTACGGTAATCGGCGTCATGAAGGAGCGGGGGACGGTTGCCTTTCAGAATTATGACGATCAGGTTTTTCTGCCGATAACTACCATGCAGAAGACGATTGCCGGCGTCCGCCATCTCGGCCTGATGCGCGCCAAGGTGGACAGCGATGCTCATGTTGACGAGACGGTGCGCGATATTGAAGCGACCCTGCGCGAGCGTCATGGCATTGAGGATCCAAGCGGAGAGAGCGATGATTTTTCCGTGCGCAGCGCGCTCGACGCTTTAAACATTCTTAAATCAATTACCGATGGCCTGCGCTTTTTCCTGGCGGCCATGGCGGCGCTATCATTGCTCGTTGGTGGCATCGGTATCATGAACATCATGCTTATCCGCGTTGTTGAGCGGACACGCGAGATCGGGTTGCGGCAGGCAGTCGGTGCGCGCCGAATCGATATCATGACGCAGTTTCTCATTGAGTCGGTCGCCATTACCGTTTCCGGCGGAGTCTTCGGTATTATCGTCGGCAGCGCGCTGTCGGCGGTCATTGCCCTGGTTGCCCGGCAGCTGGGATATGATTGGCCGCTTGGCTTGTCGCTTTCGGCTATTATTTTAGCGGTAACCGTTTCCATTGTGGTCGGACTCGTCTTCGGCCTGTATCCGGCAGCTAAGGCCAGTAAGCTTGATCCGATAGAAGCCTTGCGTTACGAATAATATGAAAATCTCCTTCGTCATCCAGAATTCGCTTAAGCTCATGCGGGCCAACAAGACCCGCACCGCGTTGACGCTGCTTGGTTTGGTTATCGGCATCATGACCGTCATTATTGTTTTTGCCGCTGGTGAAGGTATTCGCGGCCTCGTTCTCGGACAAGTGGAATCATTTGGTACGGATACGATTTATACGGAAATCAAAGTGCCGACAAACAAACCTGGCGCTTCCGGCGATAGCCAGTCGGGCAACGCGCAGGCCTCGGGCGTGCAGGTGACGACACTGACACTGGGCGATCTGGACGCGTTCAGTAAGCTGCCGAATGTTGGCGAGGGTTATGGTGCAGTGCTGAGTCAGGAACAGGCCAGCGCCGGCAACGAGCTGCGCCGTGCTTTCGTGCTGGGCGCAAGCGCTGCCTATATCGACATCGATTCCGGTACGAAAATCGACCAGGGACGTTTTTATACTGATGCAGAAGACCGCGGTTTGGCGACAGTGGCCGTTCTGGGCGCCGGCATGAAAGAGAAACTTTTCGGCGATAGCGACGCAATCGGTCAGAGCTTCCGTTTGCGCAACGAGCGCTTTACGGTTATCGGCGTCATGCAGAAGCGGGGAGCGGTGATGTTCATGAATTTTGACGACTACGTCTACGTACCGGTGCGGACGCTGCAGAAAAAGCTGATGGGCATCGACTATCTCGCGTACATGGTACATAAGCTTTATGACGCTAATGGCGCCGAAGCGACGGCCGACGAAGGCCGCTATCTCATGCGCGAGCGTCACGATATAGGCGATCCGCTCAAAGATGATTTCCGCATAACGACCATGCAGGAGCAGCTGACGACGCTGAATACGATTACCAATGCGCTGACATTTCTCCTGCTAGCCATCGTCGCTATTTCGCTCGTTGTCGGGGGAGTGGGCATTATGAATGTTATGTACGTTTCTGTTACCGAGCGCACGATGGAAATTGGCTTGCGCAAGGCCGTTGGCGCAACCGCGGGCGATATCATGAAACAGTTTTTGGTTGAGGCGGTTATCGTGACGCTGCTCGGCGGCATTGTCGGCAGCCTGCTTGGCACGGCTATTTCCTTCGTAATCGCCTTCGTGGCCAATAATATCCTCGGTTTCGCCTGGAAGTTTTCTATACCGGTCATGGCTTACATAGTCGCTCTGGGCTTTAGCTTCGTCTTTGGAATTATTTTCGGTGTTACGCCAGCGCGCAGCGCCGCCAAGCTCGATCCTATCGAAGCGCTGCGGACGGAATAAAGTTACAGAGTATAAAAAAAGCGGCAGCATCCTTGTGGGGATTGCTGCCGTTTATGATAGAAGCGGATCAGAGGTTTATTGGCCTGATCATAAATTTTTTTTATTTTTGCTGCGTTTCTTTTCGTCAATACTCAGGATTACCAGAAGGGCGAAGCCTTCAAGATAGGCAAGTAAGGCGTAAAGAATGATTTTACTAAATTCAGCCGCCTCAGGGTAATAGACAGAGGTAGCTTCCGGAGTCGGCTGCCAGTTAATTCCCCAACAGATAAGCAGGGCAGTAATGACTAGTATAGCAATGATTTTGCAAACTATAATTTTCAATTTTTCTCCTTTTAATTTTTGAAGCGTTCGTCAATTGGCTACGTCTAATTACATAGCTATTGTTACTAAGGCCACACATTCCCTTTTTTAATCTCGTAGCGTTCGTTTTTCAGAGCGGTCAGTATTGCTTCATTAACCCGCTCATCTTCAATCACTTGGATGTAGGATGTTCCTGCTCCAACTGAGGTCAGTCTCAGTGATTGTGAGCGAATCTGCATCAGATACTCCCAGCCAAAAGGGGTGCAGGTTTGGAACGTATAAATGCTTACCGGTCCATACTCAGTCATGAGCGAAATGTTTTGTTCCGTAAGGTTGAGTATCGCATTTATATGACCGCTAGAAAGACCAAGCGCGGCAGCATATTGCTGTGAGCGCTTTCGACAAAGTTGGTATAAGCCGCCTAGTCGGTTTGTTTCTTTTTCGACCGCAACGGCAGCTTTGCTTTTTTGCGTGAGTTGGTATTCTAGATCTTTAATCTGTTCTTCCAACTCATGTACTTTCTTTCGGAGCGAAATATTCTCTTCGGCAGTAGGTTGAACAACAACGCATACTGCCTGTCCGCTTCCTCCGTTCGCAGTGAACGGTAATCTCTTTCTATTCCAGGAAAATAAAGCGCCTAATGCCATTTTTTATTTTTTTATTTTTCGAAAAAACAGTAAATTAATTCTATGCTAATCGGTAGCATAAAGAAAATTTTCCAACCCTGCTCGGAAAACTCATCGAGCTGTTGCTTGCTGATAAGACTATCGCCTTTAATTATTTTATGCTCGCGCGATATGAATTCAGTGGTTGTCTCCGCAAAGTAATAATTGAAGATCCCGTTCAGGGGGATGATGGATATTAATTTCCAGCCTTTCTGTGAGAATTCGTCAAGCTGAGCGGAGCTGACGAGTCCCGTGGCTGTCATTGTATGATACCGTGTTGGATACAATTTTTCTCCTTTGATTGTTAAGTAACAACATTTAATTATAGCACAATTACATGTAAAAGTCAACTAATTCTAGAAAAAAACCTAAAATTAGGGCATTATTTGTAATAAATGGGCCTGACTGGTATACTAAAGCCATCATGAAGCTTGCAAAACACCAAAATCTTCTCAAGGGCTTTGCTCGGGAAGCTGCCCTGCCGACGGAGGCGCCGCGGCACTTTCCGGACGCCCCTCATCGCTCATCGGGCTGGTTCCGGGCCGTCCGGCTCGTTTTTTTTGTGCTTCTTTTTGTGGTGGCGGTCGGACTGGGCGTGATCGGTTTTAATATCAAACATTTGGGCGCGATTGCCGCCGGCATGGCTGCCGGCAAAAGCGATTTGGAAAGTTCGCTGGTACTCGGACAGGCCAACGATTTTGCGGGCGCGAAAGCCAAAGCGGATGCGTCCGTTCTGGAGTTTAGCGGCGTATCGGCTGAGCTGAAGCAGTTGCGCCTCGGACCCTTGGCGTATCTCCCGCTCATCCGGCAGTATCAGGCAGAGGCCGGGCATCTGGCGAGCGGTGGAGAAAAGCTTGGCGCAGCTATGGCGGGAACGACCGGCTTCGCTTCCGACTTCGGCGCAGTCATCGGCCAGAATGCCTCCGGCAGCTTTTCCAAGTTGCCGCCGGCCGATAAGCGCCGCCTCCTCGGGGCGATTTATGGCGCCGACGCGCCGCTGCACACTGCGTCGGTTCAGCTGGACGAAGCGTTAGCTCATTTTTCTGAAGTGAAATCATTTGCCTGGCTACAGCCCGTCTCCGGACGCATTAGCGATTTGAAAGAGAAAGTGTCGGCCAGTCGCCAGACCCTGGGCGAAGCAACGCCGTTGACTAAGCTTCTGCCGCCTCTGCTGGGCTACCCGCAGCCGGCCAGCTTCCTGTTTGTTCTGCAAAATAACGATGAGCTTCGACCGACCGGCGGTTTCATCGGTACCTATGGCATTATCCAGGCGCGTGATGGCGATTTTACCCGTTTTGAAACGCATGATATTTATCATCTCGATATGCCGGCGCGGGACAAGGTCAAGGCCGTTCCGCCGGAGCCGATTCGTAAGTACCTGGTGGATAAGTGGTATATGCGCGACGCCAACTGGTCGCCCGATTGGCCGACGTCGGCCGAAAAAATTCTCTGGTTCTATCAGGCAGAAAATGCCGCCCAACCCAAGCCGGATCCGCTGACAAATTTTGACGGCGTTATTGCCGTGACGCCCGATCTGATTACTGAACTCATGAAGCTGACGGGTCCAGTGACGGTTGAAGGAACAACCTACACCTCGGCGAATTTTGTTGATCTGCTGCAGTACCGCGTGGAGAAGGATTTCATCCGCCTCGGCATTTCAAACTGGCAGCGCAAAGAAGTCATTGCAGAAATTGCCAAGACCATTAAAGAAAAACTGCTCGACCTGCCCGTGGAGCGCTGGCCGGAAATGATTCGCTTGCTCGGTGATAACATGGCGCGCAAAAACATTCTGCTCTATGCGCGTAATCCGGAATTACAGTCATTGATTAGCGAGCAGGGCTGGTCCGGCGCCATCAGGCAGGACTGGGGTGATTATCTCATGGCGGTTGATGCCAACCTCGGCGCTTTGAAGACTGATGCGGTTATGGAACGGCAGATTAGCTATCGACTTGAGCAGCAGCCGGATGGCAGTCTTAAGGCGATTACTACCCTTGATTATTACCACAAGGGAGGATTGGACTGGAAAACGAGCCGTTATCAGAGCTACACCCGTTTGTATGTGCCATTGGGAGCGCGTCTGTTAAAGATGGATGGCGAGGCACCCGGATCAGCTTCTTCCGGAGATGAAAACGGCCGGACCTATTTTGGAGCATACGTTACTGTTCCGCCCCGCGGGACGGCCGAGCTGCGTTTCGAGTATATCTTGCCCCGCTCGTTGTCGGATAACATGAAAAAGTATAATAATTACGCGCTGCTGGTTCAGAAACAGCCAGGCAGCCAGAACACCCGTTTGGTGGTTGACGCTTCTTTCAATAATGCGATAAAATCCTATAACCCAACCAACCTTCATACCGAAGCCAGCGAAGCGAAACGCCTGCGATCGGACGGGAGCTTACTCATTGACCGCAGTTTCCTCCTAACCTTCTGATATGTTTATAAAACGCATCGGTATTGACCTCGGAACGACCTATACCCTCGTCCACATCCCGCGCCGCGGCATCGTTATCAACGAGCCGTCGGTTGTTGCGATATCGCTGAGCGACAAGAAAATTTTGGCCGTTGGCAACGAGGCCAAGGACATGATCGGCCGCACGCCGGGAAATATTATGGCGATCCGTCCGCTGAAGGACGGCGTTATTGCCGACTACCATACCACGGAAGCGATGTTGCGCTATTTTATAAACAAAGCACTCTCGGGAGTTCGGCTTTTCCGACCAGAGGTCATGGTGGCCGTGCCGGCAGGAATTACCTCGACCGAACGTCGAGCCGTTATTGACGCGACTATCGCCGCCGGCGCCCGCGCCGCGTACATCATCAAAGAACCGATTGCGGCCGCCATTGGAGCTGATATTCCGATCGGTTCCGCCTCCGGCCACATGATTGTTGATATCGGCGGCGGCACGTCGGAAATGGCCGTTATCTCTCTTGGCGGAGTCGTTACTTCGACGTCCGTTCGCATTGGCGGCAATAAATTTGATACCTCAATCATGGATTATATCCGCCGCAAATATAACCTGGTCATTGGCGAGCGCACCGCGGAAGAAGTAAAGATTGGCATTGGCAGCGCCTTATACCTTGAGGACAAGTTAACGATGGAAATCCGCGGTCGCGATATTATTACCGGCCTGCCCCGCAATATCCTTGTCAATTCGGATGACGTTACCGAAGCGATTCAGAACGAATTGGAAGGAATTATCGCCGCGGCAAAGAATGTCTTGCGCGAGACGCCTCCGGAACTTTCGTCCGACATCATGGACAAGGGAATGGTCCTGTCGGGCGGCTCCTCGCTGCTGCGAAATCTTGATCAGCTGTTATACCGTACGACTGACGTGCCGGCCTATGTGGCTGATAATGCCCAGCTTTGTGTTGCCAAGGGAACAGGAATCGCTCTGGAAAATTTGGATTCGTATAAGAGAAGTATTTTCGCTACGAAATAAATTTTTATTTTTTAACCTATGATTATTGGCATAGATGCCAGCCGCGGTAATCGCACACATAAAAGCGGTACGGAGTGGTATTCCTATTATCTCATCCGCGCCTTGGCGGCCGTCGATTCGAAAAATTCATACATTCTCTATACTGACAGCCCTCTGAGCGGTGGGCTGGCGGATTTAACGGAAAACGAGGGCCGGGGACTATCGGTTCCGGCGGTAGACGGTCAGGGCTTTCAGGAACTGAAAAGTCCGCATGGAAATTTTCGCGCCAAAGTACTCGGCTGGCCTTGGAAGTTTTTTTGGTCGCAGGGACGCTTGTCGTTGGAAATGCTTTTTCATCGGCCGCAGGCGCTGTTTATTCCGTCGCACGCGCTGCCCATTATTCATCCGCGGCAATCGATTGTCACTATCCATGATATTGGCTTCCGTAACGATCCGGCCTTGTATGAACGCAAGCGCATCGGTTCTTCCGGGCGCGGCTGGCAGCGGTTAATCGATCTGGCAGTGCGGGTGCTGACCGCCGGGCGCTACGGCGCCAATAGCCGCGATTACTTGGAGTGGTCGACGCGTTACGCACTGAAGCAATCAGCTGCGGTGGTGGCGGTTTCGGAGTTCACCAAGAAAGAATTGGTCACAGCCTATGGCCAGGAGACTGCTCCTGTCCATGTTGTCTTGCATAGCTATAATCATCATCTCTATCATGAACTGCCTGACGACGACGCTTCGCGCGCCGTTCTCGCGCGCTATGGCATCAAGGGACCATACATCTTTTATGTCGGAAGACTAGAAAAGAAAAAAAATATTGCTGCCCTCGTCGAAGCGTTTGCGTATGCCAAAGCGCGGGGAGGGGCGGTCTTTCCGCACCGCTTATACCTGGTCGGCGACGCCAGTTACGGCTACGATGAAATTAAATATACGCTGCATGAATTTGGCGTTGACAATGATGTCTTTACCACCGGCTGGGTAGCAGAAGAAGATTTGCCATATATTTTTGCCCGAGCGGCCGCCTTTGTCTTTCCTTCTAACTACGAAGGCTTTGGTATTCCGCTTTTGCAGGCAATGGCGACGCGAACCCCAATCGCTGCCTCGACGGCCGCGTCGATTCCGGAAGTAGCCGGGGAAGCGGCGCTCTACTTCGATGCCAAGGATACAAAAGCGATGGGGGAGGCATTGCTGCGTATTACCGGCGATGAAGCGTTACGTGCCCGGCTCGTATCTAATGGCAGCGAACGGATACGGGGCTTTAGCTGGGAAAAAGCGGCCCGTGAAACCCTGGATGTCATTGAAGGCCGCTAGGCTGACCGCTCCCGCTGCCCATGCTATACTGAATACTATGAAATCCCTCCGATTTACAACCGGTTTTCTTCTTTTATGCAGTTTGCTCGGCTATTGTCTTCCAATAGGACAGGTCCGGGCCGCTTCTGGTATAAAAAAACCGAAAGTAAGCCAAAAATCGATAATTGTTCAATATAAGAATGCACCTGCGCCCGTGACTCGACCGCTTGTGGCGGGAGAAAAAGCTGAAGAACTTGTCAGCCGGCTTAATGGTGATTCTCGCGTTGAGTATGCCGAATTGAATTATCTGTATAGCGCCTCTCTCATCCCCAATGACACTCTCTATAATAATCAATGGTATTTGCGACGTATCAAAGCACCGGAAGCCTGGGAGATGCAGTCGACTAGTCCGGGCGTGGTAATTGCTATTATCGATTCCGGCGTGCAGATTAACCATCCTGACCTGCGGCCAAATTTGTGGATTAATGCCGCCGAGATTGAAAACAACGGCAAGGACGATGATCATAATGGGTATATTGATGACCGCTACGGCTGGGACTTCGTCAATGCCGTACCGGACCCTTCGCCAAAATTCCAGCGGGGTTTTACGGAAGCCGGCATTCAGCACGGTACGATTGTGGCCGGCATCGCCGCTGCCGCTGGAAACAATACTGAGGGAATCAGCGGCGTCAGTCACAATGCGAAAATTATGGCCTTGAAAGCCTTGGGAGATGACGGAGACGGCGAAACGTCGTCCGTTGTTAAGGCCATCGATTATGCCGTTGCTGAAGGAGCGAACATCATTAATCTTAGCTTCGTCGGTTTTGCCTATAGCCGCAGTCTTAAGGATGCTATCCAGCGGGCCTATGACGCGGGCGTTCAGGTGGTGGCACCGGCCGGCAATGAGCAGGCGGGCGACAACGGCGTTAATCTTGATGTACATCCGATTTATCCGGCCTGTTATGAAAATTCAGCCGGCCAGCCTATTGTTATCGGCGTGGCGGCCACCGATGGCATCGATCAGAAAGCGGCTTTTTCGGGATATGGTTCCCGCTGTATTGCTTTGTCCGCACCGGGTGTGAGTTTCTTTAGTACTGTTGTTCATGCGCCGAGCCAGTCAACTTCCGGCCAAACATTTAATGAATACTATGACGGCTACTGGTCAGGCACATCTGTTGCCGTGCCGTTGGTCAGCGGTACGCTGGCGCTCATCCAGGGAGCAAATCCCTCGCTGGCTTCGCGCGACGTCACCT
>CAYVHQ010000041.1:0-9167 GCA_964451345.1 uncultured Gammaproteobacteria bacterium | reverse complement strand
GGAAACGGTCGATACAAAGAATGCCGTCGAGATGGTCTATTTCGTGCTGAAGGATCTTGGCGAGCAGGCCGGTTGCGGTCACGCTGAAAGATCTGCCATCCAGACCGAAGGCTTTAACGGTAACCTCCTGCGGTCGCTTGACCGGACCGAACAATAGCCCGTAATCGACGCTGCCGCAGCCTTCAAATAAGACAGTTTCGGCAGAGGAGCGCGTAACGATTTTCGGATTAATGAATACGCGCAGGGAATCGAGCGTCTTGTCGCGGCGAGTCTGCTTCGGCCGTATCTCTGAAACAAAGATGCGCAGATTGATGCCGATTTGCGGTGCAGCCATGCCGACGAGATTATAATGGCGCATGGAGTCGGTTAGGTCCTTAACAATCTTTTTCGCGGCCTTGAAATCGCTGACCGGCCTGCTCTTGGCTCTGACTATGGCGTTGCCTATCTGCACGGCTTTCTTTATCATATATCTTCGTTTACTTTAGTAGCTTCTACCGCACGGGAACTCTGTCTGGCATATAAAGAAGTATAGCAAATTTAGATATATTTCGCTTTTGGCAGAACATTCGGATAAATAAAAAAACCTGGGCAACGATGTTGCGCCAGGCTATTTTTTACACACCAATTTTCTTTTGCAGGAGATATTCTACATTCTTGCTTGCTTGTTCATATTTTTGTGGAGAAATACTCTGGTCTTTTTTCACTTGACTTAGCCAAGCTATTAGCTTTCGGTCGAAGTCTTCATGCGTAGCATCTTTTATGAAATTATATGCCGAAGGCTCATATTCATCCACTGCTTCGGTAGTAAGCGCATATGAGAAAAATGCGTTCTCCCAATTTTTGTGTTCACGGATAATTGAGATTAGGACTGCATGTGCGCGTAACCTGAGATCAAGATGAGTATTTATAAAGGATCTGCTGATTACTTCATAGTAATATGTGAATGTCGCAAACATTTTTTCAGCGCCTTGTTTATTCAGAATATTTCCGTAATATTTACATAAAGCATCTTTGATTTCCGGAAAATTTCCATATAATTCGTATTCATCATGTATGATCGAAAAATCGTCTTGCGGCTCAGGATCTTTGCCTACTACAAACAACCTGTAAATAAGAGCGAGCGTATTTTTGGCAACACGCGCCTTATTTTCATTTTCGACATTTTCAGTCATGAGTGCTTGTTGTCTCCTGGATATTACAATGGTAAAAACAATGAATATGCCTAACGTAATAATGGCAATAACCTTTAAATAACCAATAGTCGAGGCAGACAGAATGATTGCTAGATTGCTAAGCCAAGCAATACAGCATATAACATAGAATTTTTTCATTAATCCGTTGGTTTAAATTTTGAAAGAAAGTAATGGTTTATTAAATCACTTTTCTGTGTTTGAGTCAATAGCAGGATATTTTCCTATCCTGTATAGTATCTGTATGATCATCTTCCTTTACGGCCCCGACGACTATCGGGCCCGCCAAAAAATCGCTGAATTACGCGAGAAATTCATCAAAGAAGTGGACAAGGATGGCACGAGCGCTGTCTCGCTCGATGGCGCCAAGGCAACGATCCAGGAGCTGTCCGATGCGTATCGGCCAGCAGCGCTGTTCTCGAAGCGTCGTTTTGTTTCCCTGAGCGGCGCGCTGGCGAACAAGCACAAGGAGTTCGTTGAAGAGCTAGAAGATTTCCTGGAGAAAGAAAAAGAGAATGAAAATATCCTTGTTGTCTATGAACCAGACTTTATCGAAAAAAAGATTGCCGGCAAGACGTTAATCATGAAACCGGGCGCGGATGATAAACCGGCTCCGCTCAACAAGGCTGAGAAAAAGCTCTATGACCGTCTCCTGAAGAGCCAATTCACGCAGTCATTCTTTCCACTCAGCCAGCTCGAATTACAGAAGACATTGGCGGGCATGGCCAAGCAGGCTGGTGCGTCTCTTTCTGTTCCGGCGGCTAATCTTCTCCTGCGCCTGGTTGGCAGTGACCTCTGGCCCTTATCGCGTGAGATTGGTAAGCTGGCTGCCTTCGCACAGTCAAAGGCCGGAGAGGGGAACGAAGCGATTATTAGCGAGGGCGATGTCCGCTCCATGGTCAGCCAATCAGTCACGGAAAGCATTTTTGCTCTGACTGACGCGCTGGGCAATAAACAGACCGGCGCGGCGCTTAAGCTGTTGCTCGAACAGCTGGCCGGCGGCGCGCATCCGCAGTATATCCTGACGATGATGCTCTGGCAGTTCAAGACGCTTGCCTCAGTTCGACAGGGACTCGATGATGGCATATCTCCGCAGGCGCTCGCCAAGTCGCTTGGCTTGCATCCATACGTCCTCGAGAAGAGTATCAACCAGGTTCGCAAGTTCAGTCTTGATTCATTGAAGCGGGCGCTTAATAAGCTCATTGAGTTAGACTTCAAGATGAAGACCGGACAAGGTAGTCTCGCAGAGCTGTTGCCGGTGACGGTGGCGAGTCTGTAGAAAATTTTTCAGGTAACAAAAAACCTCCCGAGTGGGAGGTTTTTTTAAAATCGCTTATTTCTTGATTGCCTTAACGACAGCGTTGAGCTTCTTGTGCAAACGGGACTTCTTGCGGTCGCGGGTGTTCTTCTTAATCAGTCCGGTCTTGGCGGCTTTGTCGAGGGCGGTCATGGTTTCCTTCAAGAGGTCCTTGGCGGAGTCCTCGCCGGCCGAGATGGCCTTCTTGGTCTTCTTGGTCAGCAGACTGATCTTGTCCTTGACCTTGGCGTTAGCGGCGGCGCGCTTGATGCTCTTGCGGAGCTCCTTCTGCGCTGATTTCTTATTTGGCATAGTGGTTATGGATTAATAGGTTTCCTTATCGTATCATGCTTTTTCGTCTTTGTAAAGGCATCCGGGTCAGGGTGGGCCGGTTGACAAAAGCCGTTTTGAGGAGTATAAAGGGATTGCATTGCCCCTCGCTTTACTACCAAATTTTATCGCTATGGAACCACTCGCCCAGGAAATTTTCGAGCTTGTCATGGTCAAAATCCGCGAACAGGCGGCCTACAGCCGTGACGCGTATAAAGAGCTCGTCGAGGAGACGATTGACTACTTTAATGAGCGCGGCAAGATCGATGATGACGATAACGTCGAATTCATCCGCGACCAGCTGATGGATATGTGGGAGCAGGTTGAGACGGAGCTGGGAGAGGAATAGACGGTTGCTGTTTTACGAATATAAAAATGCTGGAAAATACTTTCCGGCATTTTTTGTAAAAAAAGATGTCTGTTCTGCTGAGTTGACAAATTTAAAAAAATATGCTTATATGATCTATATTACTCGCACCTAAACAAAACAATAAAAGGAGAATTAGGCAATGAAATTTTGCAAAAAGTTTCTATTAGTAATCTGTGTCGGCGCTTTTGTCTTGATTGCCGCCTGCAATGAAAATCCGGTCAATGATTCACTCGAGCCATCATCCCTTGATAGTTCGGCTAAGGCTTGCCAGCTTTTCAAGAAATATCAGGATAGTTCCAGCTCATTAGCCTGGGACACAATTCGGCATTCTGGCAGCTCGTATTATTTCACAGCAGAGGATAATGCGGACACGACGCAGACCGTCCGCTTATACTATGCGGGCGTCCAATTGGATAGCTATATTTGCAAACTGTACTATAAGCAAATCCGTTTCAACTGGGAAAGGCATGGCAGCGCTGTGTTGAAGGTAGCGACGCAGACCTTAGGCGGGAAGTCATATGACTTTATATACTGCCTTCAGGAAGGAGAATATTGCTCAGAGGGCAATCCGACTCAGCAGATGCTGTTTATAGTAGACAGTGGAACAAAACAGATTGTCCATAAGATACTTGCCAGGCCAGGAAAAAATGAAAGATTCAAGAGGCCGCCCAAGATCACTGCGGATAGTCAAAGCATTATTTTCCTGTCCTATGACGATTGTCATAGTCCTTTCGTGAATGTCGGTGAAATTAAAGTTCGGGACATGAATAATATTGACTATTATTTATGCAATACATTTACCTGTCATTGATATATAGATTTAGAATTAAAAGGAGCAGCCCATGGCCGCTCCTTATTTTTTTATGTAAGCAACAGCCAATGTGTAACGCAAAGTTTTGCGTGACCAGCTAATGGATATGTGGGAGCAGGTTGAAACGGAGCTGGGTGGGGTGGGAGCTTCAGAAATTTTAGAAATAATAAAGCCGGAAATAAATTTCCGGCTTAGTAGTTAGATATTAGATTAGTATCTCACTATCAATAACCACGTCTTCTAAAATCTCATTCAAGATATTTAATTTGTCCTCAAGCTTGTCTGCGTGTTTATCAAGTTCAGATTCAATTTTTCCTAGAATGTATGATGTGATTACATTTAAGGATTTGTCATTAGGATTCATTGCTTTAAACAGTTCGGCGCCATTGGTAATTTTGCCTATTTCTAAATTCATGTATTTAAAGAAAGGTGGAGTGGTGTCATATTCATGCTTCAAATCAAGTGCTTCTCTCATGCTAACACGCTCATCGTAGGGGAAGCTCTCATATGTAGCTTTTATATGTATCCAATCTCCCGTCTTAACAAAACCGACAATGTGAATATCTCCTTTAAAAATATCAGCTCTATTGACTCTAATGTAGTCCCATACGAGAAAGAAGAGGCCACGTGTTGTTAAGTCAAAGCCAATTCCATCCTTGTCTGTGATACATGTATCTTTTTGAGCAGTATTTCTAAATGTATAGTTATCATCTTCCGAACTTTCTCCCATTAAACGTAGGACGTCTTGAAATTGCGGGAGATTAAAGTATTTTATTGTTCTTTGTTCTATTCGTTTAGCTTTTTTCTCCTCGAGTAATTGAAAAAAATCATCAACATTCTTTGGTCTTTTAAAGCTACTTTTTCTTTTCAAGACTTTTTTAAGAATGTTTTTAGTGTTATTTAAGTCTTTTGAGACTCGACCGTTAAAGTATTTCATTTTTAATGTCCTTTCTTGGTGTGAGGTTCCCTCACCTTTGATTTTGCCCGGTACCCGGTGCTATACTAATAATAGCACAAAAATATATAATTGTCAATATATATTAGTATATTTGGGCTAATTTATAACAAAAACGACCCCCTGCCTGCCGGTAAGCAGGTTCCGGGCCGTTCGTATACCTAAATCCTTAGGTTAATACTTTATACGTTTTTTCCCTGATTCCAAGACCACATTCCCACACTCAATACCCTTGTAAAAAAATAAGCCGAGATCAGTGTCCCGGCTTGATTTGTAATTAGCTAGCTTTTATATATTTTTGGTTTCAGCTGATCAGGCGGGCCAAGGTCCATTGCCTGAGGAATGTCTCTGAACTCTCTGAGGTATCTCAGGGCTGTGACGACGACTAATTGGGTCCTGGTATAGTTTGGTTCGCCTGCTCCGTCTTGGTAGATTCTTTCATAAATCTCGGAGAGGCAAAAGCAGCAATGCCGCCAAGGATAATGCAAATTCCTCCTAATATTACACGTGTTTGATATTCTGACGATTCATTTTCCCAAATGCCTGTCACTGGAATCTTGTAGTTTTCATACAATGGAGTCTTGCTACTGATAGTAATATATTCATCTTTTCTCAATACAGTGCCTAGGTAAACTATTTCTCCTTGTTTTATTTGAGGCAAGACCGTAGCTATTACCGAATAATATTCGGTGTTGGAAGGTCCCGCGCTCGTAGTAAAATATGTTCCCAGGCCTATTCCAGCCATTCCACCGATAAAAAGACCCAAGAATATTAAATTTCTCTTTAGCCAGTTCATTTTTGATCCTTTTTTAAATTGTTAAATAATTTTATTATATACTAGAAAAGATATTATAAAGTGTCAATTGTATTAAGAGATATTTTAAAAGACGGCCATTTAGACCGTCTTTTAAGTTGAATGTAATAGTTTAGCTCTTGATTCCCAGCTCTTTCTTTCTCGCCAACGCCTTATCAAGCGTCATCTTACGAATACGGATGTTCAAAGGAGTAACTTCAACGAGCTCGTCGTCGCCGATGTATTCGAGGGACTCTTCCAGATCCATCGTCTTCGGCGCCTTAAAGTGTTCGCTGACGCCGTCGCCCTTGGAGCGCATGTTGGAGAGCTGCTTGGCTTTGCAAATGTTTACTTCGATGTCTTCGCCACGGGCATTCTGGCCGACGACCTGGCCCTTGTAGACCGGGATGCCGGGACCGAAGAAGAGCGTGCCGCGTCCCTGAATGTTGAGGAGGCCGTAGAGGTTGGAGGAACCGGTTTCAAAAGCGACGAGCGAACCGCGATCGCGTTCCGGCCATTCGGCGCTGTCCTGACGGTAATCAAGGAAGCTCGCATTGATGAGACCGAGACCGCGAGTGTCGGACAAAAATTCTGAGCGATAACCGAAGAGGCCACGGGTCGGCATGATGAATTCAAGGAAAACAGTATTGCCTTCCTTCCGCATGTCCTTCATTTCAGCATGGCGGGCGCCGAGCTTCTGGATGACGTTACCGGACCATTCTTCCGGGACTTCGATGAAGACCTGTTCGAATGGAACATGCGTCTTGCCGCCGACTTCCTTAGTAATAACTTGTGGGCGGGAGACCTGGAATTCGAAACCTTCACGGCGCAAGCGTTCAATTAAAATTGCCAAGTGCAGTTCGCCGCGTCCGGAGACGAGCCAGCCGCCGGAGGAGTGATCTTCGACACGCAGGGCCATGTCATTTTCCAGTTCGTTCATGAGACGTTCACGAATCTGGCGGGAGGTCGAGAATTTTCCTTCCTTGCCGGCGAAAGGCGAGTCATTAACCATGAAGACCATCTGCACGGTCGGTTCTTCGATCGTCAGAATTGGCAGAGCGACCGGTTCGTTAACGTCAGCGATGGTTTCGCCGATGTTGATGTCGGCAATGCCGGAGAGAGCGATGATGTCGCCGACGTGGGCGTTATCGGTATCGACGCGTTCCAATCCCTGATAGGTCATCAGCGATACGAGGCGATGTGTCGTGATTGTGCCGTCGTGCTTGATGCGGGCAATCTGCTGGCCGGACTTGACCGTACCGTTATGCAGAATACCGGTAGCGAGGCGGCCTTTAAAAGCATCGCCGGAGATCGTCGTGATAAGCATCTGTAATGGTTTGGTGGCGTCGCCTTCCGGTTCTGGGACGTGCTTGATGATGGCGTCAAAGACCGGAGTGATGTCTTTCATCGCTTCGAGTTTGTCTTCATCGCCGGCCAGGCCGTTCTTGGCCGAGGCATACACAATCGGGAAGTCGATGATTTCATCCGATGCTCCGAGTTCAACAAAGAGGTCGAAGGTCTTGTTGAGGGCGAAGTCGGTGCGGGCGCCTGGTTTGTCGATTTTATTAACGACGACAATGACGCGCAGACCGAGGGAGAGGGCCTTCTTTAAGACGAAGCGGGTTTGTGGCATTGGACCTTCCTTGGCGTCGATGAGCAAGAGGCAGCCGTCGGCCATTTTCAGAACGCGTTCCACTTCGCCGCCGAAGTCGGCGTGGCCCGGAGTGTCGATGATGTTGATCTTGGTTCCCTTATAGACGACGGAAGCGTTCTTCGAGAAAATAGTGATACCGCGTTCCTTTTCCAGGTCGTTCGAGTCCATGATAAGAGTCGAATCAGCCGTGGCCGCATTGAGGCGGGTTTCGGACTGTTTAAGGAGGGCGTCGACGAGGGTAGTCTTGCCGTGGTCGACGTGGGCGATAATAGCGATATTGCGGAGGTTTTTCATATAAAAAAGCTGCCCATTCGGCAGCACGTTACGTTAATGCCTTAATAGGCGTATTATGGCAAATATTTTTTGCTTTGTCAATGATTTGCTTGCTTTTGCTGGTGAATCGGGCTAGTGTGTTGTTAATTCGTAAAAGGAATCTGAAGCGTCGGTTTATAAGAAACGCTGGCTTGCACCGGTTACGGTCGGTTCCCCGTTTTTTTAAATGATATCGATTTAGAATACCAAAAGCCCCGCTTATTCAGCGAGGCTTTTATATTTTGTTCAACAGTCAGCCCTTTAATTGATTTTGGCCGCCACGTATTCGCGTTCGCCTAATTCCTTATCGAGGATAAAGAGCGTGTCGCCCTTATCACCGACCAACTTAACTTTCTCGAGCAGTTCGCCGATATTAGCTTCTTCTTCCAGTTGCTTGTTAATCTTAGCTTGTATTGATACGTCAATTTCCGATGGCTTTGGGGCTTCTTCTTCATTACCGCCTCCCATCATTTTAACTCTTAAATCATACTCTTTTTGAGTAATGTTTAAAAGTTCTACGGCCAACTTTAATTCGTCACGCCCTCCCCCTCTTGGGTCATACACTTTTAATGCTTCATCGGCTATTTGCTGCCTTATTTTCAATTCACGTAATAATTGAATCGCATTCATTTGTTGCGTTGCTAATGTAACCTCCGCTACCTTTTGCGCATCAACTGAAACTAACTGCATGGCTTGCGCAATCGGACGCAACGCTGATATTATCGTGCCACCTAAAGACGTTTTAAAGTTTGTCCATGCCGTTTCCATTTGCGCAATTTCATCGGCTGTGGTTAACGCTTGCGCCCCCATTTTAGCAAATGATGCCGATGCTATTGTTCCAACGGCTTCTGCAACTTGCCCAACGGTTGCGGCCTCAAGTGAAACATCCCCTAATTTTTCTCGTAATTCAACCGCGCTTATTTGCAAGTTGTCCAACACCAAAACCGACTTTCTGCCTATACCAGTGATAAGCGATTCAACAAGGTAATCCACATCCTGACCAGTTGCGCGGGCTTGCATTTGGGCATACTTTAACAAGCTACCTAATTGGTCTAATGGTATCTTAAAATTCGATGCCTTAACCGCGCTTTGCATCAATATCAAATCAGTAACCGTTCCATTTGTTGCATTACGTAACCCTTGCAATAGTTCGGGGCTTCCAATTTTAGCAAATGCGCGTTCAACACCCTCCGCTTTAGCCGCTAAGGTTATCGCCTCTTTTGTAAATGAAATTATTTTGTCAACTGCAAATGCCGCAAGCATAGCCGCACCCAGCTTCTTAAACCCATCCACAACCATGTTGGTCTGCTTTGGAGTTTCTGCTAATGAAGCGTTGGCTTGTTTAATAGCCGCGTTGGTGTCGTTTATAGCCTTTGTAACTTGCTTAAACCCCTCTGTGCCTATCTTAGTGTCATCGCGGAGTAATTCCTTCAACTTAACCAAGCGAAGTTCTAA
>CAYVHQ010000040.1:5620-9302 GCA_964451345.1 uncultured Gammaproteobacteria bacterium | reverse complement strand
TGCTATCATTGGCATCCTGTCGACGCTGGCAATCGTTGCGCTTGGTTCGGCGCGTCAGAAAGCGCGCGATAGCAAGCGGGTGGCCGATATCAGCCAGATCACAAAGGCGCTGGAGTTATATTATTCCGACAATAACGCCTACCCGAGCATGATTACTGCCGGTCTGCCTTTGGCCTTGGGATCAACGACGTATCTCGCCGTTGTTCCGAGTAATCCAGTTCCCCGGAACGATAATGGCTGCCCAAATGCTAATTACAGCTATGGTCTGAGCGGCGATACGAATTATGGATACATGCTGGGATACTGCCTGGGAAATCAGACAGGATCGCTGCAAAGCGGCGTGAACCTGGCAACTTCCCAGAGCGTCGGAAACGATGGGTCGCTCGTTGGTTGGTGGAAAATGAATGAGGGTTCAGGGGCAACAACCGTAGCCGATTCCAGCACAACCGGAAGCACGGGAACACTGACTAATAGTCCTACCTGGGTAAGCACGAATCCGACAGGTGCCGGAGCTTCGGTCGATTTTGACGGCACCAATGACTATATAGACGCTGGCTCAAACGCGGCACTCAAGCCGAATTATGTTACGGTGGCGGCGTGGGTGTACTACGATAACACTAAAGACAATGGAGGTATTGCCGGCCGCCGCGATAATGGAGGCGCCAATGATGGCTATGGCATAGCGGCCTTTGGAAAAAAAGCTGGCGTGTGGATCGCCTGCGGCAATTCAAGTTCGAGTACGAGTACTGTTGATTTGCCAAATGGACAGTGGAGCCATATTGTCGGGACCTACAACGGCGTGAGAAAAGAGCTCTATCTTAATGGAGCTTGGATATCGGGCCAGACTCTGAATGGCGGACCGATTATGTATCAGAACACGCCTTTCCGCATCGGCTATAATGCGGGCGGCGGATATTTCAAGGGAAAGATCAGCGAGGTTCGCGTCTATAGCCGCGCTTTGTCGGCTGGGGAAGTAAAGGCGTTGTATGATGCGGGCCATTAATTTCGTATGAAACAGAAAATTCACTCAGGCTTCACCCTTATCGAACTTCTGGTTGTTATCGCCATCATCGGCATCCTGTCGACGCTGGCGATCGTCGCGCTTGGTTCGGCACGTCAGAAAGCGCGGGACAGTAAGCGGGTAGCCGACCTGAGTCAGGTGTCAAAAGCCCTGGAGTTATACTACAACGACAATAATGATTACCCGACAATCATTACGCCGGGGCAGCCTCTCGCCAGCGGCAGTAATATTTATATGGCGGCAGTGCCAAGTAATCCGACGCCGCGGAATGAAAATGGCTGTTCTAACTCTGATTATACCTACGGATATATAACCGGAAGCTATTCGTTCGGCACGTGTGTCGGAGCGGCGACTGGTTCTTTGGGTGCCGGCCCGGCTTGGGTGACGCCGCAGGGACTAGGCAGTAATCGTGATGGGCTGGTTGGTTTTTGGAAATTTGATGAGGGTGGCGCAGCCACTACTACAGCTGATAGCAGCGGGAATGGCAATACTGGTACCTTGAACGGGAGTACTATTCCGACTTGGTCATCAGGCGCGAGCTGCAAATATGGCAGCTGTCTGACTTTCGCCGCCAGTGGCGATTATATTTCCATACCTCATTCGAGTTCTTTGAATATTGGCGGTTACGCCATTTCCTTTGGTGGCTGGGTGGATTTCACGATCGTCTCTAATAACAGTGTTCTCCTCGATAAGAATGCGAGCTATCGGATTTGGTCTAAGTCTGCTGGATTGACTTATTGCGCTGTCAGTGCAGCTTTTGTCACTTATACTTCGCCGGCAAGCGGTTGGCATCATGTTTTCTGCACCTACAACGGAACAGCGATAAAAGCTTATCTGGATGGCGAATTGCTGGGTTCGGTTGCCTATAGTACGGCTATCGCAACCAACGCCAATGTGTTGCTGATTGGTGATCGAGTTGGCATTAACACTACTTTTGATAAATCAATCGACAATGTGAGGATCTATAACGTAGCTTTATCTGACGCGCAGGTTAAGGGCTTGTACTTGAATGATAGTGCTAATTAACCTAGTGTAAATTCTTCCTTGCTCTGACTGAGGCTCAGGTGCTCTACCTCACGGATCGTTAAGTACAACTGCAAAAGACAGCCGGAGGGCTGTCTTTTTAGTTATGGCTAATATTTTACTGCACCAGCATGCTCTCATGCTCTCCGGCCTTAACTGTCTTCGGGACGATACCGTGCTTCTTATTATAATCTTCCTGGACCTTGCGACGGCGGACGGTGATGTCGAGGGCAGCTTGCATCGCCGGGGTGATCTTGTCGCCGTACATGATGGCCTTGCCTTCAGCGTGGCGGGCGGCGCGGCCGATTGTCTGGATAAGAGAGGTTTCGGTGCGCAGGAAGCCGGGAACGTCGGCATCGAGGATGGCGACGAGCGAGACTTCCGGCAGGTCGAGGCCTTCGCGCAATAAGTTGATGCCGACAAGGACGTCATGCTTGCCCTGGCGCAGCTCTTTGAGGATTTCGACGCGATCGAGCGTATCAACTTCGCTGTGCAGATACGTAACATTGATTTTTTCTTGCTGCAGGTATTCGCTCAGCTCCTCGGCCATGCGCTTGGTGAGCGTCGTGACGAGGACGCGCTGACGCTTGCGGACGCGGATCTCGATTTCCTGCAGGAGATCCTTGATCTGGTTGTCGCGCGGCCGGATCTCGATTTCCGGATCGAGGAGGCCGGTCGGGCGGATGACCTGCTCGACGACCTGAGCCGAGCTACCGGTTTCGTAAGCGGTCGGCGTGGCACTGACATAAATCACCTGGTTGACCTTGGTTTTAAATTCTTCGTAATTGAGCGGACGGTTGTCGCGGGCGCTCGGCAAGCGAAAGCCGAATTCAATAAGCGTGTCCTTGCGCGAGGCGTCGCCGGCATGCATGCCGCGGATCTGGGGGAGAGTGACATGCGATTCGTCGATGAACATGAGGTAGTCTTCCGGGAAGAAGTCGATAAGCGTTTCGCCTGGCGTGCCCGGCTCGCGACCAGCCAGATGCCGCGA
The DNA here is from genome assembly GCA_964451345.1 of uncultured Gammaproteobacteria bacterium. GTDB lineage: Bacteria > Patescibacteriota > Patescibacteriia > Patescibacteriales > Patescibacteriaceae > Patescibacterium. The sequence continues at coordinate 6,267 of CAYVHQ010000040.1, read as the reverse complement.
ATAGTTTTCGATGCCGGTGCAATAGCCGGCTTGGCGGATCATCTCAAGATCATAGGTCGTTTTGCGCTTGAGGCGGTCAGCCTCGACAATCTTACCGAGGTCATGCAGCTGCTTGAGGCGCTCTTCGAGCTCGGCTTCGATGCGCGTCACGGCGTCGGCCAGCTTCGGTTCAGTCGTCATGTAGTGCTTGGCTGGTAGGATGCTGACTCGCTGGAGCTTTTGGCCTTTGCGGTCATCGAGTTCCATGATCCAGGCGGCTTCCTTGTCCGGCTTGATATTGAAAATAACAATGCTGTCGATAGCATCCCCGAAGAGGTTGAGACGGACGATGGCTTCGCCGGTAGCGAGATGGATGTCGATGCGGTCGCCGCGCACGCGGAATTGGCCGCGCATGAGCTCCTTGTCGTTGCGTTCGTATTGGATGCGGATGAGCTTGCGCAGAATGTCGTTGCGCTTGAGCGTCTGGCCGACGGAGAAGGCGACGCTCATGGCGAGGTAGTCCACTTTTTCGCCGAGGCCGTAGATACAGGAAACGCTGGCGACGATAATGACGTCGCGGCGGTTGATGAGCGACTGCGTGGCGGCATGGCGCAGACGGTCGATCTCTTCGTTGATGGTCGCCTCCTTTTCGATGTAGGTATCGGTCT
>CAYVHQ010000040.1:0-5610 GCA_964451345.1 uncultured Gammaproteobacteria bacterium | reverse complement strand
CCGGCTGGTAGTAATCGTAGTACGATACGAAGTAGTGTACGGCAGCTTCCGGGAAGAAAGCCTTGAACTCGCCGTAGAGCTGGGCGGCCAGCGTCTTGTTATGCGAGATAATGAGCGTCGGCCGGTCCAGTTGCTGGATGATATTGGCCATGGTGAAGGTCTTGCCGGAGCCAGTGACGCCGAGCAGGGTCTGGCGCTCGAAGCCTTGATTCAGGCCTTTGACGAGTTTGGCGATGGCCTGCGGCTGATCGCCGGTGGGCTGGAATTTGGAGGAGAGGTTTAGCATATTATTTCAGTATACCTTACTATACTCATTTTTTGGAAGTACGCTATACCCGAATAATTCGATGGAGGTTTTTTCATTGACAGATATATCGGATTATGATATTTTCAGATAAAATCAGCCATTAAAAAATATCATCAAAGGCCAGGGAGGGCCTTATTGTGAACGTAATTAAAATATCTTCTAAGAACGAAATCCGTGAAAAAGTATTGTCGTCAGGCTTAACTGACATCGTGACTATCGAGTCCATTGGACGTGGTGGACAGCTGGAGAAAAGAAATGGTTACATTCGGCGTATTGACTGCTTATATGGCAGTACTATGACGATGACTCCGATTTTCTATAGAGGGGTAAAGCCATACCCCGTCCCGATAGGCAACTCATTGGTATTAAAAAATATTGATCGTGTTCGTGGAATCTGCATAGACGCAGTCATCAGCCTGGATGCGATATGCTCGATTCATGATAGCGGCACAAAGCTTGAGTTCAAAAATTGACTATTTGCCTTTGAAAGGGGAACAATGTTCCTCTTTTTTTATTCCTATCTTATTTGGAGGATAAAATGCCTTAGTAATGGCTAGACAGTATAATTATGCTAAAAATCCCCACACTATTTATATGAAAACATTAAAAAGGGCTAATATTAAAGGTTAAATAGCTTATGCTATTGACAAAAAAATTTACATGGTGTATAATACTCTATTACACATTTAAAAATATTTTTTAAACCTTAAAGAGGAGGCGACATGATCGGAGGATAGAGAGTTTTACCTGTCCGCGTTACCAAGCGCGGACAGGCCAGAAGTTCCTCACAGATTGTCGACCAAATTATTAAGGAATTATTAAGAAAACCTAAAACAAAAAAACGAAAGGAGGTAGGTAAATTGATTACTGTTTAATTTTAGTGAAAATCTTCAGAATGGAGAAAATTTTCCTCGTATTAAGGGGAGACGATGTAAAAAGTAAGCGACAGGTCGCTTATTAAGGAAAAGACTAAAGTCATCTATGCTACTAGTACGCTATTGTAAGATAGCCGATGACAGTTCCATTATCCGAGGCGGTTAGATTTCTAACCGCCTTATTTTATATCTTCGAAGGGTTTTTCGCGGCAATCGAGAGGACGAGGTCGAAGAAGGAGCGCATGGTTGCTGCTAATTCCTTGTTCTCGATGATGATGCCAAACAGCTGGCTGAGGGAAACGAGTGCGATTTTATCGTGATAAATCGTTATATCGCTTTCCATCGGGAATTTATGAAAGTCAATGTAGCCGCGATCGACATTTTCATCAGCCGGTGAAATCTCAAGCTTACGATCCTTAATAACGGCGATAGATTTTATCTGGATGCCGGCCTTGATGCGTTTCTGGGCATACTCTTTCATTTCTTTAACCGTGAAGACAGAGGGGAGTATGTCGTAGAAGAAAATGGCACGGGCGATCTTGTCGGGAGTTTTTAAAAAGTCCGCCTGAATTGTTTTAACGCCTTCCTTGCCTTCGTAATACGTCACTTTCGGCTTGTCGGTGGTAAAGTTGAAAATGGATCTAAGCTCGGGCAGAAGTTTGCTGAAGATTTCTTCTTTCTTGGCGATGGTATTCTTTTCCTGCTCGAGCAGGTACTGGAGGCGTTCCGGATCGGTGGCTGTGTAGTTGGTACGCTTGCCTTTGATGAAAGTGCTGACGAGGCCTTTTTTAATCAGGCTCTCCAGCGCTTCATACGTCGCCACACGGTTAATGCCGGCCTTATTGGCGATGGTCAGGACGTTCTCGCCGCCCAGCTCGAGGCTGGCCAGGAAAACTTTTGCCTCTTTGTCGTCGAGGCCGAATTGAACGATATCTTGGGGTTTAATCATATGCCCTTAGTTTATCATGGAAATGTGTAAATAAAAAACCATATCGGGCGATATGGCTTATATGATAATTGAAAGAACGGGAAGGTAGATGGGGAGGAAGAGTGAGGCGAGGAGCAAGGGAGAATCATCTAAATTCGATGATCTTCCCTCGTCTGTACTTCTTTTTGTCCACGATGGTGTCCGGCAGAGGTTCGGTGCTGATGGACCAATATTTTTGGTCGTCCATGCCCGAGGCTGCGAAGACAAAGGTTAGCGAGTCGCTCGTCTTGTACCTAGTGGTATCGACGCCGGTGACCATAATCGTTCCGGAACCGTTGCAGAGCATCACCTTGGCGGACATGTCATACAGGCCGAGGATGCGCGGGACGTCGCTGCAGCCGGAAAGGACGAATAACAGAACTAATGCAAAGAACTTAGCTGATTTCATGCTGACGCCCCTCCTGTGGCGCGGTTAATGATGAAATTTTTCGGTAATTTATTTTTGTGAGCCGATGATGAATCATCGGCTCAAGATTGGCTATAAGATGGGGAGCTTAAGCCTTTCACGAAGTTCAGCAATAATCTCCGGTTGGCTGGCGCCTTCCTTGTAGGCATAACCATTCTTTTATTTTAGGATTTAACGCAATGATATCTTCAGCGTGTGAGACTGCTTCCAGTCGGTGGTGCAGCTGCCGAAAGTGACGCCCTGGGGATAGCTGTGACGGGCGCTCATTTCCGTTTCGATAACCGCTTCCGTATCGCTTAAGGAAGACAGCGTGATGTCTTTGACGTTAGCGGATGTCGATGAGAACTTGCTTGTCGGGTTTGATATCCCGGTTCGGATCACTTCGCTGATCGCGATGCCCTTGCCTTTGACGAGGATAAAAAACTGATACAGATCAGTAGCAGCGTCAAAATCACGGCTGGCATGTCTGGCCATAATGACGGTGATTCCGCCTTCGGCAAGCTCGTGGGTCGAATTTCTGCTCCAGCGTCCCTTAAGGCTGCGGCCTACGTATTCGCTGAATAGGTTACTGTCATTGAGCATATCGCCGGCAAGCTTGAGGCGCTCCTGCTGCTTTTCGTACTCACGCCAGTTGAAGGCCACTTTTTCGCTGCGGCTGCCGTCGGAACTGAAAGAGAAAACCTTGACGTTTCCGGATCCGGTCCGGTAAGCGATTAAGGCGCTCTTCGCGTTCTCAGTAAGTATCACGGCGTCAGAAAAGGACAGGTCGGCATCATCAATCTCCCAATTATACGCGCCGCGGTATTGCAGCATGCCTGTTGAATAAATCTGCTTCCAGATTTTTCCGGTTTTTGCTTCAACAGTCACTTCGTTCAATTGAGCAATACCGTCGGAAGGTGTCGGCTTACTTTTTCCATTAATCGAAACTCGGAAAAATGTGCCTTCATGCTTATGCGATTTATCTTTAATGGCAAGATAATCAGTGACGAGCTGCGGCACTTCAGGAATATTTTCGTTAACGGTAAGTTGGTTCTTATCCTGGAGTTTTAGGGAAATGATATTCATTATATGATCCTCTCTTTAATTTTATTTTAAAATTTTTCAATGAGCTCTTGCTCTACTGAACCTCAATCTCGGCGATTAAGATCCTGATAAAGAGGGGAGCAGTTTTCTGCTCCCCAAATAAAAGATTTTTCCCGTTTCCGAGAAGCCCGCACGTCCCTTAAACGCCCGTATCTTATAAGGCTGTCAGTTGTGGAATCCTGCCCAGCGTTCTTTCCTTTAAGGAAGGAAAGCGCTCTAGGACTTACATGCGGCACCAACACAACTAAGTGTCAGTCCCAAGGATTTCGATGAGCCTACTTTGTAAGCTATCGACCAGAGAGATGCATACTCCCCTCTGGACCTACACCGGTTGATCGCCGGACTCTTCTTCGAGAGAAATATAAACGGCTCGCCGTTTCATCTTCTCGAAAAAGCCGAGGAAATTTTCCTGTCGCCAGGCGGCCTTGATGCCCTCAAGGTTTCCTTCCGTGCCATGTTTGGGAGCAATTTCGTCAATCAGCAATACTGCTGATGCGTCCTTGCCGGCTCATAAGTCTCATTGCATATTAACCTTGGGCATATATCAGGGAATTCAATTGGGCATTGAATTCTTACTGGCATATGCTTTCTATCCCTCATGTCGGGTTGGCTTCCCGGGTGTTTGATCTAAAATCTATCAATGAACTTTCCTCTACGGAATCTCAATCAGCGATTAAGATTCTGATAAAGGTGGGAAGCGGGGATTTCTTTTTAGAAAATCCGCTTCCCTGTAAAAGATTTTTCCGTTTCCGGAAGGCTATTCGCGTTCCTTACGCGCGAATATCTTTTGAGCCGTCAGTTGTTAAAAGCTGAACCGTCTGATCTGAGCTTGCCGGGTAAGGCCGGCTTGAGCTACAGACGGAATCGCCTATTCCTTATGGAACAGGACGGGTGGGTAGTATGGCTCCGATACGGGATTCCCGATATCATGTCCATCTTAATCCATCAGCTCCGTTCCGGTTCTTAGAACCGGAACGATTTTAAGGCCAAGCGTCCCATGAAGACGACCTTAATCTTTACTGGCCCTGGGTTCAGTAGGGTCCCTCGGATGATCGCCGAGCATTCTAGAATTATGTAATGTACATTTCCTCGATAAAGGTGGGAAGCAGAAGTTATTCTGCTTCCCGATAAAAGATTTTTTTCCGTTACCGGAAGGCTGTGTATGCTCCTTAGGCACACGCAATCTTTCTAGCCGTCAGTTGTTAAGTGCTGAAACCGTCTGCTTTCTTTGCCTTTAAGGAAGGCAAGATCTCACAGACGGCGTCCTGACAATGCCCAGTCTTGTGAGTACCGAAGGCTTTTCCTTCGGTACTCGTTACCGGGCAAGTCATTGGACGGATAGGAAAAGTCGAAACGAGCATAACCATACGTAACCTTTTCTATTCCTATCTTCAGTTTCGCCTTGGTTTATTAGTCAACCAAAGCGACGCCCTGCAAAACGCATCTCAACAGATGCTGCCTGGCGCTTAATGCATCCCATCCAGGATGCTTCGGATGATCGCCGAAAAAAAATGTTTAAGTTCGTTTCCTCTGCGGCGTATCGATAAGGAATCGATGCCCTGATAAAGGTGGGAAGCGGGGATTTCTTTTTAGAAAATCCGCTTCCCTGTAAAAGATTTTTCCGTTTCCGGAGGCTGCCCTCGCTTCCTATGGCAAGAACTCTTTTTAGCCGTCAGTTTTAACAACAGGGATATATCCGCATACTTATTGCCCTTCTTTAGGAAAGAAGAAGCGGCATGCGGATAAGCGGAATGCATAAGAAGGTACAGCTCGGCACCTGTAATGTGCATAAATCCGCCCCTGTCTTCGACGCCGCCCGTGATACAGGCTGTCGACTCCAATAAACTACGGAGCTCCTGTCGGATGATCGCCGACCAAATTTTGAGAAAGAACTCTTTCTCCCCTCAAACGATAGTGTTGACGTCTATCGTTTGGGGGGAGAAGACAATAA
>CAYVHQ010000039.1:0-9667 GCA_964451345.1 uncultured Gammaproteobacteria bacterium | reverse complement strand
AATGCTTTTTTGGGATGACACAGGAGAAACCCTCGGTGTTGGGGTCAATCGACAGAAAAGCGAGAAAATTATCATCTTCCCAAAAGCTGGCGGCCGGAATTGCGCCGGCGACGATGTGGCAGAAAACGCACTTATTGTCTTCGGTTGTTGGTTGGTATGAACCCATATTATATGTTTATACGCCCATTCTAACACCATAACCCGCACCCGTCGAGACGGGTCAAGAATAAGATTCATTGACAGCTCCCTTTAGAAGAGTAAAGTAATCTCATAAAACAGTCTTTAAAAAAAAGGAGAAACCAATGAAGACAGGAATACCCGCACATCATCCCTCAATCGATAACATTCAGGATGAGACAGCCAAAAAGCTCTGGACAGCCTACCTCCCAAAGGCCCCCTATCCCGAAACGGAGTTAGAAATATTTACCATGCTGGAAGGATTAGGCGGACTACTATTTTTTGAACAGAGGCTTGTTCGCAAGGGCGACATTACTTCGGACGAAAAACACGAACAATTTCTCAGTGATCTAAGAGCCGTACAGCAACACCTAATCGACCAGCTCGTCGAGCATCATAACATAATCGCTCCCGAAGATTCCCCAAAGCGTTCTGAGCTGGCAGCAGTCCCAGCACCCGAAGGAAAAAAATATTACTGGCCCTGGTATGATGAAATAAAAATTCAGTACTACAAACAAGTCTATAAGAATATTATCTGCTCGGGTTGCGTTTTCAGCAAGGGTTTTAAAAACATGGTTCAATTCGGCGGAGGAGTTCCCTGCGGTGTTGTTAACGGCCTTACCAAGAATTCTCTTATACGACGAGATACCTGTGACTTCGAAACAGATGACCACGTCCTTAACCTACCGTTATTGGAGTATATGAGAGAGAAAAAAGGCGAGAAAGCCGTCAGCACCTACCAGCAAAAGCAAGTCGAACTAAAAAAAATACAGTTCGCAACAATAAAGGTTCCACTGCCGATACGAGTTGAAGGCTAAGCGAAACGCCAAGCTCCAAGTAATTTGGGGCTTTTTTATTACCTCGCAAAGAAACATCAACGCCTAATAAAAGAACCGTCAGCCAAGGGCGTAACGGTTATGTTATCAATAATAAAAAAGCTCTATATAATTACGCAACAGGTGAACTCTATTTTTCTTATCCCGGACTGCCGCATAGCGAAATAACTTATAACAGCCATAGCCATCATTATTTTGGGGATCCGGCAATTCATGCTCGACGGCAAAAAAAGCGTCCATATCATCAGTCTGTTGTTTTCGCCAATCGGAAAGACTGGCAACAATTTTATGCTTTTTCAGTTTGGCCTTGTTTCCCGGAGACTTTGTAATATTTGAAAGAAAGATTTCCGCCTCAAGCTCCGTTTTTAAAATTGTGAGATTTATAAGCTCAGGAAACCGAGCTTTTTTTACTGCAAACATATTCCTCCTTGTTTTTGAAAGATCTAGTTGCGCTCACTCTAGCGCAGAACAAAAGATACGTAAAGCCGCCCTCCCTATCTGATAATCTTTGACTTACTCCAGATAAAATCAAACCAGCTGGCCAGCATTACGGCCAGCGCTTCATTGGCTATAAGCGTACCAAATAATTCACCACGACTGGAGAAAAACGCTACCTGCGAATCCCAGATAAGCATATTAGATTTCAGGCTAATCAGTCCCTCGGGCCTCACTCTTATTTCTCGCAAATACGCCGCGTCGCCCTGAAACACGGTGCCGGGCGCCCGTTGGCCGCCTGGCCGCAGCGCCTGGAATGATATGTGCTTAGCCGCCCGGCGTTCATGAAATTCGGCAACAAATTCCTTTCCCAGCGAGGCTATCATATCAAGTTCCGACCCGGCTTCACGAATGAGCGGCTTTTCGGCGTGCAGGGAAAGGCGCAATAATTTTCGCAAACCTTCTTGGCCGTTATAATAAGCAACCTGCGACCGACCGGCAGGCGCCGACCCGGCGGACAAATTTTCAAACAGCGGCAGTATTTCCTGCAGCTGACTTTTAAGGGCATCGATCTCCTGCTCTTTAGTTTCCAGTATCTCTGATATTTCTGCCGGCGGACTAGCTTTCACCAGCCGGCCATACTCGCTGCCCAGGCTCGTAGTCAGGCCTCGTTCTTCGAGCTTTTTTACGATGTCATATGCATTAGTCCGAATTAGGCCACAAACCTTAGCTATCTGGGCGGCAGGCTGCGGACCGGCTGATAACAGATATACGTATACCTTTATCTCCTTATCAGACAGACCGGCTTTTGTTAGAAAACCTCTTAATTTCGAGGGTATGTTTTCATTCATAGGAATATGTTGTCGGAAGTACTTCGACATATATACAACTTAGCCCATTCTCCCGTATAGTGCAAGCAAATAAAAACCAAAGACATGAACCTTAAAAAACACATTAGCGAAAAAACATCTTTCCCCTATGTCTATTCCTACCCCCCTACTCGCGCCTATATGCCAGTCAGTCCTAAAACCGTGAGCACGGCGATATTCTCCCCGCGGGTAAACCTCTACATCCACATTCCCTTCTGCGAGCAGAAATGCTCCTTTTGCGGCTTCCTGACGACAGTCGATTCCAGAGCAACAAGCCGAGATGAGTATGTTACAGCAGTCTGCCAAGAAATCGAGCGCTTTGCCTACCATGAACAACTTGAAATATCTTCGGTCAATTTTGGCGGCGGAACGCCAATGCTCCTCTCGGAGGATCAGGTCTCCAAGATTATGCGCCAGCTCAACAAATCCTTCTCAGGTTTGCGCAAAACCGCTACCGAAATATGTATGGAAGCCACTCCGGAATCGGTAACTGATTCTAAAATCAAGAATCTAAAGGGTCTTGGTTTTAACCGAGTAAGTATTGGCGTACAATCCTTCGATGCAAGTGAGATACGTCTCGCCAAGCGACACAATCTTCCGGCGGCCACCCGAAACGCCATTGAAATTATTCGCCGCCACGGCATCGGCAATCTCTGTTGCGACCTCATGTACGGATTACAGGGACAAACGATAGCCAGCTGGCAACAGACCGTTAGCTGCCTTCTGGAATACATGCCGGAGACAATCGAGCTGTACCGCACGGTTCTCATTCCGGATACCGGCCTCTTCCGTATCCGCGACGCTGCTATTATGACTCCTGAGGAAAAATATCAGGCCTATGAATATGCTTCCCAGAAGCTTATAGCCGCCGGCTACATTCAGGACTCCCATCTCCGCTTCACTATTCCAAATCGTGGATTCTACCAGCAGCAGGCCAACGTCTTCAAAGGCGAGTCATTAATCGGCTTTGGTGTCGCAGCTCGAACCTACGCGGAAAATATGCATTACCGCAATTCATATGGTTCGAATGGACGGACTGCTATAGCTCGCTATATCGCTGCTCAAACGGCCGGAGAATCAGCAATTGATTCGGCAATTATTCTTTCCGAAGAGGAAAAGCTTCGCCGCTATCTTATCTATAATCTAGAATCGCTCGACATTGAAAAAATTAAAAATATATATGGCTGCGACATAGATAAGAAATTCGAATCTGTCTGGCAGTTATTAAAGGGTCAAGGGCTTATCAGACTGGCAAGAGGAAGGATAGAGCTAACGGAAAAAGCATCGTACTTCCGCGATACGATCGCCGCATACTTTTTCTCGGCCGACAATGCTTCTCTGGAAAATGATTACTACAAAAATATAAACCGGGATTAACATGAACAAGAAACAACGCATTATCATCTTTGGCTTATCGGGCTCAGGCAAATCGACCCTAGCTGACGAACTGGGACGGACGCTCGGGCTGCGGGTTATTCATCCTTCCAGTATTCTACGCGACTTGATCGACGGGCGCGTACCAGACATCGCTCACTCACAGGCCGGCCAAGGGTACTGGGAATCAGTCGAGGGAATCAAGGCCTTCCAGGATCGCTTGCAAAACAAACTCCCACTCGATTTCGTCTGTGATCAAATCCTGCTCGAAGAGATTAAGAAAGGTGATGTTGTTATCGACAGCTGGAGCCTGCCTTGGCTTACTGACCAGGGCATTAAGCTCTGCCTCAAAGCCGATCTTTCTACCCGAGCACAACGGGTCTCCCAACGCAGCGGAGTACCTCCCAAAACTGCCCGGCACGTGATTCAGCTGAAAGATACTGAAACAAGAAAACTTTACCTAAAACACAAGCGCTTTGATATTAAAAAAGATCACGCAGTTTTCTCAGCCAGCCTACAGACCGATAACCTCTCGATTGCCGATGTACTCGGCTGGGCGCTGCAACACCTATAAAATAAGGCATTCAGAAAACTGAATGCCTTTTAATTACCTAGCCAAAACCATTAATGTATTTCTTCATTTCTTCCAGAGTGCTAATCTGGCCACCAAAAACCATTTCGTTCCCCATTTTTAGGGATATATGATCTTTAGTTTCTGGGTGCTGGTCCATGTCCTGCAGAAATGAGGCCCAGCCAGCGGCCATATTACCTTCTGTCATCGCCTCCATTGCCCTTTTTTTGCACCACTCCAGATGTTCTTGTCTGGTTACTGGCTTGTCCTGTAGTATTACGCTCATGAGCAAATTATTTAGTTATGAGAATGTACTGCTTGTTCCGAAATTACAGCAAAACACGGCGAATGTCAAACAGTGAGGTCGATGGTAGTAGTGCAAAGATAGGCGACATACTAAAACACCGAGCATTACGCTCGGTGTTTTGCGTTGTTCCCTTAACGGGACAGAACTAAACTAGCGGAGAAATGTAAACGTCGAAACTATCTTTTCAAACTCAGCCTGCGATATTTTCTTACTATCGGCATTCCAAATGGCCAAACCGGTAAATTCGCCATTGCCGGGCAAGTTGATTAAAGCGCCGCCATTGTCACCCGGCCCAAAGCCCATCTCCGATGCCATGTCACTCGGATAGCCGTTGCCGTCAACGATGAGCACTTCCTGGCCATCAACCGTCATGACCTTAATCGGGTTAAACTCATACTTTTTATTCTGCGCCATCAGATGATAGTATTTACCTGACTCTTTGGCGTAGCGTACGAAGTCCAGAAAGTATCCGGAACGGCCCTGGCTAAAGTCCTGGGTAATGCCGCCCAGAGAAAAGAACTTGTTACTTGCCCACGTTTCAGAAAACTTTGGGAAACCGCCGCGAAAAGATTTGCCTTCTTCATTGTTAGCAACCGTGAGGCTAAAGGTTCCATATTCTGACGGATACTTGAAGCTGAAGCCCAAGGTCTTATTCTCGTACGTTTTCCAGTCAGCTGTTTCATCGGCCGGTTCGGGAGTCGGCGTAGGCTCAGTGGTCTTTGTGACAATCGGCATGTTTGTTGTCGGGGCGGGAGTGGCAACTGGTTCATATCTTTCATCGCCATCCTTGCCCTGAACGAGCAAGAAACCGATCACGATAACAAGGATCGCTATAATTACTCCAAACAAGAGGTTGAGTCGCTTTGAATCCATATACGTATCATTATGAATAAGTCGCTTTACTTTAGTACACATCGTGAAATCAGGCAAGAACACCTTTGCAGACGATGCGTTACTTGGTTACAAGCTTATACAGCTGGCCATAATTGTCCAAAGCATAGGTATGAGTCCAGCCGCCCGAATAAATAGTATTGAACACCGCCCCCTCACGCTCACTGGACCTCTCTATCTTTGGACTTGAAGTAAGCCAACTCTTACCACCGTTAGACGTTTCCCATATTTCACCCTTCGAATCAACTACCATGCCCTCGGATTCGGAAGAAAAATTAATGGAAAGAATGGCATTGCCCGTAGGAACATTAATAGGGAGCCAATGAATTCCTCCATCGACGGTTTTTAGAATTTCACCAGACCTTCCTGATATAAAGAATATGTCGTCTGAAATAAAGAAGGCATGAGCTAAATTGAAGTCAGCAACCTCGCGACGCTGCCAATTCTTACCGCCATCCTTTGTGCTGAGAATCAATGACGAATCCGGATTAATCGAATGGGCAATAACGCGACCCTTTTTCTCTGACGAGAAAAAGATTCCACCATATATATCGTTTTCATTTGAATACAAGAGAGCTAAAGCTCCTGTCTTGGCATCAAACTTGGCAATCTTTCCGCGCGGTGATATGAGATAACCGAGGTCACGGGAAGGAAAAGACATGCCCAACGGAGGAAATACTTCCAGCGAAGGCGAGGCGGATTTCCAGGTGCTACCGCCGTCAGCCGTCGAGAGAAGTAGTAAATCACCGTTCAGACCAGGCTTAATACCAGAAATAAAACCATGATCCTTATCGTTAAAATATACGTTTGCCAAATAGGCCGCCTCAGGGATAGCAAGCTGGGACCAGTTTTTGCCGCCATCAACTGTTTTATAAACGATTCCTTTTTCATTCAAAAGCCCAATCGCAAAACCAGTGCTACCATCTACAAAATATAGAGAGGAAAAGATTATTCCAGAACCGATCTCAATCGGTTGCCATAGCGCATTTTGCTTCGAAATGCCGACAACGCCTTGTGGTTCCGCCGTTTCGCCGCTGATATTAGCAACTATCTCTGAGGCTAGCGAAGGCACCTGCGGATCTTGCAGACCAACAACCTTACCGCGATCCTTTTCGTGACAGGAGGCAATTCCATAACACTTCCCTATGAGCGCCGTATTATTACTTGGCGCTATTTCAACTCGCTTGCCAAAACAGGAACATATTTCATAATCAACCAGCGATTGTCCGGGAACCTGAATATCCTCATTGGCCGGCAAGGGTAGAGAACCATAGGCCGACATGACGGCGGCAGTTGCCGTAAGGACGACGGCAATGACTATCAAGAAGAGGGCATAGTAGCGCAAAACTTTTCGGTTCCGCGTAGCCAACGACCTAATCAGGAAGGGCCACACCGTTATAATGGAGAAAACCGGAACAAAGACTAGCGGAGAAAGGAACAGCCAGATGCCAGAACCTCGCTGGGCGACCCATATTCCTATATCTATTTCAATAAACGAATTCAGAAAAAAACAAACAAAGAATAGTAACCCAAGCCAACAAAGGAAGTACGTCAGAAATCTTTTACCATACTGACTTTTTTTTAAACTTCCTAAAGCAGCATGCTTTACGATAGCAAAAATAAAGAAAACAAATAGGAGAGCCGGCCCAGCAAACGACCATAGAAAAATAACCTCCCTGTTTTGATTGGAGAAAAGGCTATACAGTAACGCGCACAACAACACCGCTATAACCGCTGCGATGCTTAAACTTTTTATTGAGTAATTTCTAACTCTATCAATCAAACCAAGCGAAACATTGCCGGCAGGGGAAGGTTTCTTGAAACCCTCGTCAATTCTCGACTGGTCCCAGCCAGCTTTTAACAGTTCTTGCTTAATCTCCTCTTGGCTCATTCCTTGAACAGAAGCTTGTCGAATATATTCGCTTACATTATTTTCTACCATAAAATAAAACGTTACATAATATCTCTTATAAGTATACCTCCTATTTAAACGAAACTGCAAAAAATGCGGCTGGGTTTTTCTAATTTAGCCCGTCGAGCGTATACGCCGCCTTCCCAATCAATCTATCGTCTAAAAAATAGTATTTCTGTATAATAAAAGCATTATGAAAATATGTATAACCGGCTCGTCCGGCCTGGTAGGAAGAGTCACAGTCCAGTATTTAGAAAATGCTGGTTTCGACGTTATCACCTATGACCTGTCAGACGGCCAAGACATTCTCAATTATACTCAACTAAAGCAGGCCAGTCTGGACTGCGCCGTTATTGTTCATCTGGCTGCCCTCGATGAAGCGTCTGAATCCCCGATCGGTCCCCGAGCCACTGGATCCCCGGAAAAGATATTATCCGTGAATGTGCAAGGCACAAAAAATGTCCTCGAAGCAGCCAAAGAAAATGCTGTGCCGAAAGTAATAGTTTTAAGCAGCGTTGATGTCTTTGGGGTTTTTATGGGACAAGGTACGCCTGATTATCTTCCGTTAGACGACAACCATCCAGTACGGCCGCACGGACCATACGCAGAATCAAAAGCTGCCGCAGAAAATCTCTGCGAAAAATTTACAGAAGATACGCACATTCCTACCGTATGCCTGCGGTCGCCAGGAATATTTACCGCTGATACGTATAGGTTTATCAAAGCAAAGCGCCTTGAAAATCCTGATTATGAATGGTCCCCATACTGGGAATATGGAGCGTTTATTGACGCCAGGGACGTTGCCGACGCCATCCTTACGTCAATCAAAAATCCGGTTTCCGGCCACCATCGCCTCATTATTTGTGCCGACGACATCTCTTCGTCCGACCTTGATTCTTTTTCACTGGTTCAGAAGATTATGCCAGAAGTAGAGTGGCGCGGCGGTAAAAACTACGGCTTTAAAGCCTTACTGGATTCAAGTGAGGCCAAACGAGTAATTGGCTTTAATCCAATGTATACCTGGCGACAGCCAGGAGAATAAACTGCCGCCGAAAAGTTTACAAACATATAAAACCATTCTTACCAAAACGGCCGTAACTGTTGTATAATACGAGTAATGAAACAGATTGCTGACAAAAAGGGTTTTACCCTTATCGAACTCCTCGTCGTCATTGCCATTATCGGCGTACTTTCAACCCTAGCGATTGTCGCGCTGGGATCAGCACGGCAAAAATCACGGGACGCGAAGCGCTTAGCTGACCTAAATCAAGTGGCCAAGGCCCTCGAGCTCTATTTCAGCGACAATAATGGCTATCCGACCGTCATAACGCCCGGACAACCACTCAAATCACCCGATGGCCTGACAACATACATGGCCGTGCTCCCGACAAATCCCACTCCCCGGAATGAAGGAACCTGCCCCAATAGCGACTATGTCTATACAGCCGATAGCAGCGGTCTTGATTACTCATTTTCGACTTGCCTTGGCACTTCCGCCACATCATCAGCCTCGACCAACTCCTCAGTTGTCTCCGCTTCTTCGACCGGTATTTTCAGCTGCGGGCAAAAGGCAAGCGATGTCGACGGGAATCAATACGACACCATTCAGATCGGCTCACAATGCTGGATGAAACAAAATCTGAATGTCGGCACCAGAGTAAACGGCAGCGGCGGGCAGGTGAATGACAGCCTTATTGAAAAATACTGTATGAGTGATGTGGCGGGGAACTGCACGACATACGGCGGCCTCTATCAATGGGCCGAGGCGATGAACTTGCCCAGCAGCTGCCTAACCGCTGACTGCAGCGCACAAATTCAAACTCCGCATAAGGGGATTTGCCCTTCCGGTTGGCATGTCCCCACGCACGTTGAAATGAATACATTAGAGCAATCGACTGTTCAGGCAATCGCCAGTTCTGCCACCCAATATGTCTGTGATGCCGCTAGCTCCGGCTATCGTCGCTGCGCCGATGACAGCGGAACAGATATTGGCGGAACTAAAGGCGCGGGCAAGTCGCTGAAAAAAATCGGCGTCGGTTCCGGCGTCGGTGCGGGTGATGATTTAGTGGGCTTCTCCTTAGTTTTACCCGGCATACGCAACCTTCCGAGCGGGTTCTCAAGTATCGGAAACGCCTCCTACCTCTGGCAGGCAATCCAGTCAACCGCCACCACGGCATCGGTGCGATACTTTGACACTCCTTCCTCGGTCGTCTGGCGCGGGGCAAGCAATAAGTCGTACGGATTTTCTCTGCGCTGCGTTAAGAATTACTAGGCGCTTTCAGGCGCTTCCCTTGC
>CAYVHQ010000038.1:0-10024 GCA_964451345.1 uncultured Gammaproteobacteria bacterium | reverse complement strand
ATCATGGCGCCGATTGAAGATATGCCGGCTATGAAAGCGGGCGTACGGGCCGGCGATAAGATTTTTGCCATTGACGGTAAAAGCGCCGCCAAGCTGCCGCTCGACGATGCTATCAAGGCTATTCGCGGACCAAAGGGAACTAAGGTTACTTTAACGCTGATGCGAGACAAGTCAGATAAGCCGATTGATATCACGATTGTGCGCGACACCGTAGTCGTCAAGAGCGTCAAGAGTACCTGGCGTGAAGCAGACAAGGTGTATGTTATTCGCGTATCGAATTTCAATAATGAAACGGAAAAGCTTTTTACGGAGGCGGTTCAGGACGCGCTCGCCAAGAAAGCCCGCGGCGTTATTCTTGACCTGCGCAATAACCCTGGCGGCTACCTGGAGACCGCCGTGCAGATGGCCAGCGAATGGATACCACAGGGAGTTATCGTTTCTCAGGAATTTGGCAACAAAGAAAAGACTGATGAAAAGTCGACGGGCGCCGGACGTCTCGTCAATATGCCAACCGTTGTGCTTATTAATGAAGGCAGCGCCTCTGCCTCGGAAATAGTAGCTGGCGCTCTTAAAGACTACGGCAAGGCCCGGCTCGTCGGCCAAAAGAGTTTTGGCAAAGGCTCAGTGCAAATTCTGAAGCAGCTACCGGACGGATCAGTAGTTAAGGTGACAACGGCCAAATGGCTGACCCCCAAAGGCTCCTACATTCACGAGAAGGGCATCGAACCGGATGTGGCTGTCGAGCGGAGCGTTGAGGATCGTCAGGCAGACAAAGACCCGCAGTTTGATCAGGCCCTTAAAGAGCTTGCCCCAAAGAAATAAGCATATGACTCCCTATCAGCCTCGGCGTTCTCCAGATGGTTTCACACTCATTGAAATTGTTGTCACCATGGCTATTATGGGTGTAATCATGACGTTGTCGCTGGTCAATTTCAGCAGTATCAGTTCTTCATCGGGATCGAAGCTGGGTAATGAAACGCTGGTAAGCGACCTGCGTTCCATGGCTCAAAAAGCGCTTATGAAAGAGCATTTCCAAGGACGTCCGACCTATGGCTGGGGAGCATATATTGATTGCGCGGCGGAAAGCTACACACTTTTCGCTGATTTTGATGGAAATAAGTTGTATGATCCGGTAGAAAAATATCGAACCGTTGATGTGAGTGGCAAAATGCGCCTTGTTAAAGGCACGCTGAATGGCATTGATTATTCTGATAATTTTTCAATACTATTTGGCAATGAAACAGCCCTTACTAATATGGAGGCAACGTGGCTGACTCCTGATCTTGGCTTGTTGCTTATCGAAACAAGTAATGATTTAGGGGCAAATCTAAAGCATATTTCCGTCAACTCACTTGGCGTCGTTGATCTGCAATAATATGAATATTTTTCCGGCACATCAGAAAGGATTTACGATCATAGAAGTAGTGGTCGCTATTGGCATTCTCGTTCTGGCCCTGGGCGGAGCGATGTCGCTTATCATCCTGACGCGTGAATCGGAGAATTCGGCGCAGAATACTCTCGTTGCCACATATTTGGCGCAAGAAGGCCAGGAGATGATTAGGTATGTGCGGGACAGCAGTGCGTTGTACGGCTCGGATCATTTTGGCGCCATTGCCACGACGATAGATCCCTATGTCGATTCCTTTGTTATAGACTCGACGGGAAAAGATAGTATAGAGTCGGTTCCGAGCGGACTCGCCAAAGACGCCCCAGTTCTTCGTATACTGAACGGCCGCTATACGTATAGCGATGATCCGGCGGCCACGGAGACTCTTTTTCATCGGTTGATTACGACGACGTATCATGCCCCGGCGGGCGGACTTCCAGCCTATCTTGATGTTAAATCAGAGGTCTACTGGGACTGGGATGGAAAAAAACGTACCTATAGCCTTATGAGTCAGCTGACTGATTGGCGCCAATAATATATGAAAGGATTGAAAAAAAACGGAACAGCCGGTTTTACGCTTGTTGAGCTGATGGTGGCTACCGCTCTGTTCGTTGTGGTCATGAGCATCTCGACAGAAATCTTTATCCGGACGGCTGATAGTCAGGCGCGGTCGGTTTCCGCCAAGAGCGTCCAAGAAAGCGCCGCCTTCGCGCTAGCTGCCATGGTGTCTGAAATGAGAGGCGCTCGGCCAATCGGCGATACCTGCGTGGCGGCTTGCGAAACTCCGCTGCCGTTTTTCTGTACGGCAGGGGCGGATCTTGTTTTTAAAAATGAGCATGATTTATGCGTGACCTATTCGATAGAGAACGATGTCGATGATATACCACGTCTCAAAGTGGTTCGGGGTTATTCGACGGGAGATAAGGTGGATTATCTGACGCCGCCCAGCGTTCGGGTCAACGCCTTACATTTTTCGACAGAGGGATTAGATGACGCAAATTTTCCGTTGGCGAAAGCAACTATTTTTCTTAAGTTAGAAACACTGACTGATGCCGCCGTGCCAGCTTCAGCCGCGGTACAAACAACCGTAGTGGGACCCTCGGATATTTATAGGCACTAAATGAGTTTTATGACTTCTAAACGGCTTGGCTCTACTATATATCGCGATCATCGTGGCATCGCTCTTCTGCTGGTTATGGCAGTTGTCTTTGTGGTAATCGCTTCGATTACTGTCAGCGCCGGACTGGTTATCGGTAACCTTGATGCTTTGCGCAGCCGTTTCGACCTGACTCAGTCGGAAGCCTCCCTGCAGGCTGCCGGCGAGCGGATTCGCGGATATATTCGGATGGATAACGGTGTGTTTGACGGCTGCCAGGTAGGGGATTGCCTGTCGGCATCAGGCGGCTCCTGCACCAGCTGTGGCAGCGGCGATGCGGACTATAGCAGCGGGGATATTACTTACCGGGCGACCCTTAAAGGACTGCTGGCACCGGACGCCTCCACTCCGGGTTATGCTATTTTTGGCATCGATGCCTATTTAAAAAACCGCCATGTGCGGCAATCGGATCATTTCTGCCTTAATACCTGCACTTCCGCCGGACATAATTGCGGCGACGATAGCTGCGGGGGCAGCTGCGGCAGCTGCGGGCCGAGCGAAACCTGCGGGGGCGGTGGCACACCCGGCATCTGTGATACTGGTAACTGCAGCGACATTTCAATAGAATGCGGTGGGGCCTGTATTGAGGGGGCGAACTGCGGTGGCGGCGTATTAATTGATGCGGCCCAGCGTATCGTTGTTTCTCAGTCTGGCTGTACCGAGGACGGTAGCGATTGTGTCGGAGGAACCGATGCTGTCGAGCGAGCCTGGGATGATAGTGGCACGAGCGATGATACCGCTGCTGAAGATGAAGCTGATGGTCGCGCCAATATCGCTATCCTTAATCCCGCGGTTAATACTAAGTATGCCGCCGCGGCCTATTGCGACAGTATGACCTATGGCGGATATGACTGGTACCTCCCGGCAAAAAACGAGCTTGATCAGATATATGTCCAGAAGGTCGCCGGGTCAGTGACTGGTTTGGCTGCCGAAATATACTTAAGCTCTACTGATGATAACGGTAGCACTGATAGTGAATGGACACAGGATATGGATAGCGGCTCAAGTTCAGTAGGAAAGAAAGTAACAGCTCGCTTTGTACGCTGTGTACGGCGTTTCTAAGTATGAAACGGGCAGAGGCAGTGAAAAGAATCAGCAAGCTTCGTGCCGAGCTGGATCGGCATCGGTATTTGTATTACGTATTGGACGCGCCGGAAATTTCCGATGCGGCTCATGATGCCTTGAAGGAAGAGCTCGAGAGGTTAGAATCGGAATTTCCCGATTTAGTAACGTCTGATTCGCCGACGCAGCGGATTGGCGAAAAAGCTTCAGGCGCCTTCCCTAAAGTACGGCATGCGTCACCTATGCTTTCGCTTTTTGACGCCTTTAGCGCGCAGGAGATGCGCGATTGGGAGGAGCGTACTCGAAAAATTTTAGGCAAGCAGGCGGGCACAGGCGCTCCGCTTGATTACCATGCCGAGCTGAAGATGGACGGCCTGGCAATAAGCCTTTTGTATCGTCGCGGACAGCTGGTGCGCGGCGCGACGCGCGGCGATGGGCAGGTAGGCGAGAACGTTACGGCTAATATCCGGACGATTGCCTCGGTGCCATTGCGTTTACGGCTTCCTTCGGCCAAGGAGCTTCGCTCCCGTAATTTTTCAGATGCTTCGCAGGCGCTCATTGCCCAGGCTCTCGAGTCTGGCGAAATAGAGGTACGGGGAGAAGCTATTATGACCGAAGCAACCTTGCAGCGCCTCAATGCCGCCAACGTCAAGGCAGGTAAGCCTCTTTTTGCGAATTCGCGGAACGCCGCGGCGGGCGCAATCCGGCAGCTTAACCCGGCCGTGACGGCCGAGCGTGAATTGGATTTTTACGCGTACGCGATTGCGACCGATTTTGGCTTGACCAGCCACTCGGCCGAACATGCGCTGGCGACGCTTCTCGGCTTCCGTTCACTATCCGCGAATAAAGTGTGCCACGGCCTTGCTGAGCTGCTGGCTTTTCATGATGCCTGGGAAAAGAAAAGGACAAAGCTGCCCTTTGAATGCGACGGCGTTGTAGCAGTAGTTGACACGATGGCCTTATGGTCGCAACTTGGAGTTGTTGGCAAGGGACCGCGTTATATGATGGCCTATAAATTCGCCAACGAGCAGGCGACAACCCGTCTTAATTCGGTAACCTGGCAGATTGGTCGGAGCGGTATTTTGACGCCGACAGCTCACGTTGAACCGGTGAGGGTTAAGGGCGTTATTATTTCCAATGCAACGCTTCATAATTATGACGAGATTCAGCGTCTCGGCGTCCGTACCGGTGATACGGTGATACTGGAACGAGCCGGCGATGTTATTCCAAAAATTATTGGCGTTCTTCCAAAATTACGCACGGGGAAGGAAAAAGTTATCCGCCCGCCCCTGCGCTGTCCGATGTGCGGTTCTTCAGTCTCGCGGGTAGAGGGCGAGGTGGCGTTCCGCTGTTCGAATGCCGACTGTTATGCCGTTAACTTGCGTCGTCTGGAGCATTGGGCTGGAAAAAATGCCCTTGATATTATCGGCCTCGGTCCGAAGGTTGTGGAGCAGCTTATGCAGGCCGGCTTAGTGAGTACGGCGGCAGATTTGTATCGCTTGAGCAAGGGCGACTTATTGGCGCTTGATCGGTTTGCTGAGCAGTCTGCTGCAAAGTTACAGACAGCAATTGATGCGTCCCGTTCTTGTGAGCTGGAACGCTTTATTTTTGCCCTCGGTTTGCCGCATATCGGCGAAGAAAGCGCCCGCTTGCTGGCCGGATATTTTTTCAAAGAGTCGGCCGCCAAACAGAAGAAGCTAAAAAATCCCAGCGACCTTGCTCTTCTTGCGCATGATTTTTCTGAGGCGGATTTGGCGGGGCTGCCGGACGTGGGGCCGGTTGTCTCGCACAGCATAGTGGCCTGGTTTGCAAAATCTGCCAACCGCCGCTTACTTGAAGAGTTAGCTGATCTTGGCTTTGTTTTCCGTTCACCGCGCACAGTAGCGAAGAATACTGCTCTGAGCGGCCAGACTTTTGTGCTGACCGGCACGCTGGAGTCCCTGGATCGTGCTGAGGCAAAAACTCGTATTATCGCCTTGGGCGGTTCTGTTTCCGCAGCCGTATCGCGTCAGACAACAGCAGTTATTGCCGGCAGTAATCCAGGCAGTAAATTAGCGGAAGCGCGCCGTCTCGGCATCCCGGTTTGGACGGAAGCGGAATTTTTAAAAAAATCTAAACATTAATATATGAAAAAATCTCCAGGTTTCGGTTTTAGCTTGGTTGAGCTCATCGTGGTGGTAGCTATTATCGGCGTGCTGACGACCCTCGGAATTGTTTCATTCCGTGGCATACGCCAGAATGCCCGCGATTCTCGGCGCATCGCCGATGTTAATCAGCTGCAGCTTGCCCTTAAGACGTATTATAATGATAACGGCTTTTATCCGACATATATAACTCCGGGGACGAGTTTGGTTTACGGAGGTAAGACGTATCTTCAGCAGATACCCGCAAATCCCGAGCCAAAAAATGATAAGGACTGCCCGGATGCCGATTATGCCTATGCCCCCTTGGAGGATGGTCAATCGTATTCTCTAAATTTTTGTTTGGCCTCAAAGACTAGCTCTCTCGCCGGTGGCGTGTATACGGCGACGAGTCTGGGACTGCTGAGCTGTCCCGAGGGCTATGTTCGGGTGGTGGGCAGCGCGGAGATGAATACGCCGGACTTTTGTGTTATGAAGTATGAGGCAAAATGCGATAATAAAAGTCCTAAGTTTAACGGAGTTGGCGCATACGACAATGTCTCTGAGCCATGTGAAGGCACTCACTCAGTCGTGAACCGGTCAGAGGGAATGCCGATTGGCAATGTTACGGTTACGCAGGCTCGGGCTTACTGCCACGCGTTGGGCGCTCATCTTATGACAAACGCCGAATGGATGACGATTGCGCGGGCGGCGGAGCTCAATCCGGCTAACTGGTCTGACGCAATCTGGTATAGCGACTTAGCCCGTGGAAATTTTGATGGCGGCTCAGTCCTGGATGGATCATGGGAGTATGCAGATGGTGAAAACTCTACCGACCTTGCCCATCGTCGTACTTTGGAATTGCCTAGTGGAGAAAAGATTTGGGATATTTCCGGGAACGTCGCTGAATGGGTTGATGATACCTGTGAACAGGGCGAAAGCGCAGGCCGGTACTACGATACTAGCGGAAACCCAGTCAACTGGCATGATAATAACCTACTTGACTATGAGTTGGGAGTCTCGGGTCCGATTGACGAATCACCTGATGAACAGCAGTACGGCAGTTATAAGGGCTGCAGCACTGACGATTATTCAATAGCGCGTGGCGGAGCACTTAATGATATTGGCGTTGATGATCCGGCCCATGGTGCGGGAATCTATTATATGAATATGACTGCCGGTATCGAAGAGCCGCTCGAGGCTACGGGTTTCCGTTGCGTGAAGTAACTTGCCGATTGTTTTGTCTGCATTCATCAATAATCAATTGACCAGAGCGCTTTTTAAGGCTAAAATAAGCGGGAGACTTATTATTACGTATGTCGTCCCGCAAAAATAACCAAGGCTTTTCGCTTATCGAATTACTGGTGGTTGTCGCCATCATCGGAGTTTTGGCGACTCTCACCGGCGTTTCAATGAATAATGCGCGTCGGGCTAGTCGTGATCCGCGGCGGCTGTCTGATATAAAACAGATCCAGCTAGCCTTGCGCTTGTATTATCTTGACAATGGAACATATCCCTCGGTGGTGACCGGCGGCGGCAGTATTGCAGCCCATGGTACGAGTTATTTATTGCGCGTGCCGGAGAATCCGCTACCGCAATCTGATGGCAACTGTCCGGCCGCCGGCTATCGCTATCATTCCCTGGAAGGAGGCCAGGTTTTCACGCTGAATTTCTGTCTCGGTACGCGCGCCGATACGCTGACAGCCGGTCAGTACTCGGCCACGGCGAGTGGTATCCTCGGTTGCCCGACGGGATATACGCGCGTGGTGGGCAGTCCGCTGTTGGGCACTACTGATTTTTGCGCAATGACCTACGAGGCAAAATGTTCGGCCGATAGTGAAACAGTAGCGTTGACCGCGGAAGGAGCTCATGATAATCTGGCCGCTCCCTGTCCGCCTGGAAAGGTCGTCAGCCGAGTGGAGGGCGTGCCGATTGCCAACGTATCGCTCGCTGACGCCCGTGCCTATTGCGCCACGGCGGGCGCACATCTTATGACGAACGCCGAGTGGATGACGATTGCCCGTGATGCCGAGCTTTTGCCGGATAATTGGGAAGCTGGGACCGTCGGGATCGGTTTCATGTCTCGCGGAAATTTCGGCGCTGATTTCGCCGTACAGGACGGCAGCGATCCCTACGCCGGCGGCGAGCTAGCTGATGACTTTACTTGGTATCGCCCGCTAGCGTTATCGACCGATGATGTAATCTGGGATATGTCCGGAAACGTTTCAGAATGGATTGATGATTCTTGTCTGTCAGGTAATGGAGAAGGGAAGTATTCCGAAATCGGTGCAGCTTCCCCGGTATTTTGGGACGCCGCTGCCCTGCAGGATTTTGAACTGACTGCGGCCGGCCCTCATTTGCCGCTGTGGCTGACGGGTGATTATTATGGCAGCTATCGCGGTTGCTCGGGCGATGGACAGCCAATGATTCGTGGCGGAGGGGTACATGATGGTGACCGCGAAGAATCAGATCGCAGTCCCGGCCTGTATTTTCTTGATATGAGCCGTAAGCCAGACACAACCTTTTCGACTACCGGTTTTCGCTGCGTAAAGTAATATAAATGACATGCCGATGAAATCAGACGACATTAAGAAAATCGCTCACCTTGCCCGCTTGAAGCTGAGCGAGGCGGAGGTAGCTGTTTATCGCCGTGATTTTGCCGGCATTTTATCGTATGTTGATCAGCTGCGCGGTTTAACATTGCCTCCGCTCAAGAAGAACAGGAGCGCTGCGGTGATTGCTCGCCTGCGCACTGATCGTGTTGCGCCCTCGCCCGCAGATGAACAAAAGACTGCTCTTGATCAATTTTCCGATCAGGTCGGACGCCAGCTCAAAACGAAACGGATTTTATGAAGTTGAATGAAATGACTATTGCCGACGCCCGGCGACGGCTTGATGAGGGTGAGATTTCGGCGGTTGATTTGACCGCCGCCTGCCTTAAGCGCATCCAAGCAGTTAATCGCAAACTTAACGCCTGTCTGTTGATTGACGAGCGGGGCGCGCTGGCAGCCGCACGGGCAGCGGACAAGCGGTTGGCCGCTGGAGAACGTAATGCGCTTCTAGGTATTCCGTTTCTGGCTAAGGATAATATTATGACTAAGGGACTGGTGACGACGGCCGGATCGAGAATGCTGGAAAAATATGTCGCTCCCTATGATGCGACTGTTATGGTCCGTTTAAAAGAAGCCGGCGCGGTGCTGCTCGGCAAAACAAATCTTGATGAATTCGCCCACGGATCATCGACCGAATACAGCGCTTTTGGTCCGACGAAGAATCCCTGGGACCGCACCAGGGTTCCCGGCGGTTCATCAGGCGGTTCGGCAGCAGCCGTGGCGGCCGATATGTGTTTGTTCGCTCTCGGGACGGATACCGGCGGATCAGTTCGGCATCCGGCAGCGTTTTGTGGCGTTACTGGATTTAAGCCCACCTACGGCCTCTGTTCACGTTTCGGCCTCATTGCCATGACGAGCTCGACGGATGTTCCGGGCGTGTTGTCTAAGACGCCGGCTGACGCCGCTCTCGTGCTTGATTGCCTAGCTGGTCCTGATGAAAAAGACCTGACGACGGAAGCGGTTACTGTACCGAGGAATTCCAAACCATTCTCCTGGCGCGGTCGGCGGGTGGGGGTATTGAAGTTGGATAAGACGGCTAAAATTTCTCCAGCCGTTCGAAGATTGTATGATGCCTCTGCTGTCCTTTTGAAAAAAGCTGGTGCCAAGATTATTCCGATACGCCTTCCGGCAAGCGCTCATGCGGTGGCTGCTTATTACGTCATTACCCCCAGCGAGATTAGTTCTAATCTGGCTCGGTTTGACGGTCTGCGTTATGGCCGGAGTTCCCGTCTCTCTAAAGATTTGCTTGATTATTACGTGTCGGCCCGTGAGGAAGGATTTGGTCCTGAAGTGAAGCGTCGTATTCTGCTCGGTACCTTTGCCCTGAGTGCCGGATACTTCGATGCCTATTATCGGCAGGCTCAAGCAGTTCGTGAAGCAATTATTGCGGAGTATGCAGCGGCTTTTAAAAATTGCGAAATAATAATGACTCCGGCAACGCCTTCAGCCGCCTTTAAAATTGGCGGCAAGAAAGATCCGCTGGCAATGTATTTAGAGGATGTCTTTTCGGTCCCAGCTTCTCTGGCTGGTGTCCCGGCTGTTTCTGTGCCGATGGCCCTCAAGCCTTTACCATTGGGTCTGCAGTTTATCGCGCCACGTTTCGCTGACCACCAGCTGCTCGCTGCTGCTGAAGCGTATCGTAATCTGGCCCAGCTGCCGGACTTCACTCCTAATCTTTAATTTTTTT
>CAYVHQ010000037.1:3411-10085 GCA_964451345.1 uncultured Gammaproteobacteria bacterium | reverse complement strand
CTTCTTCTTTGGTTCTTTTGTTGGAGTATTAAACAGTGCCATACAATTAGTTCTTATAGCGTTCTTCCAGGGCCTGAATGGCACGGCTGGTGATGACCAGATGCTGATACTTAAGCAAATCAACAAGGTTAATGTTATCAGTGCCGAGCAGTTTGACGCCAGGCAAGTTACGGGCAGAATTTTTCACTTTGCCGTCTGGCAGGGCTTCAATAAGCAGGACGCTTGTCTTTTCCGTTGAGAAGGCCTTCTTCTTGAAATTTTCAACAATACCGGCAAATGCCTTGGTCTTGTATTCAGTCATGGCCAACTCGTCGAGGATGGCGATATTGTTGCTCGAGACCTTATCGGACAACACTACGCGCATGGCCTGACGCTTCATTTTAACATTCAGATCTTTAGAGAAATTGCGGTTCTTAAGCGGACCAAAGGTGACACCACCACCGGACCAAATTGGGGAACGGCTTGAACCGGCACGAGCGCGGCCAGTACCCTTTTGCTTCCATGGCTTTTTACCGCCACCGCGAACTTCGCTGCGGTCCTTAGTGTGAGCCAAAACCTGGCGTTCGTTAGCGCGCTGAGCAACAACGGCCTGGTGAACGAGGCTTTCGTTAGCTGGCTGACCGAACACTTTGTCGGAAAGCTGTGCTTCAGAAACTGCTTCGGCTTTTAGATTGTATACTTTCTGAGTAATCATATGTTAAGCTTGTTCGCTAACCTTCTCCTCAGTGGGAGTTTCAGTCGCTTCAGCGGTATCGGATACCACGGCCGCTTCTTCAGTCTTCGTTTCATTAACGGTCTCAGGCGCAACGGCTTCGGTGACCGGTGCTTCCTCAGTCTGATTTTCAGACGCTTAGGAAGTTTCTTCGGTAAAGACTACTTATTCAACTGGAGCTACTGGTTCAGAAGCGCCGAGAACAAGCTCGCCTTCAGACCAGAGCAATACTAGTCCGTTTCGGGCGCCCGGGACAGCTCCCTTGACGCAGAGGCTGTTCGAAGCCTCATCAACCGAAACGACTTCGACATCATGAAGAGTAACGCGATCGCCACCCATTCGTCCGCCCATGCGCATTCCCTTAAAGACATGCTGAACACCACCGGCACCAACGGAACCCGAAGCGCGCAACTGGTCTTTGTTACCGTGGGTTGCATCCTGACCATGGAAACCATGGCGCTTAACAACACCCTGGAAACCTTTACCCTTTGAGATGCCGACGAGGGTCAGCTTGTCTCCTGGGACAAAGGTGCGAACAGTAATTGTATCACCGGTTTTAAGCTCGGTTCCGGCGCCAGCTTCCGGCAAGCGGAACTCGCGTACGGTACGGAAATCTCCAAGCTTCTTAAAATGACCGCGCAACGGCTTGGTAATAAGACTGGCGCGGCGCGTGCCATAGCCAAGTTGAACAGCCCGATATCCGTCGGTCTCCACGCTCTTCTGCTGCAGAATGGTGCAGGGACCCGCGTCAATCCGTGTTACCGGGACGACTGTTTCACCCTTCCAGACCTGGGTCATCGCTACTTTTTTACCGACAATGAATTTCATAAGTATAAAAAATAAAAAAACCGGTTTTGAGAAACCAGCCGTTACCATCAGTGCGCCGAATTCTTTCGGAGCTTCGATAAGGGAGACATTTGTCTGACTGGGTTTCCTCAAACGGTCCGCGACTCCCTTCGTCCACTGCCCGCCAAGCGGGATTAAACGAAAGAAAACAGACCGGTTTTGTTAGTTCGTGGCCGAAGCCGCCAACTACATCTTAATCTCTATATCTACGCCCGTAGGCAGGTTAAGATTACTTAAAGCTTCAATCGTCGCCGCTGTCGGCTCGATGATATCGAGCAAGCGCTTATGCGTCCGCATCTCAAACTGATCGCGGGCGTCCTTATGGACGAAAGTTGACGAGTTTACTGTATACTTTTTTTTCTCAGTTGGCAAGGGGATGGGGCCATAGAGGGTAGCTCCGGTGCGGCGAACAGTCTGAACGATAATTTTCGTCGACTGGTCAATGATCTTGTGGTCAAAGGACCGGATCTTAATACGCACACGCTGCTTAAACTCCGGCGCGGCCGGCTTGGCAACTGTTTTGCTCTCAACTTCGGACATAGGGTATTGAATGAAGAATTACTGTCTTAATCTTGGCAACTAAGTACAGACTAAACCCGTCGCTCGCAGAGCGACGGGTCGATGTCTTTACTTGTTGATCTTTACGACGACGCCGGCACCAACGGTGCGGCCGCCTTCGCGGATAGCGAAGCGCTGCTTTTCTTCCAAAGCGACTGGCGCAATCAACTTAATCTGCAAGTTAACGGTGTCTCCCGGCATAACCATTTCGGTGCCGGCCGGCAGCTCAACTTCTCCGGTAACGTCAGTTGTACGGATGTAGAACTGAGGCTTATAACCCTTGAAGAAAGGCTTGTGGCGGCCGCCTTCGTCCTTAGAGAGAACGTAGACTTCAGCTTCGAATTCGGTGTGCGGAGTAACGGATCCGGTCTTAGCCAAGACCTGACCGCGCTGGACTTCGTCCTTCTTGATACCGCGCAGGAGCAAACCGGCGTTATCACCTGCCTGACCCTGATCCAACTGCTTATTGAACATTTCAATACCAGTGACAATAACCTTGCGAGTATCAGCCAAACCGACGAGTTCAACTTCGTCGTTGACCTTGATGATACCGCGGTCGATACGACCGGTAACAACCGTACCGCGACCTTCAATCGAGAAGATGTCTTCGATAGGCATCAAGAACGGCTTTTCAACGTCGCGAACTGGTTCTGGGATGTAATCGTCCAAAGCTTTAACCAATTCCATGACAGCAGCGCCGTATTCGCCAGTTGGGTTTTCCAAGGCCTTCAAAGCGCTACCGCGGATGATAGGAGTGGTGTCGCCTGGGAATTCGTACTTTTTCAAAAGATCCTTAACTTCTTCTTCGACGAGGTCAATAAGTTCCTTGTCTTCAACCATGTCGCACTTGTTAAGGAAAACAACAATGTATGGCACACCGACCTGGCGGGCCAGGAGAATGTGTTCGCGAGTCTGAGGCATCGGTCCGTCAGTAGCAGAAACAACGAGGATAGCACCATCCATCTGAGCGGCGCCGGTAATCATGTTCTTGACGTAGTCAGCGTGGCCTGGGCAGTCGACGTGAGCGTAGTGACGCTTTTCGGACTCATACTCAACGTGAGCAGTCGCGATCGTTATACCGCGAGCTTTTTCTTCTGGAGCAGCGTCAATCTGGTCAACACCCTTGTGGGTAGCGTTGTGTCCATTAGCTGCCAAGACGCCCAGCAAAGCTGCTGTCAACGTAGTTTTACCATGGTCGACGTGGCCGATAGTACCGACGTTGACGTGTGGTTTAGAACGATCAAATTTGTCTGCCATACGGTTTAATTAAATTAAATTTTTACTATTAATTATGATAATTATTCAAAAGCCGGTTCATCAGGATACGGCGGCTCTTCTATGATTTCTGCGGCTTCGCGTTTGCGAGACTCAGGAATCTTCCAGACGCTCTTCGGTGTGGGTTTATGATTTTCCTTAGGAAAATCCGAAAATCCGGGAGTGCCGGATCGTTCACTTTTCCACACGGTGATGTCCTGGTTTATTTTATCAATTAGTTCATCTTCTGTCAACCCTTTCACTCCCCTCGCCTGAGCGGCTAATTTTTCATAGTCGCCGGAAGGCATAATCACGTACGAATCATCAGGGGTTATGCTGTCAAAAACGACCAGTTTATCGCCGGTCCGCTTGATGAGCCGGATGAGTTGTTGCAATCGGTCATTCATAGCGAGCTCTTAACCGTGAATCAAAGCCTGTCTATTTTACTCAATCGGCAGCCGCCCGTCAATGGCAGCTGCCCGAAAAATACGACAGATTTACTTCTTTTCCTTCTGATTGGCGCCGATGATAGCTTCAGCGGCATGACGAGGCACTTCAGCGTAATGCAGGAACTCCATGCTGTAATTGGCACGACCCTGGCTCATAGAGCGCAGCTGCGTTGCATAACCGAACATTTCCGCCAACGGAACCTTAGCATCGACAACCTTCAGGTTGCCGCGGTCAGACATAGAGTCAATCTGTCCGCGCTTAGAGTTAAGGTCGCCAATAACGTTACCCATATACTCTTCAGGAGTTGTTACTTCAACTTTCATGATCGGTTCGAGCAGAATTGGCGTCGCCTTGCGGCAAGCGTCACGGAAGGCCATAATACCGGCCATTTTAAAGGCAGCTTCAGAAGAGTCAACTTCATGGAAGGAACCTTCAAAAACCGTCGCCTTAACGTCTACCATCGGATAACCGGCAACGATACCTTTATCAAGCGCTTCTTTGAAGCCCTTTTCGATAGCTGGAATATATTCACGAGGAATGGCACCGCCCTTTACTTCATCAACGAAGCTGGAACCAGTACCAGGCTCTTGCGGCTCGATGCGCAGCCAGCAATGGCCGTACTGACCGCGTCCGCCGGACTGCTTAACGTACTTGCCTTCGGCTTCAGCCTTGCTGCGGATAGTTTCACGATACGATACCTGTGGCTGACCGATGTTTGCTTCAACGTTAAATTCGCGCTTCATGCGGTCCACGATAATGTCGAGGTGCAATTCGCCCATACCGGAGATAAGGGTCTGGTTCGTTTCTTCATCAGATTCAACGCGGAAGGTTGGGTCTTCTTCGGCCAGACGGGAAAGGGCCATGCCCATCTTTTCCTGGTCCGCCTTGGTTTTCGGTTCAACGGCAATCTTAATAACCGGTTCAGGGAAGGTAATGCTTTCGAGGAACATCGGATGATCGACGTCACAAAGTGTATTACCGGTATAGGTGTCTTTCAAGCCGATAACAGCGGCGATATCGCCGGAGTAAATGGCATCAATTTCTTCACGGTGGTTGGCATGCATACGGACCAGACGGCCGATGCGTTCTTTCTTACCAGTCGAAGCGTTAATGACATAGGAACCGGAGCGCAGAACGCCACGGTACACACGGACGAAGCAGAGCTTACCAACAAAGGGGTCGGTGGCAATTTTAAAGGCCAGCGCCGAAAACGGATCGTCGTCATTGACCTTGATTTCAATTTTCTTCGTTTCGTCGTCCATATCAGTCGCCTCAATAGGCGGCACGTCTAATGGAGATGGCAAATAGTCATTAACAGCATCAAGTACTAACTGCACGCCGATATTCTTCAGGGCCGTACCACAGAGAACCGGGTAAATTTCATTATGGATAACCGCCTTGCGTAAAGCCGCCTTTAATTCAGGGACGGAAATTTCTGAACCGCCGAGATATTTTTCAGTCAACGCTTCGTCAGATTCGACAATGCGCTCAATCATTTCATGGCGATAGGTTTCGACATTTTCTTTCATGTCAGCCGGGATTTCCACTTCAGTAATCTGTTCGCCGTTCTGGCCATTGAATTCAAACGCCTTGTTCTGAATCAGGTCAACGACGCCCCGAACTGTGTCTTCGGCACCAATCGGCAACTGGATAGCAACAGCCTTTGGGTTAAGACGGTCGCGAATCGATTTCAAGCTCATAAAGAAGTCACCACCCATCTTATCCATCTTGTTAACGAAACAAAGGCGTGGGACATGATATTTGTCAGCCTGGCGCCAGACAGTTTCCGACTGCGGTTCTACACCAGCGGCACCGTCAAAAACACGTAGTGAACGTTCCACTTCAACAGTAAAGTCGACGTGGCCCGGGGTGTCGATAATGTTAATGCGGTTGTCGTGCCAGAAACAGGTCGTTGCCGCGGAGGTAATCGTGATACCGCGTTCCTTTTCCTGTTCCATCCAGTCCATTTCGGCTGCTCCCTCGTGTACTTCGCCGATTTTGTGCTTCTTGCCCGTATAGAACAAAACACGTTCGGTAAACGTGGTCTTACCAGCATCGATGTGGGCCATGATGCCGATATTACGGGTATTTACTAACGAATATTCTCGGGCCATATAAAAATTTATGATTTGAAAAATGATTGCAAGTGAAAAAGTGGCACGTTCCGGGCAGTAAGGTTACTTGCTACGCGAAACGTGCCACTTGTAAAAAAATTTAGCGAGCGAAGTGAGCGAACGCCTTGTTCGCCTCGGCCATACGCTGAACCTCGGCCTTTTTCTTCATGGAAGCGCTCTCACCCTTGGCTGTATCGATGATCTCAACGGCCAGTTTCTCGGCCATCGGCTTTCCTTTGCGGGAGCGAGCGGCATCAATCATCCAACGGCAGGCCAACATGAAACGGCGGTCACCGCGCACCTGGTACGGAATCTGGTAGTTGGCGCCACCGACACGGCGGCCGCGAACTTCCAGCATCGGCGTGACCTGCTTCATGGCCTTATTGAAGACATGGCGGGGGTCCTGCTGAGTCTTTTCTTTAACAATATCAAAGCAATCATAGACGACGCCCTGGGCGACAGACTTCTTGCCACGGCGCATAACGTAGTTGATGAGCTTAGCGATTTCCAGGTCGTTATAGCGGACGTCTGGCTGAATCTTACGTTTTGGTGCTGCTTTTCCTCTCATATTATAATATTATTTACCAGCCTTAGGCTTTTTATTTCCGTATAGGGAACGGCTCTGGCGACGAGCTTCGACGCCCTGGGCGTCATAGACGCCGCGGATGATCTTATAGCGAACACCAGGAAGGTCCTTCGTACGGCCGCCCTTAATAAGGACGATCGAGTGTTCCTGGAGG
>CAYVHQ010000037.1:0-3401 GCA_964451345.1 uncultured Gammaproteobacteria bacterium | reverse complement strand
GCCGAGTTCGGCTTTTTTGGCGTAGTGGTATAAACTTTCAAGCACACGCCGCGCTTAAAAGGAGCGCCGTTGACAGTAATTTTCTTGCGGCGGTGGAGAGTATCAAGCGTCAGCTTCAAGGCCGGAGACTTGCTCTTGGTCTTGATGCTATGACGTCCCTGCTTGATTAGCTGATTGATCGTAGGCATAGTTAGTTGAATGGGTATTTACCGTAAAATAAATCCCGACCACTCGGGATACCTAAATAATATACCAGAAGCGAAAAATGAAGTCAAGAGAGGCTGAACGCCCCTTCTCCCCCGCCCCGTATTGCCAATTTTGGACCTTTGGGGCAATAAAAAACCCTTGCCATTCCGTATATGGTGACAAGGGCTAGGGATATCTCCCACCGCAGTACTTTTTTAGCCTAGATTCGGCATTTTTATATATTTCACAGACTTGCTGACGGATAAGCGCTCGATTTTGTAAATCAGACAAAGGGACGGTCCGTAAATACTGACGTATATGTCTCACCACATACTCAGGTCGTCTCTTCTTTTCTCGCTGTGCTAAGCGGAAACGCTCATAGGCTAGCCGACAAAAGCTAGGAAAATACAGGATAATCATTAATATAAGCCAGCAAATAGCAAACTGCACCAAACCTCCAATAAATAGCTTAACTCCATTCTGAGAAAGATGACCCCAGTTCCAGCGGACTAAAATTAGAGGAAAGAGTATCAGCATGGCATAGAATGAATCCTGAAACGCCTGCATGACTGCCTGGTACTGACTACCACGTTTAAGAATCATAATTTTTAAAGGAATGTTAAACAAAAAATATAGCTGAGGCTATATTTTCATCACATCACGAATGATTATTTTAGTCAATAGTTACAATAGGCCGGTAATCGCCGAGAATGCCCAAAAGACTGCCGTGCCGATGAAACTGAAAACGCCTGACCAGATCAGAAAAACAAGCACGATAAAACCATAGCGTTCATATTTCCAGATGAACTCCCGCCCAGCCGGCGGCAGAATGACAGATAGGATCTTCGAGCCATCAAGCGGCGGCAAGGGAATAAGGTTAAAAATAGCCAGAGCCAGGTTAATGAAACAGATCATAAGAGCCGCGATTTCCAGGCCAGCAATTAATGATCCATTGGCCAAGACGGCAACAGTAGCGGAATCGCGCGTTAAGAATCCAAAAAGCAAACCCTGCTTGCTTTCCAGAGCCAGCGGCAGCCACCGCGCCACGAGGCCAAAAAAGACGGCGATAATAATATTGCTAACTGGTCCGGCTAAAGCGACTTTTAATTCGCCATACTTCCGGTCGCGGAGATTGTAAGGATTATAGGGCACCGGCTTGGCCCAGGCCAAGAAGAAACCAGCTTTACTGAAGATGAGAAGGAGGGGCAGAATAATTGAGCCGAAGAGGTCGAGATGGACAAAGGGATTAAGGGTTAGTCGTCCGGCGCGCTTGGCCGTATCATCGCCCAGCCGAAACGCCATCCAGCCATGCGCGTACTCGTGCACGACGGCGGAGAGAATGAGAATAATGACGCTGACAATCATGATAAGCATATATTCAGTATACTATATTAAAGCCTCAGAGAAAACTTCGGCAAACAAAAACCCGGTGTTGCAACCGGGTATTTCCTAGGCTTCGCTTAGTGTATAGCCTTTAAGTTCCTCCATCTGAGGAATAACTGTTTCATCAGAAATAGAGCTTAAGGCAATGTTCGTACGCGCCTGGATTTGCTCTTCGATATCATACAGAGCTTTTTCCAATCTTTCGTACCTTGCGGAAACGATGGAATGCGCACTGCCCTGATAACGACGACGGGCATCATTTAAACGCTCCGCAATCGTTGTTACGCCATTGATTGCAACCCGCATATCAGCATAGGCGCAAATCTTTTGTTCGAAACTTTCCGAGGCAACTGTCGTATCGAGTTTATCGAAACCAACGTTTTGCAGGTAAGAGATGGTTGCGGGGCTGCGACCGAGCTCCTGTGCGATTACCAGCGTAGCAGCGTGTTCGTCGCTACCATACTTTGCCTTAAAATCTGCCTTGACCCTGATCCAATAATCACGGCCATGGCGGCGGAGACTATTAACAAATATCTCTGCGCTATCCTCATTCGGCCCGAAGGTCGTGAGCCAATAGCTTTTCATATTTGCCAGAAAGGTCTCGTCATCCAATTCCTTTCCTTCGCGGAAATGATCCTGATTGAACTTAATGATATTGCCCATATCATGCAGAAGCGCGGCTTCAATTACGCCATTGCGGTCTAATTCGCCGGAAAAATTTTCGGCGATTAGCTTAGCGACGGCGGCCACGCGACGCTGATGTTCTTGAAGGTTGATGACGATTAGGTAATCGTCATATACTTCAGTGATAGTCTTCATGCTTTTTCAAATAGTTAAGAACTGGAAGCATTATTTCACGGTCTCGCCAGAAAATCAAATAATTATTCCCGATGCTTCGGTGTCACCCAGAAGCCCATATATTTTCCAAACATAAGGCGGGTTTGCGCTTCAAGGCCTGGCACCGCACCGAATAATATAATAACTACTGGCAAAAAGACCCATTGAACCACCATAACCACATATTTCCAGGGTTTCGGCTTATCCCCCGCCGGGAGCGTCAGAAGCGAGATCGCGGCCGACAACACCATGCCAACCATGGCTAACGTCATCAGATATTTGCTGACAACCGGCAAGTTGCTGGAAAGAACCGTTGCATTAAAGCGATCTCCGCCGAGAATGATAGGCAGCCAGCCAAGAATGGATGTTATAAAGGCATTGGTCGCCCAAGAATGAAAACCGTACAGCTGCACGATGATATGACTGAGATATTTTTTTCGGGCCGTACCGTCGAGGGTCTTCCATTGCTTGTTGGTGTTGAACAAAAGATAGGGAATGTTCTCAACTCCCCATCCCCAGCGCCGCTGCTGCTTATATAAATTACGCGCCGTGGCCGTGAAGCTCTTATCCATGCAGATATCCATCGATACCGGGAAATACATCGGCTGGACGATATAGTCACCCTTGTAATAGCAGAAGCAATGCCAGAAAATGCGCGAGTCTTCGCTGACCATGTTCGTCGACCAGAAACCGATATCGACCAGTGCCCGCCAGGTCATGGAATGCGAGGAATAGGTCGAATAGGTCTCTGTCTTCTCGCTTTCCTGCACCCATTTGTCCCACAGACGCAATCGGACACGCGGAATAGCCGTTAGTTCCTGCATTACCCGTTGGATTCGTCCTGCCACTTCGACATTTTCCCACGCTGACATCTTATCCTCGATGATGAGTGTGTGGATACGCGGATAGACGTGGACAAGATGGTTGTACATCCGATCGGATAGTGCAGAACAATAGGAGAGGTGCAGGGAATGCAAGGAGTGACGGCATAAGCA
>CAYVHQ010000036.1:4693-10684 GCA_964451345.1 uncultured Gammaproteobacteria bacterium | reverse complement strand
GGTTATGGAATTGCTCCATAGCCCACTATACAAAATATACTTACTTCATAGAAACAGTCCAGCCCGGGAAAGCGCATTGTAAAATTTCCTGAGCCTTCGTTTTATCGCAGGCGCCAAATTCATGCGAGTCGCCATATATCGTGCAGGTCTTATCAGAGGAATTCACTAACAGAGTAGCGCCGCCTTCTTCATCGGGATAATACGCATACCCGAGGTCAATCAGCTCTTCTTGAAACTTATCAAAGATTTGCCTGTGCAGCTCGTCGCCCTTACGGATTCCGCGCAGAAACAGCTTCTCTTTAAATGAGACAAGCAGAATTTTTCCGGAAAAGCCCGGTCCGAAATTAACCAGAGGAATATCGTCGATGCTCGGCAGTCCATTTTTACAGTAGGACGTTACCCGCTCAATTCTCTTGGCTAATGTATAGGCCAGCGCCACGCTTTTTGATCTCAAGGTCTGCCCGCTAAAATTATAGGTATAGGCAGAAACTATCTCATGGACAAATTTCTCCGCTTCAAGCAGGGCCGCATCAATATCGGCCTTTATCTGAGAAACCACATCAGCCAGCAATTCGTCCGATATACTGTAGCCGGAAATATTAATAACTTCATGGGCAAGTTCGATTTTTCCGGCAATGAGCAATTGCGCGATGACGTACCCGACGCGTGTCAATTTGAAGTCATCCGCAGTTATTCCATATGCCTGCAGCCAGCCGCTAAATGATTCTAGATATCCCAAGCTAACGCTTTTCGGATCGATCACATGGACAATGTAGGCTAAGGCCAATTCCTTGGCTCGCGGATCATTGCCATACTCTTTCTGAACCACTTCTTGCTGTAGAAGATTTCTGATATAGTAGAAATCATTTTTCTCCACATCGAGCAACCGACCAGCCAGCAAAAATGCCTCATTGTAATAGAGCGTTAAGTCCTTGCCTTCAATAAGCAGTTCAGCAGGAACTCTTCTGTCAGGGTTTGGCAGTAAGACATCGCATACAATCAGACGTTCACGCACCGAGTTCCAATCTCCCTCCGGTCTGTAGGCATGCAGCAACTTCCACAGCTGTTCGGGCCTTTTCAAATCCTTCAAGGATCGGGGCAATACAAAAGAACGGTTTCGGATAATGATATAACTCCCTACCATTGAAACAAGGCTGGGATTATTATTCTTAATACCATACTCATGCACCTTCAGGGCGGCGCTATCATCAAAAATACCGCCTCCCAGTAACATGTGACTGAGAGAAACGTAGAGCAGCTGCAACAATTCGTCCTTAAGCGGCTTCTCATCTTTTTCGTAGTTCGTAATGGCATCAACTAGAAATTTCAAACAATCATCTGAACGATACTTCGTTGTCATCTCCAGGTACGAAACCACTACCTGAAACTGTGATTCTGGTACATACTGAAAAAATTTGGCAAACGGATCGCTGTAGACCTCGTTAAAAAGCTTTTGCAGCTTTTCTTTCGGTTGCAGCGGCAAAGCGGCAAAAAATTCCAGAGAAAATTTTTGCGTAAGACTGTCATTTTTCGTGTCGATACCCAAGGCCAGCCCTTCATAGGCTCTGACCAATGAATTCGATACTTTGGACAGTAATTCCTCTGGCTTATATGCCGGTATAGTTTCTCGTTCCATGCAATTATTTAATTTTAAAAGAATAGTATATTCTAGCAGAAAATCGTATATAAGTCAATATATACGACCGGCGGTTAGCTTGAATCTGTATAATTTTCAGACAATCTCCAAAATCTCGCACTCCATCGTTTTGCTACCCGGCTTAATAGTGAACTTCTCCCCTACCCGCCGACCGAGAAAAGCCGCGCCGAGGGGCGAGTTATGCGAAATAATGTTATTGGCCAGGTCAATCTCTGAAGAACCAAGAATAGTATATATTTTTACGACGCCATCAAGCCGAACAGTGACACGGCTACCGAGCTGAACACCGTCGCTCGCATCGCGCGCTTCGATAATAATCGCCCGCTTAAGGTGCTCTTGAATCTGCAAGATTGCCTCGTTAATGCCGCGCAGCTTAGCTTTCGCTGCCTGATAACCGGCATTCTCCGAGAAGTCACCACCTTCGGCATTAACGGCCGTTTCTTTCATCCAACGGAAGCGGGTGACGTTTTGCAGGCGGTCGAGCTTAGCCTTAAGCTCGTCATACTTAGCCTGCGTCATATGCGGGTCGGGTTTGAGGTGGGTATATTCGTCGCCTTTGCGGATTGGTACTCTCATGCCCGAATTATAGCACAAAAAGCCACATATTGACTTATTTTCTAATATATGCTATAATACATGATTACGAACCTTAACAAATTCGGGGATTATTGAGTAATATTCCCGCCTTTCGACAGCGTCGAGACGCGGAGATATTATTCAATAACCTAAATTAATCCCAGGAGGGGAAATGTTAACAATTAAAAATTACGTAGGGCGGTCTAGTACATTTGTGCTGATTGCACTCTTATGCGCCATGCTGGCAATTACAGGAATTACCGTTGATGCGACAAAGCATGCATCAACAATGGCCATCTTGCTTATTATCATCATGGCATGCTTGATAACAGCTCATCTGATCAACGAAAAATGTCGCAAGCAGCTCCAAAACCTTCACGATGCTGACGTGGACATGGAATTAAGCATAAGTAACCGTTTCGAAAGCCTCAAAAATCCGCTCAGCTGGTTCGAGAACGTTTTTACGCTTTTAAAGAAGCTTCCGGAAGAAAAAGCAAAGAAACTAAAACAACTCGGCAATACGCTTACGGAAGAGTGGCTAATAAAAGCGATTCTGCTATCAATAAACTCAAAGCCAGCTCTCTTAAGTACCGGAGAAGTAAATATTCTCCGCGAATGTCTTGATAATCGTTTCCGACCACTGGCAAAAAACATATTCGAAACTTTGATCTCATTTGATTTGAATAGAAAACAAACGTACACAGAAGCGGCAAATATAGTTCGCGAATACTATAAACTACTCGGTCCGTTTGCCCGCACTAACGAGTTGGCAGCGGGAATGACCGACTTCCTAAATAGAAAAAAATGCACTGTCGAACAAAAATTGCAGTTCGGCTATGAACTCGATCAACACCTTACACCAACCATTGATATGGATAAGGATATAATTCATGAAATTTTCAGTCGCATGGTAAAAAACGTGAAATAATCAACAACGACGCCGCCCGATACAATTTCGTATCGGGCACTTTTTTATTACATCATATTATTGACTTATTTTGTTATATATGCTATAATACAGGATTACGAACCTTAACAAATTCGGGGATTATTGAGTAATATTCCCGCCTTTCGACAGCGTCGAGACGCGGAGATATTATTCAATAACCTAAATCATGTCCCTGGAGGGGGCACACTATGAAATCATTAGAAAGAACAACAGTCTGGACACTAGCACAAACGCTAGTCGGGTTAGTCACCGGAATAATTGTTTGCGCTGCAAAAGGTGAAGACAATTATTCATGGCTTGTCACGATATGCGCGATAATCAGCATTGTATCTCTTGTTATTGCCATTCTTAATATTGTTGATATAGCAGAAACAATTTCCGATATAAATGCAGCGACCGAAATGCTAAACGGCAATCCGCGCTTCAATTTCGGTTTAACCGCAGATTTCATCAAGCATGTCGAAACAATACTCAGCCATCTGGCCAAGCATCTGGATGAACGCATCGCGTTCATTAATACAGTCGGGCAGATAATAAAAAGAACACGACTAGAATCTCTGATTATTCATTGCATCGATGAAAACAAAAAGTTGCTTAATGATTCTGAATTATCCATATTGCAGGAAAATCTCGTTCTGCGCTTTCCAGAAAAAACAGAAACGATGTTTGAGACTATTTCTGATTTCGAAAGGGATAACGAAAGAACCTGGTCCAACTTCAATCGACTAATCATTAGATACACGAAGTTAACTGGAAAATATGGCAGTGCCACTGACTTAGCCGGTGGAATCTTCCGATATTTAGAAACTAAAGGTCTCGCAGCTGGATCAATTCCAATCTTTGCACAAAAACTGGATGCAACCCTCTGCGAAAAAAAGACCTTTGATAAAGAAAAGGCTTCCGAAATCTTGAGAGAAATCTTAAGATTAAATGCTCCTACTCCTACTCCTACTCCTCAGTAAGCATTTTGAATTATTGCCCGGTACATTTCGTATCGGGCTTTTTTTACAGTAATCACGAAAGTGGGGCGCAGTCCCCTTCTATTGACATTTTGACAAAAATATGAAATAGTGAGTAATTCCGAACCTTAACAAGTAAATTTATCAATATAAAAACCCTAGGAGGGAAAATGGTTACAACTAATATAAGAATTATCAGAGGAAAGTGGCAGTCAATCTGGGCAATGATATTTTTTCTCATTGTCATTGCCTTATCTGCTCAAAAAATCTGGGGCGACGACATACAGACCAACGTGGACAACTACATCTTAACCACCTGCGTTACGGTCGTGTGCGTAGTAGTTGGATTTGGTCTGCTCAGTTGTTCAATTGTTAATTCCATCAAAGCGCGGATAGAGTTAAATAATTTCAGTTCAGCTATCAAACTCATCCTTGAACGCGTCCCTTTCGTTTTTGGTAATGAATTCGAATTAGGTGCGTATGCCGATACGATCCTCCGGAAAATAAAGCAGGGTTCTGGTTTTAGGCAGATAATCCTGCGCATGCTCGGTAAGAACCTAAATCAGAAAGATTTAGACAACCTCATTATCTGGTGTTATGACAATCCGGCAGTCGTTTCCGACCCGGAAAATGACATCCTGCGCGACATCCGTCAGAAGACCTATCCGACAACGGTCCAGGCGATGTTCGAGACTATCCAAAACTTCACATTTCCCGGCCAAGCAACAGTCGAAGCGATCTGTCATATCATTAAAACGTATCTGGTATTGGTAGGCTATCACAGCGACATGAATCCGCTGGCACAGGGGCTCATCCGTTATCTGCATGGCAAGCAACTCACCCGGGCCGATATCAGCGATGAAATCGTCAAGATCGAAGAATGCTTACGCGTTCACTACGGCTCCATCAATTTAGAAAAGCGTTTCAACCTTCTTACTCGGCTCCATGCCATCAACACGTAATAAGTCAAAATTTACATATTTATCTACCGCCCGGCGCATATGCGAACCGGGCGTTTTTTTACTTGCCGAGCAGCTTATACATGCTATGATTAGCCCATATGGCAGAAAACACGACATATGACCTTGTAGTCATCGGCGGCGGACCGGCCGGCATGATGGCGGCCGGACGAGCGGCGCAGCTTGGCGCCCGGGTCATTCTTTTGGAAAAAAACCCGTCACTCGGCAAGAAACTGCTCATAACCGGCGGTGGACGCTGCAACCTGACGAACGCCGAATTCGACGTGCGGCGTTTTTTGGCAAAGCTAAAAGCCAGCCAAAAATTCCTCTTCTCCCCTTTCTCGCGTTTCGGCGTAGCCGAGACTCTGGCCTTTTTTAACGAGCGCGGTATGCCGACAAAAATCGAAGCGGAGAATCGTGCCTTTCCGGAAAGCGACAGCGCCCGCAGCGTCTGGGAGGTGCTGGTTGATTATATGAAAGCAGGCAAGGTGCTTGTTGAGACCGGCGCGGCTGTTGCTGGCTTTGAATGTGAAGCCGAGCGCCTACTCGGCGTGAAACTAAAAGACAAACGGATAATACGCGGCAAAAACATAGTCCTGGCTACCGGTGGCAGCTCCCGTCCGGAAACAGGCTCGACCGGAGAAGGGTTCGGCTGGCTCAAGGAACTGGGACATACGGTTATCGTACCAACGGCGGCCATCGTGCCGGTTAAAACGAAAGAGAAATGGGCCCATGCCCTGGCCGGTGTGGCGCTCGCCGAAGCAAAACTAACAGCCTACCAGGACGGCAAAAAAATGACCGGCAATACCGGCAAGCTTCTCTTTACGCATTATGGCCTGAGCGGTCCACTCGCCCTGAACATGAGCCGTGAGATCGGTGAACTACTTGGCT
>CAYVHQ010000036.1:320-4683 GCA_964451345.1 uncultured Gammaproteobacteria bacterium | reverse complement strand
CTACGGCGCTGTTACGCTCGGCATCGATCTTATGCCCGGCCGCGATATGAAAGATATTGATACGGAAATTCTTGGTAAGCTGGCCGAGAACCATACAAAGCGAGTCCGCAACAGCCTGCCCGGACTAACGCAGACAGCCATTATGAACGCGCTTATTAAGCAAGCCGGCATCGACCCGGAAAAACCAAGCAACAGCGTCACGCGCGAAGAGCGTCAGACTCTTATCCGCCTCTTAAAGCACATTCCTCTGACCGTCAGCGGACTCATGGGGCTTGATAAGGCGGTTGTGACAAGCGGCGGCGTCAAGCTCGAAGAAGTTGATTTTAAAACAATGCGCTCGAAACTCTACCCGAACCTCTATCTCGTCGGCGATGTCCTCAACATCGACCGCCCCTCCGGCGGCTACAGCTTGCAATTATGCTGGACGACCGGCTTTGTGGCCGGTTCAAGCGCCGCCGAAGCCTCCGGCAAAATGTTTGACAAAGACCCTCTTTTTTACTAGTATAGAGCCAATTTGCAACTTAACAATAACGGAGACATTTTGAAAGAAATAATCACCTTGAATTGCTATACCCTGCAGCAGTTTCCTCAGCTGACTGATTATGAACAGGTTGCCGAACTGTTGCGTCAGGATATCATGGCCTCAGCCAACATACTGGCCGCCAGCTTTATCGGTTCGTATACGACCGTGCACCACAGCCGCCTAAGCGGTCTCGATATCGCGCTAGCCTACAAAGGCAGCGTCACCATGCTGCCAAAGTCGCTAGCCCGCTCATTACGGGTTGCCAGAGAACGCAACGTGCAAGTAAACATCCTGCCCATCACGAGCAGCGACAAGGTCGACAGGCGCGGCCCGATCGATCCAGCCAGCCTTGCCGCCATCGAACGGTTCGAGGGATACGGCGGAGCGATAAAAGGCTGCCTGAGCGACTATTGCTTCAGTAACGGACAAGCGGAATCTGTCGTCTTGTCATATATCTCAGGCACGCTCAATGAGCTGGTCAATGAGTATCTTGATTATAAAAATCTGCCCCTTGAACAGAGATCGCAAGCGCTGACCCGGACGCTGTATGGCGTCATCTATGCCGCCCGGCTGATATGCTTCGCCGCCGGTTTCGGCGCACAGCAGTCTTTCGGCACGAACAAAGCGGAGCTCGTGCGGATATTCTCACAGCGCAGCTCCCGCTGGTGCACGCATTGGCTGGAAACGCTTGTTTCCTTCGATCAGGAGTATGACAAAATTATAGACAGAGACTCAGTTGATCCGACCATGTATTCGAACTTACGCAAAAAGATCCAGGAAGCAATGCCTGGATCAATTGAATTTTTGCAGCGCAATCTGGCCGTCTAGCCCGATTTCGCTACCGCTTCCCTGGAGGCGGTTTTTTTTATTTAATCTAGTTCAATCAGCTCGTCGCGGGTGACGCCCGTGCCGTAGTACTTGCCGTCTTTCATGAAAATCTTTATGAAGGGACGGGAGAGAGTAGCGCCAGTTTCGCGATCGAGAACTTTTTCAAACTTGCCGCCTTCACAGGCGATGAGCAATCCGTCGCGTTCAAGAATGTTGCTGTAGAAGCTGCCAATCGCTTTGCCCGTGCTCGGACTAAGGAGACGGCGGAAACCGGTACGGTCAGTAGCGACGAGGCTTTCGCCAAGCTTATTAATCGCAGAATAGCCGAGTGAGAGAGCGGTTCCGGTCAGACGGTCGACGAGGAATAATTTACCGGCCTCGTCTTTGCCGATAAGATGGGTGCCTGCTTCCTCGAGAAGGCGGAAGGTGGTCGTAATCGGTTCAGCACCGGGATTGTTTATAATCGCAAAGCCATCGGCATTATACGCGACATGTTGCGGAACTTTGTCAGCATCAGGGATATTGTCGGGACCGCTATCGGCCATGAGCTTGTCAAAGGCGGCTTGCGAAGCAACAGCATTAAAATCAGGCTTATTGTAGGCATTGCCGAACTCAAAAAGCCAGAGATTGAAGGCCTCGATCAGCGCGGCATTTCTCACCTTGTCCCGCGAAAGAATTTGGACGCGTTCCTGAAGACGAGAAAGAATCTGGTCGTAATATCCTTGCTTCTCAGCTGGCTTAAATTTCTTCCACTTCTTAACATTATAGACGGCCTTCGACTCAGCGCTAGGCTTTTTATTAACAGCAACTTTTTCAGTGCCCGGCACTTTGGCGGGATTGCTGTCGGCCATGAGCTTTTCAAAGGCGGCCTGCGAAGCAACGGCGTCAAAGTCAGGTTTGTTATAATCGCCGCCGAAGTCAAAGAGAAAAAGATTAAAGGCATCAATGAGCGCGGCGTTCTTTACTTTGTCCTGAGAGAGAATTTTGACACGTTCCTGAAGACGGAACAGAGTCTGCTCGAAATATCCCTTCTTGTCAGCCGCGTTAAAATTCTTCCAATCCGGAATGTTATAGACGGTATTATGAATCGTGGGATTAATTTTTGCCTTGTTCTTCGTATTCAAAGCCGCTTCGGCATCAATCTCGGCCTGCGTCTTACCGGGTTGGTTCTGGGGCTGGGCAGCCGGCGCGACTAGATCTTTAACAGGCTCATTCACCGGGTCTTTGACAGGCTTG
Source organism: uncultured Gammaproteobacteria bacterium (assembly GCA_964451345.1). Classification (GTDB taxonomy): domain Bacteria; phylum Patescibacteriota; class Patescibacteriia; order Patescibacteriales; family Patescibacteriaceae; genus Patescibacterium. The sequence goes on along the minus strand of CAYVHQ010000036.1, from coordinate 2,096 downwards.
ACCACCGGATCGGCAACCGGCGTAGCATTCGGAGTAACCACCGGATCCTTAACCGGTTCCGGAGTTATTACGGGTTCAGGAGTTGGCGCCGGCGGAACGACTGGCTCCGGAGCGGGCGGCACGGGAGGCGTCTGTGGGTTTTCTGGAGCAGGTGGCGTCTGCGGAGTTGTCGGAGTGGCCGGAGTTTTCGGCGGATACTCTATAATCTCGTCGAGGGCGGCATCGGCAGCCACGTAATCAAAATCTATGCGCTTCAGTCCCTCAGTGAAATCCTTGGACCATTGCTTAAGACGGGCCATAGCTACCTTGTCGTCTTTAAAACCGAGAGGCAGGTGCAGTGAAAAATGTTCATACTTAGTCATGACCTTCAGGCGTCCCTTGACGCCATCGACGGCCTTGCCAAATTCCACGGCCGACTCTTTCTGATGATTCCGCGGGGGCTGTGTCTCCTGTTTTGTTTGTGGCTCGGGCTGCTTGGCATACTTGCGGTAACTGCCGAGGCCGTTGCGCAGGTCATACGATTCCCGCTTGTCTTTATTGGTCAGCTCAGCACGGGCTTCGCTAATCCGCTTCATTTCTTCGGCGGCCGCCGGATCGCTGTTAACATCAGGGTGAAATTTCTGGGAAATGTCGCGCAGAGCCTGGTTAATCTGTGCTTCGGTAGCGTTCTCGGCAACGCCAAGCACCTCGTAATGGGTACGGGTGTCTTTAGTGTTTTCCGGGTTCTGATTTTCGAAATTTGGCTGTTTATTCATATAAATTGGTCTATTATGATATGTCCTAATTATATCACATTTTATGGTAAATGTCAATATTAGCTAGGCAGCTTCGAAATACTCCCCTGTTTCATTCATATATTCGGCCACAAGCCCGAGCATGAGGTTGCGGACGTCGGGATGAGCATTGTAGACTATGTCTTTTTCGACGCTGTCATCGCGGAAGTTTGCCAGAAAGCCAAGATCTAATTTTGTCCAATCCGGCATCCGTTCAATCATCTCAGAAAGGTCTTCGGTAACGGCGAGCACGGCCGGGGTCTTCTTGCTTTTGCCGAGCGCGTCCATTAAGTCATAGCCGCCGCGCATAGTCTTCGGGGCAAAGTGCGTTGGGATAAAGACGCCGTACTTCTGCTGACCGAGTAAGAAGCCGCGTTCCATATCACCATAGGCCTGCAGCGGTTCGGTGCTGCCGCCTTCGAAGAAATGAGCGACGAAACGATCGTACTCGAGTGGCTCGCGGTCACGGCGGCTGATGGCGGCGGCGTACCAGTCATAAATCTGATCGACGGTGGCCGGATCCTCCGCGAGCGACTCCGGCGCGATAAGTTCGGCGGAGAGATCATCGCTTTCGCCTTCCGCCGCAGCGGCCTGTTCGATAACAGCCGCGTTGATTTCATCGTCGGCTTGTTTCTTAGCGTGCTGAGCGGGGGTCCAGAAGGTTTCGAGGGGCATAGTAGTTTATTTAACTAACGTCTTAAAGTATTTTCTTAAATTTTCATCGACAATATAGACGAATGTTCCTTCGATGCCGCGAGTTAAAAGTGTTTTATACACGTTTAAAATATAGCGTTCAAGTTCTTTAGGATCTTCTATTCCCCTTCGACCATTCATATCTGTATACTTTTCAGGGTATATGACAAATTGCTTCTTACCAAAGTCATAAGAAAGCTCTGGTCCAATAATTACACCAGCATAGTTGAGATCATACCCTTGAACGGTATGTATACATCCTACCTCGTTAATGGCATTTTTTGAATGCACCCAATTATGATTTATACTA
>CAYVHQ010000036.1:0-310 GCA_964451345.1 uncultured Gammaproteobacteria bacterium | reverse complement strand
TTTTCGATACCCAGGGCCAGGCCAATCCTGATACTAAGCGAGCTAAATGTCTTTCTTCGTCAAGTTTTTTTATATCACGCACCATGCTTTGTATGTCCTCATATATTCGAAAATCGTAGGCTGAAAAATGCTGTTTTGCAGAAGCGCGCATATCGAACAGGTCTTGTACAAACGTAATATATTTCTCTCCTTCGACTCCAACGCTTATTCGGAGTTGATTCTGAAGATAAAACTCTTCAGCTTTCAAATTATACAGTGCCGAAGCCGGCACATCAGAAGGACGAACGCTTTGATTTTCATCGTAAAAGAA
>CAYVHQ010000035.1:8743-10976 GCA_964451345.1 uncultured Gammaproteobacteria bacterium | reverse complement strand
AAGCCCCTTCGGCGCCGTTCACGACGTCCAGCCTGCAGCAGACCGCTAACCGCCTCCTCGGCTTTTCCGCCAAGCAGACGATGATGCTCGCCCAGCAGTTGTACGAAGGTGTCGAGCTCGGCAGCGAAGGCAGCGTCGGTCTTATTACCTACATGCGTACCGACTCGCAGAACCTTTCGCAAAAATTCCTCGACGAGTCCCGCGAATATCTTACAAGCACTCTCGGTGCCAAATACGCCCTGAAAGAACCGCGCCGCTTCAAGACCAAATCTAAGGGCGCGCAGGAAGCGCACGAAGCCGTCCGCCCGACCGAAGCCGGCCGCACCCCGGAAAATCTCGAAGGCATCCTTGCCCCGAACCAACTCAAGCTTTATCGCTTAATCTGGCAGCGTGCCGTCGCCAGCCAGATGCCACCGGCCGAACTCGACCAGACCGCCATCGATATTACGGCTGGCCGTGCCGAGTTCCGCTCGACCGGACAGATCATCACCTTCCCCGGCTATCTGAAAATCTATCCGGAAAAGAGCCAGGAGATGACCCTGCCCGAAGTAAAAGAAACAGAAAAACTAGAACTGAAAGAACTCAAGCCGGAACAACATTTCACCAAGCCGCCGGCCCGCTACTCCGACGCTACTCTCGTTAAAGAATTGGAAAAGCACGGCATCGGCCGCCCGTCTACCTACGCTCCGACGATTTCAACAATCGAAGCGCGCAACTACGTCAACCGCGATGAGAACAAGCGCCTCAAGCCGACCGACATCGCCGGCGTCGTTATCGACCTGCTCGTTGAGCACTTCCCGAATATCGTCGACATGGAATTCACTGCTAAACTGGAAAATGATTTAGACGGAATTGCCGAAGGCGAAACCGCCTGGCAGCCGGTCATCAGTGGCTTCTATGGCCCCTTCCATGACAACCTCGTCGCCAAATACGACCTCGTCAAGAAAGACGACATTATGCCAGAAGTAATGTCCGACGAAAAATGCGAAAAGTGCGGCGCTGGTATGGTTATCAAGACCGGCCGCTTCGGCCAGTTCCTCGGCTGCAGCAACTTCCCGGAATGTAAGAACATCAAGTCGATGTCCAAGGGTCCGGAAGAGGATGCCAAGATCAAGGAGCTCGAAGAAAAATTCAAGGACGAAGTTTGCCCGAAGTGCGGCAAGCCGATGGTAATAAAGAATGGCCGTTTCGGCCGCTTCCTCGGCTGCAGCGATTACCCAACCTGCAAATCAATTAAGAATATAAGTGAGGACAACGGCCCAGCCGTAAAATGCCCAGTCTGCAAGGAAGGCAACATCGTCCAGAAGCGTAGCCGCCGCGGCATCTTCTGGGCCTGCGACCGCTACCCGGATTGCAAGACGGCCTTCAACGCCAAGCCGACCGGCGAAATGTGTCCGGACTGCGGCGAGCCGCTCATCGAAGGCAAGGAGGGCACGCCAAAGTGCTCAAGCAAAGGCTGCCAGTACGGGAAATAATATGGGAAAACAGAAGCACATCGTCATATATTCACATGGCGCCGGTGTGCTGAAAGATGATCGAGGACTTTTTACTTATCTCGCCAACGGCCTGCCGGAAGTGGAATCCATTCTGTTTGACTATGGCATTATTGACGAAACGCTTCGCACCCTGACCAGCCGAACGATTAAAGAGCAGGCCGAAATGCTGACTGAAATCATACGCCAGACACAAGCAAATAATCCGGAAGCGCAGATAGATATTATCGCCCACTCCCAGGGAGCGGTTGTCGCCGCCCTGGCTCATCCCCAGACAATACGAAAAGTATTCTTTGTCGCCCCGGCCTTTGATCTCGATATCAATCGGACGCTGGATCGCTACCGCGATTGGCCCGGCACAGAAATAAATCTCGACGGCCTGACGCGCTTTCCTTCAATCGAAGGCTTCATGAAAGTTTTTCCCGCCGAATATTGGCGTGAGCGCCAATCTCTCCAACCCTTTGCCCTCTACAACGCCTTCGCCGAGCATGCGGAAATTACCGCTATTATTGCCAAGCAAGACCACATTCTCTCAGCCGTAGACCTAAGGGAGCTAAGCGAAAAAATTACAGTACTGTCGATTGACGGCGATCATGAATTTTCCGGAGCGGCCCGGCAGAGCCTTCTTGATACGATTAGACCGCTCATACTGGAATAGCCGGCGTAGCCAATTGATGTAAAAAAGCCCGAACATGTACTATGTTCGAGCTTTGGCTTCGCACTAGCAATGTGCTTTCTAA
>CAYVHQ010000035.1:0-8643 GCA_964451345.1 uncultured Gammaproteobacteria bacterium | reverse complement strand
TCGTCTTCCAATGAATGGCAAACCAGCCCGTGAAAAGTAATTTTTAAACAAGGGATGCTGATAAGCCCGCCCATTGTGCACTTGCCTGTTCTGAGGAACCCCTTAGTAAAATACTGAGCTACTGTTCCCGCAACACCGGTGTCATTCTTTCCTTCAACATTTACAGCGAAAGCGATATGACGGAATTCAGTATCAAAAATATTTCCTTTTACAACGTCAGTTATCATGCTTCGTTTATTTAATTTATGATTATGTTTTAAAGTTCTTGCGCAATGAAACAAACTATCATTTTTAGGTTAATTTGTCAATATTAAGCCGGCCGGGCATCCGCGTGAAAAAAATACCCAGCATTTCCATGCCGGGCTTTTTGTTACTTGTCTTTCTAACCTATGATTATTCTTTGATCATAATGATTTTTGGATCAAGCTGAGGAACAACCACTAAGTTCGGTGGATTAGCCTCCCAGATAGTACTTTGCTCTAAAGGCTCAACATACAAATGGAGACCACCTTGAGCAAGGTGAGTACTGGCAACATAATAGCATCCATATGGATTCATCATCAAAAAGAACCCAACACCATCAATCGAGTTAAGATACGGACGGTGATTCTTACAAAAATCTTTAATCTGTTCCAAATTCAACACCGCGTCAACCAAGTTATCAGAAAACGATTTAAAGGCCGGCGCACACTTCATGCCAGCCTCTATCTGATAGACTTCGGCATTAATACTATCAGTCGCCTGCCTCGCGTTAATAAGCCCCCATTTCTTGAAGTTCGGATCTATATGTATGAAGGGCTGTCCATTTTCGCTAGTACCATACTTGAGCAGCCTGGTCGCTTTCAGCTTAAGTCGCGCACCAGCGGAAACGAGCAGATGTTTCTTGTAGCCATAATCCATTTTGTCGAATTGGGCGGTATCGAATACTCGATGAAAAGCCGTCTCCTCTTGCGGGGAAAAAGCAGCTACTCGGGTGCGATACGCTAAACCAGTCAACTGTCTCGTTTTCGGATTAAATACCGGCAGCCCCATACTACAATTTTCTGTCGTGAAGACAAAACTGATTGGCGGCACGACCCAGCCCCCATTAGAACTGAAGCTCTCATTCGGATAGACAGCAGTCCTTAATAGAGATCGAAAAATTTCTTTTTGAATGGCAAGCCCTATTTTCGAATCCGGCGTAAGCAGGTCGCTGATATCATCGTCTTTGCGATAACCGGCATCCTGATTCTTGATAAGCATTCGGCGCGAAACGCCATTCACCTTAAATACGAGATAGAGGCTTTCCGCATCTATTTCCTTACGGATAAATATTTTTATTAATTTTTTCATGTACGTTTGTCGTTTGGTTTTCCGCTCGACGCCTGCGGGGTTATGAATACGGATTCATTCCGTAATGACTGATTACATACTATTTTTAGGGAATTGTCAATAGCTAACATACGCCTTTCATTTTGTTTCAAGAACGCACATCCACCAGAAACCATACCCGCAATATAAAAATGGGCATCGCAGTTAAGCAATGCCCATTAGATTTTTTACAAAAAGACTCTTTTTGTAAAATTGTTAAAATATGTGTTCAGCTTCCTTTTAGGAAGCTTTTTTTCTTGCAGATAGGCTAAGGCGACATCATTGTCGTAATAGACCGTTCTGTTTTTATAATCCAGTACAAATCCACCGGCATATCCTTCTTCTGAAGCAAATTCTTTCATACGCTTCATGCAATCATCAAGATCAATGAGAGAAACTTCATCAACTTGACTCCCTGATGTTAAAAAGTTGCTATACCCGCTCCAGTATGTACCATCCCATGACTGAGCTTCCAATGGCTCACCTATATATCTTTGATCAGAAGCTGGAGCCTCCAAGGTCCTTACGAGACTGTAACAGCTCTCGTTAAGAAGAGGAATTCCATCATGAGTGTAATCAACGAGAGCAGGATTGACCTTCGCCTTATTCCATCCCTTATCCAGATTATATTCCTGGCCAAGACAGATAAGGCAGTTGCCGTTCTGATGATAGGCGCAATTGTGCTCCGGGCAAATCTTATTGGGAGCATCCGGAACAGGTTTCTTACCATTTTCATCAAGGGTAAGGATATTGGTATTATAGGCATCAATTGCTAACACATAATAACCCAGATCAACTGAATCTTTTTCATATGCCTTTGACCATCTGCCTCTAGAATTATTGTACCTGAACCAGGTACTTCCTTCTTTGGCAAGGACCCTAACGTCCATATAGTCTCCATAGGAACGAATCGGGATCATTTCCACAACGACCGCCTTGATTCTTTCTAGACGTAAGGCTGTCTGAAAAACGCCGAACTGGTCCACGTAGCGATAATAATTGCGAACGGTGTCCGGGTCTTCCTTGGTCTCTAAACGGCGGTACATATCTTTTGAGTAATGCTCGGGGTCTTTCCAGAGTTCTATCTCTTGCCCCAGCGCTATCCCTTTGGCTTCTAAATCTTTCAAAAGCTTATCCAGATTTAGCTGCTGTTGATGATTTAAGATCACGTTATTTTCCATTTTTTGTTTGGTATTTTTATTTGTTAAATTACCCCAAGCCTCATGACAGGCCTCGGATAATTCAACAAATATAATCATTTGTGAAGGTGCGCAATTACCTATTATATCACATATATACAAAAAAGTCAATATATATAGCAAAAATAGCCCTATTTTAGGCTATTTTCAGATATTTTAAGCTCTATGCAGGCTACTTGGTCCCAAACCCCTCTTTTCTCAAGTTCTTGAACGATTTCGGCATTGCAGGAGCAATATGCGGCTGATTCTTGAAAAAACTCGGTGTCCGGTACCCCGGATTCCCTTGTTTACTGCCAACCTTATTCCGTCCCCGACTTTTCATATCTCCTCCTTATAATTAAACGCCCCCTTACCTACACCGCAAACAGTGTCTGGAAAACATATTTAAACGCCATCATACACATAATCCAAGCCAGGAAAAAACCCGCCAAAAATTGCAGCAGCGCCCAGCCGAGTGCCGGGCTGAAGGTCCAGGCCAAAAAAGGCCGTTGCGGCACGACGGCAAATAACCGCTTATCACGACGGCCGTCCTTGCCGAAGAGCGGGGCTTTTTCCGGCTTGACCGGTTCCATTTCAATATCTTTCATAGTTAGAGTATACTAAAATCAGCTTATAACGACAATCACCTATGGAAACCATCCTCATCATCTTCGGCTGTCTCATCACGCTCGGCATCATCATCGCCATCATGCTGCTCCTGCGCAAACCGGCCGCCCCGCAGCAATCCGCTGAGCTCGGCGCCCTCATGGAACGCCTTTCCGGACTGAACGAACAAAACCGGGAACTGCGCAAAGTCATGGACGAGAAGCTGGCCGAAACACATGCCGCCAACCGCCAGCAATTCGGCGAGACGACCAAGATTATCCAGGACATCAGTGGGCAATCCGCCAAACTGATTGCTGATGTCACCGAAAAATTGACCAAGCTCGACGAGACCAACCGCCAGGTCGTAAACTTTTCCGGGCAGCTGCAAAGCCTGCAAGATATTTTGAAGAACCCGAAGCAGCGCGGCATCCTTGGCGAGTATTATCTCGAAACCCTGCTTAAGAACTGCATGCCGGCCGGCAGCTACCAGATGCAGTACTCTTTCCCGAAATCTCCGGAAGGCGAACTGATGATCGTCGACGCCGTCGTCTTCGTCAAGGACAAGATTATCCCAATCGACTCAAAATTCTCGCTTGAGAATTATAACCGCATTTCTGAAACGAATATCGCCGCCGAAAAGGAACGCCTGGAGAAAGTTTTCCTGAATGACTTAAAGAACCGCATCGTCGAGACCTCAAAATACATCCAGCCGCAAAATGGCACGATGGACTTTGCTTTTATGTTCATCCCGCATGAAGCGATTTACTACGACTTAATCGTCAACAAGATCGGCGCCGTCACCGAAGACACCGAAAATCTCATCCAGCGCGCCGCCAGCAAATATAAAGTCATCATCGTCTCCCCGACTTCCTTCCTCGCCTACCTCCAGACTGTCCTACAGGGCTTGCGTGCTATGCAGATCGAAGAGAGCGCCCTCGCCATCCGCGCCAATGTTGAAAAGCTCGGCCAGCATATCGGCGTGTATGACAATTACATGCAGAAGCTCGGTGCCAGTATGTCGACGACCGTCAATCATTTCAATACCGCCTACAAGGAATTGAAAAAAATCGACAAGGACGTTATACGTATCACGGGCAGCGAAAGCGTCATCGAGCCGATGGCGATTGATAAGCCGACGCTGGATTTAGAATAAACTATTAATTAACGTCACAAGCCGCGCACAATCCTATGAAAACGATCGAATGGAACAAAGTTACCTGGTATTCGAAGCTGATCGCTGTCTTCCTGTTTTTTGTCGTGTTGATGGTCGGCATCTATATCGGCAGCGACATGCAAGAACTGGCGCAGTCTTCCATATCTACTGACAGGCGTTCCGCTGCCCCGAAGAAGCTAAGCACGGCCCATGAAATACAAAATGCAATCTTTCCATTATTGATTCATAATCCGACCACCTCCATCGAATTCGATAATGCCCGATACCAGTGCGGCCGTCTCCAAATCATTCCCCAGCAGGCCAAAGGCCCTGACGGCAAACCGGATACCCAGTTCCGCTATGCGGAAAATATCCTTTTCGCGCCAGATAACTATTACCTGCCGAAACCCGAACCGACCGCCATCTTCATGAGCTATACCTTTAGCCAGGACTGCGAAAACATCTACGCCATCGTCCAGACTAAAACCACTAAGGATATTTATGAATATGATATCTTTGGCAACTACGTACGGCTGACCGAGAATCTCTTTCCAGTTTTCAACGCCAAGGATGCCAATGAATATTTTGAGCGCGCCAAGCCCGACCCTTATTTTATCTACGCGGTTGATAAGAACAAACTCCTCGTCTCTTTTATCATGCCCACGACCGGATTTGAAGAAACGAGCGACTTCACGACCCATCGTCTCTTCAGCGTTTCCGAAAAGCGCTTCATAAAAGATATCGAATTTAGCGAAGGTCAGATCGGAGACGAACCACGTGAGTTCTCAGTGCTCCCGCCGGCGATTTTGAACTTCCAAGAAAACACCCTGAGCTATGTCGGACTTCTCCCAGGAGAAAAACTTGTCCGAAAGGATTATGACTTGAAAAGCGAGAAAATTATTAAAACAGTACCTCTCAATCCCGCTCTCTTAGAAGGCGGCTTGGAAAAAGCCCTTACTGATAAAACCATCTCCATTCCTCTTTTCAATTGTCAGTTCAGCGAACGCGGCTACGATGAGTGCTGGGAGCATGACTACAAGGATGTCTTTCCTGAATAATATCGCTCAATAACTTTATTAGTATATGAAACACTATCTCCGTGCCGCCCTCTGGCTCCTCCTCGCCTATCATGGCATTTTTTTCCTCGTACCCGTTATCCTCGGCTCGCTGCCGATACTTCTCGTGCTGGAACGGGGCGCCAGCTACGACTGGACCGCACTCCTGGCCTTTCTGATAGTTAATGCCGCTCTCTTCGCCGCCACTTTCCTCTGCTATCGTCAGATCTTTCATCGGCACCAGGCCTTGAAGGCATCGCTTGCCTGGAGCTGCTTGCTATTGCTGGCTGTTGCCGCGTCAATCCGCGTGATGTATCCCTCTATTCTCTGGCCGCTCGATGTTCTCTCCATCGTCATTCTGGCCATTACCGCTCTTTCTTCAAAACACATCATCACGCCCACCGCCTAACCATGCGCGCCGCCCTTCGTTCCACCATCGCCTTTTTTGATATCTTCGATTATCCGTTGACTTCATTCGAAGCCTGGCAGTATCTGCCTGTGCCCGCTTCCCTGCTCGATATTGAAGCTGCACTGAAGGACAGCCCGGATATTGAAAAGGGCGAAGGCTTTTTTGCGTTACCCGGTCGTCTGAGCGAGATAGCCAAAGAACGGCGCAAGCGATATATCGCGACCAATGCGAAAATTAAAAAAGCCCGCCGCCTCATCCGCCTCTTTGCCTGGCTGCCTTGGATCAGACTCATCTGCCTAGCCAACACCATCGGCACGCACAACCTCCGCCCCGGCGGCGATATCGATCTTTTTATTGTTACAAAACCAGGCCGCCTCTGGCTGACCAAATTATTTGCCACGGCATTTACCCAGCTAGCCGGACTACGTCCCCGTCCCGGTCATACCACCGACACGCTCTGCCTCAGCTTCCTCGTCGATGAAAGCGCGCTTGACCTTGCGTCCTTCCGTTCGCCTGATGATCTCTATTTCACCTACTGGGTCGCAGGCCTCGTGCCGCTGTACGGCGACCCGGCTGTTTATAAAAATCTGATTGCCGCCAATAGCTGGCTGACAGACGCCCTACCCAATTGGACAACAGCCAGCGCCGAACCGCGCCTGCGCTTTAGCCAAGCCGCCAAAAAAATTGATTGGCTGGCCTGGCTATCACCTTTAGAAAAACCGGCCCGAAGGCTGCAGGAAAAGATCATGTCGCCAGCGATAAAGAGCATCGCCAATCTTGATACGCGCGTGGTTATTAGCGACCATGTCCTCAAGCTACATACCGTCGACCGGCGGGAATACTTCAAGGCTGAGCATTTGAAACGCCTAAACACCTAATTTATGCAAAAACTCTCTCACTGGCTGCTCTACGCTTCTCTCTTCCTGCTCCCCTGGCAGACGCATCTCATCCTGCGCGCCGGCAGTCTGAACGGCTCCGATTGGCAGTACGGCCTGATGGCGCTGTATGGCATTGACATCCTTTTCATTCTCTCATTCCTCGCCTCGCTTTTTGCGCCGAGCATCGAGCGCTTCGGCTTCAAAAAAATCACCTACCGCTATCTGCTCTGCGGCTTCTTTGTATTTCTTATCGCCGCCATCCCGGCTAGTCTCTCCCCTGCCTTGAGCGCCTACCGCTCGGCCGGCTTGCTGGTCGCTGTCTTATTTCTGTATGCCCTCGCGCAGTCTACCGCGCCCTTCCGCCGCTTGGCACTCGCCTTTGTCAGCGGAGCGGCAGTTTCAGCTCTGTTAGGCATCTGGCAATTTGTTAGCCAGACTGCCATGGCCTCAACTATTTTAGGTTTAGCGGCTCATGATTCAGGTGAGCTCGGCGCCTCAGTCATCGAAGCGGTCGCGCCGGACGGCGTCGTCGAACGCTGGCTGCGCGCCTATGGCAGTCTCGATCATCCCAACATGCTAGGCGGCTTCCTGGCCCTCGCCCTGATCGCCGCCAGCTATCTCTGGCTGAGCCGTGACGGTGTGCGCAAACGAGCTGAACTGCTCCTTATCATCTTTTCAACTGTCTGTATTAGCGGCGGACTGATCGTTTCTTTCTCGCGCGGCGCCTGGCTGGCCGCACTAGCCGGCCTGCTCGTCATCACTATCGCCTACCTACTCCGCCCGGACCGCAAGCTAACGGAATTTGCTGCCTGGGCCGGCTGCCTTATTATCATCGTCGGTTTATTCGCCAGCCAGTACTCGTACCTGTTCACTCCCCGCCTCAGCGGCGATAGCCGCCTCGAACAGCTCTCGACAACCGAACGCCTCGACGGCGCCCGCGCTAGTCTGCCACTCATCAAACAAGATCCCTTCTTCGGCTCCGGGCTCGGTCCCTATACCATGGCACTTTCAAAACAATCCCATCTCAAGCGCGATGCCTGGTTCTTCCAGCCGGTGCATGACACGTATTTGCTCATCATCGCCGAGCTCGGCTCTGTCGGTGCCATCCTTCTTTTCCTGACGATCCTATTCTTCCTTATTCATCTCCTGCGCTGGCGAGGAAATAATGGCGCCAGCCTGCTCATCGCTCTGCCGCTCGGCGCGCTCATCATCGCCAGCCTCGACCACTGGCTCTTCAGCCTCCATTTCGGAGTGGTCTGCGCCGCCGCCCTCCTCGGCCTGCTCGCCAATTACAGCACGACCGCCGCCAGCGAGCCTCTCCCCGCGCCTTTGACAGAATAACCCCTTTTCTATAGAGTAAAGCCATATGACTGAACAAAAACAAGACCTCATGGAGAAATTGATGTCGCTCTGCAAGCGGCGCGGAATTATCTTTCCCGGCTCGGAAATCTACGGCGGACTGGCTAATAGCTGGGACTACGGACCGCTCGGCGTTGAGCTGAAGAACAACATCAAGCAGTTGTGGTGGAAGACCTTCGTTACGGACCGCGACGACATGGTCGGTCTAGACAGCTCACTGCTGCTCAATACCAAAGTCTGGCAGGCCTCCGGCCACCTCGGCCATTTCAGCGACCCGCTTGTCGAGGACAAGAAGACACATGAACGCTACCGCCTCGATCACCTGCTCGAAGAGAACGGTGTCAGCGTCGCCGGCCTCGACTTCGACGGCATGGCCGCCAAGATGCGCGAGCTCGGCCTGAAGAGCCCGAAGGGTAACGAACTCACCGAACCGAAGCAGTTCAACATGATGATGAAGACGCATCTGGGGCCAGTCGAAGATGAGGACAACGCCGCTTACTTCCGTCCGGAAACCGCCCAGGGCATTTTCATCAACTTCAAAAATATTGCCGACACCGTCCGCAAGAAGCTCCCCTTCGGCGTCGGCCAGATCGGCAAAGCCTTCCGCAACGAGATCACGCCGGGCAACTTCATCTTCCGCACCCGCGAGTTCGAG
>CAYVHQ010000034.1:0-11507 GCA_964451345.1 uncultured Gammaproteobacteria bacterium | reverse complement strand
ATTGACAAACGCCTTTATTTGCGCTATAATGAAGAAGTCTTATTATTAACACGTTGAAAAAGTATGTCAGAAACGCAAGACAAGGACTTCCTGGAAACCGTCGTCAAGGCGATTGTCGGCCATCCGGAAAAGGTAGAAGTTGATCGTACTGTTGATGAAATGGGCGTACTTCTCACTCTCAAGACTGATCCGGAAGACATGGGCTATGTCATTGGTCGCCGCGGCCAGACCGCCCAGGCGATTCGCACTCTCTTGAAAATAATTGGCGCAAAGAATAATGCCCGCGTGAACTTGAAAATTTATGAACCGGAAGGTTCGGTTAAGCCGCCGCGTCGCGAACGCGATAACGAGCGTCCACAGGGACAGAACGGCAATAATGGCGGCTTCATGTCTGGACATGGCGGACGGGGCAATGGCCAGTCGGCTCAGCACCAGCACCAGAATCACGATCAGCATCAGAACCAGAATCTAAATATCGACACCTCGATGGTTGATATTGATGATATCGATAATCTGACGATCTAATAGTACGGTTAAAACCCCGGGCGACCGGGGTTTTTGGTTTCTATAGCTAACACCTTTTTAAATATGTTATTTCGCGTCCTAACAATTTTTCCTGACCTTATTAACCGGTATCTTGATATCGGCGTCTTGGGGCGCGCTCGTGAAAAGAATATTATTAAGGTCGAAGCGCGCGACCTGCGCGACTGGACAAGCGATAAGCACCGCAGTATCGACGATACGCCGTACGGCGGGGGAGCGGGCATGGTCATGAAGGCCGAGCCAATCTATAAGGCTCTTAGCGAGTTTAACAAAAAGAAAAAGTTTAAATCGTCGAAACAGAAGGTAGTGTTGTTGTCGGCTTCGGGCAAAACCTGGAATCAGGCTATGGCGCGCGAGTATGCCAAGCTCGATTCTCTGATCTTCATCTGCGGGCGCTACGAAGGTATCGACGAGAGAATTTCTGTCTTGGTTGATGAGGAAATCTCTATCGGTGATTTTGTGTTGACCGGCGGTGAGCTCGGCGCGCTGGCCGTTATCGACTCGGTGGCGCGTCTGTTACCGGGAGTGCTCGGCAACAACGACAGTCTCAGTTTCGAATCGCATTCCGCGCCCGGCGTCCTGGAATACCCGCAATACACCAAGCCGGAAACGGTTGTCATGAACCGCAAAAAGTATAGCGTGCCGCCCGTCTTGTTATCCGGTAACCATAAAGAGATAGAGAAATGGCGGCTGTCGAATTTAGGGGTGCGGCCGAGCGTACGGCCCGTGAAGAAGGTTAAAAAGCTGGCCAAGAAGAAGTAGTGAGTATATGGATGAATATTTTAAGAATTTGCCTAAAAAATGGATGGGGGCCGGAGCTCTCTTTTTTGATAATGATGGAAAGTTTTTAATCGTGAAGCCGGAATATAAAGAATATTGGGAGATTCCGGGAGGGAATATTGATGAAAATGAATCGCCTCTGCAGGCTGTGCAGCGCGAGGTCTTAGAAGAGCTGGGCTTGGATGCTATCAGCTTTAGCCTGCTCAGTATTGATTATCACGCCAATACTGACGACCGGGGAGATCGGCTGCACTTCGTATTTGATGCAGGGGTGCTCACCGCGGAACAAACGAGGAGAATACGGCTTTTGGATGAAGAATTAACCGGGTACAAGTTTGTTGCGTTGGAGGAAGCCTTGATGCTCTTGGGAGAAAGATTGCATGATCGAATCCGGCTTGCTCTCCAGGCCCGAGCAGATAGCAGGATCATGTATTTGGAGCAGGCATAGGCTGCGCCTGATTACAATTAGTATGTAACATAAAACACCCCCTAGGGTGTTTTATGTAAGATGATAAAGAATGGCCCCAGGAAGCGCTGGTGCTATTTCCAAAACAGCGCAATCGCTTCATCCAGATTCTTGGCCGCTTTCATTGTCAGTCCCTTAACCGCCGTTTCAACGCGTGGAACGATTGCTTCTTTAAAGCCGAGCTTAGCCGCTTCTTTTAAGCGGGGAGTAGTTTGGGCAATGGGGCGGATTTCGCCGCCTAGTCCGACTTCGCCTAAAATCAGGCGGCGCGGATCGAGCGGCTTATCGAGCAGGGAGGAGATGATGGCGGCGGAAACGGCCAGGTCGAGTCCCGGGTCCGTGATGCGCAGGCCGCCGACGACATTTAAAATAATATCCTGATTGGTTAGGTTGAATTTAGTTCGCTTATTGATAACGGCGGCCAGGACCTGGAGGCGGTTAAGGTCGAAACCGGAGGTCTTGCGCTGCGGATAGCCGAAAACGGTTTTCGTGACGAGCGCCTGAACTTCAACGAGAAAGGGGCGAGTGCCTTCGATGACGCAGCTGGTCGCCGAACCGCCACCTAACGAAACAGTTTCGTCGAGAAAAATTGCCGTTGGGTTGGCGACGGGTTTAAAGCCGCTGCCGGTCATTTCAAAGATGCCCAGTTCATTGGTCGAGCCGAAACGATTTTTGCTGGCGCGCAATAACTGGTAGCCGCGGGCGGTTTCCTGCTCAAGATACAAAACCGTATCGACCAAATGCTCTAAGGATTTCGGGCCGGCAATGGCGCCGTCTTTAGTGACGTGACCAATTAATATGAAGGCGATATTGCGGCGTTTAGCAACTTCGAGACAGCGGACGGCGCAGGCGCGGATTTGAGCCAGGCTGCCGGCTTCTTGTTCGATAAGGCCGGTGTGGACAGTTTGGATAGAGTCTATAATGACGAGCTGAGGGGTTTGCTCTTCAACGGCCGCCAGAACTTTTTCGATATCGGTCGAACTGACAAAGCGGAATTTTTCCAGGTCACAGCTGAGCCGTTCAAGGCGTAGTTTGATCTGCCCAAGTGATTCTTCGCCGGAACTATAGATGACGCCGGCTTCTTTGCCGAGCTTGTCTGCAATCTGGGCGACGAGCGTTGATTTGCCGATGCCCGGCTCGCCGGAAAGCAGAGTAAGGGAGCCCGTGACGATACCCCCGCCGAACACCCGGTCAATCTCTTCTATACCGGTCGTTAAGCGTCGGAAATTTTCGCCGCTCGTGACATCAGCGAGGCGAACAACTTCGGCTGCTGCCGTGGTCGCCTTCGGGCCATTCTTTTCTTTGTTTTCCTCGACGGTGGTTAGGCTGAGCGTACCCCAGCCGCCGCATTCGCTGCAGCGCCCCTGCCATTTTGGAAACTGGGCGTCGCAGTTTGTGCACACGTATAATGTAGCGGGCTTAGCCATGGCGGTAAGCTTAATAGTTAAGGAAGGGGTATTGACTTAGCGAAGAGGGACTTGGCGGAGCTGGCCGGTGGTCGTATCGATAAAAATCAGATGTGTGCCGTCCGCGGAAATCGAGAGATTGCCCATCGAGTAGTTATAATCCAGGGGGATTGGCTGACGGAGGCCGCTGCTGAGATCGATGCGGAAAAGCGAGTCGCGAGTCGGAAAGTTGCTCATATCAAACATGCCGGCACCGCGATCTAGCGATTGCGGTACGGCGCAATACAGGCTGCCGCCGCCGAAGGTGCATTTGTTAGCCCAGGTATTTACGTCGAGCGGGCGGCGATTGCTGCCGATAGCATCGCCTTGCGCTCCGACGATCCAGAGACTTGGCTTATAGTCGCTGGCGCTGGAGTAGATGCTGTAGACCAAGTCTTTCCCATCAGGCGACCACAGCGGTTGGAAGCCGCGACCTTCGACGATAGTTGATTTGTAATTTTCGCCGTTCTGGCCGACAAAATAAATCTCAGTACGTTCGAGATCGATATCATCGACGAAGAGCGCGACGGATTGGCCATTAGGGGACCAGGAAGAAACAAATTTTTCCGTATTTTTTCCCATGTCCTGGACCGCCTGGGCTCGCGAACCGTCATCGTTCGACACAACTAACCAGCGATTGTTCTCGTCGAGTCCGACGCTTTTAGCAACAATTTTTTCGCCATCGGGTGAGAACTGGAAATCTTCCCAGTGCTTAGGTAGAGTAACCTGGCTTTTCCGGTTGAAGTCATAGCGGATATTGCTTCCGTCGGGATACTCTAACACGGCTTTCTGTCCCGCAGGGGACCAAATGACCTTTTCTACGCCGTAGAATTGCTGGTCGGACAGTTGGACGACTTTGCCGTCGAGCGAGGTAGAATAGAAGCGGTTATCGGAGCTGTTATAGAAGTCGACGCTGCCATTTTGATTAATAAATGAAAAGGCCGCATCTGAGGCGAGCGCTTGTGATTGGCCAACGCCGGCAGGCGGGGTAGCCGTGCCGCCGGGAGTGGTCGGTACCTGAGGGAGTCCAGGGGTTTCAGTGCCGCCTGGCTGCGTCGGTGTCCCTTCGCCGGCGGAAGGCAGGCCGTTGCCGCTGCCATTTTCAATCGGTGTCTCAACAGGAACGCTAGGCGGGGTCTTTTTGAAAAAAAATGAATAGAGCAGATAGCCTGCCCCACAGACTACTATCACGAAGATAACGATTAGTCCGATTCTCTTGTAATTGAGCGTAGGCAGGTTCATAGGTCTGCGGCCATGTCCGGAAAGCGCCGAACATTGTAGCCTTTAAATATTTTGTGGTATAATAGAGTAACTTCTTAAATTATATACGCCCAACTTGGTAGTGTCAAAGCCGGGTGTCGCAAAAAATTTACTATGGGCCTTTTTTCATCTTCCATCCAGAGCTATCTGGGCGTAGATATAAACGCCGCCAGCGTTAAAATGGTTGAGTTGAAGCGGCATGGCAATAAGGTTGCTTTGTCTACCTATGGCTTCAGCGAGCGACTTAACGATGATGTCATCAAGGAAAATCAGCCGTTAGATGTTCCCCGCATCGCCGAGCTGATTGCTCATATTTCAGAAAAATCACATATTACATCGGCCGCCGCCCTCGCTTCGCTGCCGACTTTTTCCGTTTTCTCGTCCATCATAAATATTAACAGCAGCGTCGGCAAGAAGGATTTTGAGGCCGCCGTAAACTGGGAGGCGAAGAAAGTTATTCCGCTGCCCTTGCAGGATATCGTGCTTGATTGGCAGAGAATAGAGGGCGCGCCCGGCGATGGAACTAAAATTCTCCTGACTGGCGCTCCGAAAAATCTTATCCAGAACTATATCAGCGTCTTTAAAGCGGCTCGTCTCAATCTCCTCAGTCTCGAGACGGAAATCTTCGCGCTCATTCGTTCGCTTCTCGGCAATGACCGTTCGCCAGTAATGATCGTTCAGCTTGGTTCGACCACCACTAATATTTTTGTCGTCGATAAGAGCGTGCCAGTCATCAATCGCAGCATTGCGGTCGGCGGTCTCAATATTACGCAGGCCATTGCAGCTTCCCTTAGCTTGACTACGGCGCAGGCGGAACAATTCAAGTACGACTTGATGAACACGGCCGAGGAAGGCAAGGCGCCGGTACTGCCCGCAATGATTGTTGAGGCTCTTTCTCTGGTTACTAACGAAATCAAATATATTCTTGAAGTGTTCGGCAACAAGGAAAACCGCCGTGTCGAGAAAATCATTCTGACTGGCGGCGGCGCCCTATTGCCCGGCCTGACTGATTTTTTGGCGGAACGTTTTAATCTCAATACTGTTATCGGTGATCCGTGGTTCCGAGTGGCCTATCCCTTTGAGCTGAAGCCGATTCTACAGAAAATCGGACCGCGTTTAGCAGTCGCCATCGGTTTAGCAATGCGTGAGTTTGATAAGAAGTAATCCCGCTATGGCCCCACGAGATCATCTCACCCCGCCAGCCCCTGAAACGATCAAGGATGGCGCCTCGAACCATCGTCCGCCGGTCCTGAAAAAATGGCTCCG
The DNA here is from genome assembly GCA_964451345.1 of uncultured Gammaproteobacteria bacterium. Classification (GTDB taxonomy): domain Bacteria; phylum Patescibacteriota; class Patescibacteriia; order Patescibacteriales; family Patescibacteriaceae; genus Patescibacterium. Next base: position 5,747 of record CAYVHQ010000034.1, on the reverse strand, counting down.
GCTTTTCCATGCGTGGCAGCATCGGGCGGCGGCGGCCCGTTTAAAGCGAGAGATTGTTCGTTTAGAAAAAGCCCGCTCGGAAGAAAAGAGCGCCCTGGTGCGTCAGCGTCGTTTTTATGAACGCCTTTTCCGACGAACGGTAGATTCCGTGCAGAATCCAGAAATTTCCGGAAAGGCGAAGACTAAGCAGGTGCCTATTCCACCCGCTCCTAAACCGCCAGTTCCGCAGCCATCATCTAAGGCGCTGCCCATTTCCGTCCCTATTCCGCCGCCGGTCAGACCTCTGACGGTACCTACTCCTCCGGTTCCGACACCGCCGCCGTTTTCCGCTCCCGCCGTAGTTAAACCGGCAGCATCGGTTGAAATGTATGCCGCTAAAGCAGCTCAGGCCCAGGAAGAACGCGATCTAGCCGCTTCTCTACCTGTGTCGCTGCCACCCTTGGTTGTCCCGCTGCCGCCAGCCCCTGTCGCACCAGTTCCGCCGGCGATGTCTCCTAAAAAAAGTTCTTTACAGTCCTCTCGTTTGCTGAGCGGCTGGTCTCGGACGAGCTTGGCTAAAAAGCTGGCTAAAGAAAGAGAAGAAGAGAAGGCCTGGCAGGAGCGCAACGAAGTGGAAAAACGTTTTTGGCAGCCGTATGCCGGAGTCAAGCCTAATCTTATTAAGAATCAGGCGACCGTTTTTTTTAACTGGCACGAACATTTTCTCGTATTGATTCTTTCAGTGATTATTTCTTGTCTCGCCATCAGTCTGGTGTATGTCAGCTTGCTTGTCTGGCAGAAGGAGCGCCTGCAAAACAATCAATCAGTTGTCCTTAATACGCGCGTTTTGGAGGCAGAGATTAATAAGAATGAAAGCGATATTAAGGAAGTGATTGCGTTTAACGACAAGTTGGGTCTAGTGGCCTCGTTGCTCGATAACCACGTCTATTGGACGGAAATGTTTGCCTTCCTGGAGAACAACACTCTTAAAGACATATATTACGAAAGCTTTAAGGGTGATTTGTCCGGATCATATGCTATCCCGGCCATTTCGCGCAGCTTGGACGCCGTCTCGCTCCAGCTCGAGGTTCTCAAGACAAACCGTGGTATAGAGGCGACCTATGATCTCAAGCCATCGGGAGACGACAAGGCAAAAGTTCTCTTTAATCTTGGCCTATCGCTTGATCCGACCATCTTCTTAAAATAAGATATGCCCTCATTCACCCTCAAGAAAACTGCCGCACCCGTCAAACCACAGACCGATTCAGCACCTATCGGGCATCTGCTGTTCTTCTTTGCCAACTTTTTTAACCTTTTTGTCGTTTTGATGTGCCTGCTTATTTTGGCCGCCGGCTACCTCTTCCTCATCAAGCCAAAATATGACTTCGTGGCCAGTAACCAGCGCGTTATCGAGGAAGAGAAAATGTATCAGCAAAAGATTGATTATCTCAAGCAGTTGAATGAAATCAAGGCATTGTATGCAACTGTCAGCGCTGAGGATAAGTCAAAAATAGACACAGTGTTGTCGGCTGGTCAGGATATCGACAGCTTAAAGATCGCTCTTTTGCGGGAAATCGGCTATATTGGAAGAATAAACGGGGCCAGTGTAGAGAATCTTGAGCCGAAGGTTTTGGACAATACTGATGGCAAGTTTATCTCCCTTAAGAAGGGTCGTGACACGATGCCAGCCAATGCTCCACTTGATATAATCCTTATCACCTTTACGCTTGAGAAAACTGACTATGAACAGCTGCAGCGCATTCTCGTTCGACTGGAACGCAGTATCAGGCTCCTGGACGTAACTGCGGTGGACTTCGATCCTGCTTTGCGTCGGGCTAAGATTGAGCTTTACGCCTACCATTACAAGAAATAGTATGATGAACCGGGAGAATAGGAACATAATAGCCGCCTACGCCGTAACGATTTGCTTGGTCGGGCTGCTTATTGTTGTCATCATGAATGTCAACACGCGATTTTTCCCTGATACGCCGCTCGAGTCGCCGCAATTTACTCCCGCTGCCCGCGGTGTGGTTAGTCAGGATGAACTACGCTTTGGTCTTTTTAATGATGCCAAATTTCGCTCTCTCCGCCCTTTGTTGACTGATGCGGAGCGGCGCGATTTGGAGAAGCTCGAGACGCCGACTCCGAAACCGGGCGAGAATGGCGTCATTACGGGCACGGTTAAGCCAACACCGGGTTCGAAGCGCGAAGTGCGTCGTTCTAACCCTTTCTTGCCTTTTAGCTTATGACAACTGATAATTACACCTCAAAACAGAAAGCATTGCTTGATTTTTTGGTAATGCGTCAGTTGCTGTCGCAAGCGACGGCTGATGACGTATTGGAGGAGGCGAATAATGCCGCCAAGCAAGTTGACGAAATAATTCAGGAAAAATCTCTCTTGAATATTGAGGATTTCGTACGCGCTAAAGCGGAGTTCTTTAATTTTGCATATATTGATTTGACCGACAAAACGATCGACGCGGATACGTTGAATGTTGTTCCTGCCAATATTGCTGAGCATTATAATATTATTTCTTTCGCCAAAGAGGAGAATCGCTTGAAGGTTGGTCTGCTCGATGCGGCCAACGTTAAGGCAATTGAGGCGATGGACTTCTTGGCGCAAAAACATTCGCTTAAGGTTGATTATTACCTCATATCCTCGCTGAGCTTTAAGTCAGCTTTCAGTCAATACAAGAATTTCAGCAAGGAAATTTCCAGCGCCCTGGCGGTCAAGGCTAAAGAAGACTCTGTTAAGAAACCGGAGGATAAACTCGAACAGGACACGACCCGTTTTGAAGACATCGTTAAAGACGCCCCGGTTGCCAAGATCGTTTCGGTCATTATTCGGCATGCTATCGAGGGCGGGGCGAGCGATATTCACATCGAGCCGCTGCCTAAGGAAAGCCGTGTCCGTTATCGCATTGACGGCCTGCTGCACAACTCTCTTATCTTGCCGAAAGATATCCATGAATCGATTGTCGCCCGTATTAAGGTGCTCTCAAATCTCAAGCTTGACGAGACGCGTTCTCCGCAAGACGGCCGTATTCGCCTGGTGGTTGATGATCGCGAGATTGATTTCCGTGTTTCCATTATGCCGCTTCTGCACGAAGAGAAGGTGGTTATGCGTGTTCTCGACAGCGCCAAAGGCATTGTTGCCTTGGAGAAACTCGGCTTTACCGGCCGAAATCACGACGTGCTCGAAAGTAACTTTGCCAAGACCGGCGGCATTATGCTTATCACTGGTCCGACTGGGTCGGGTAAGTCCACAACGTTATATTCCATCTTAGACGTGCTGAATAAAGAGAAGTCAAATATCATTACCCTGGAAGATCCGATTGAATATCAAATCAAGGGCATTAACCAGTCACAGGTCCATCCGGAAATCGGTTTTACCTTCGCCAGCGGACTTCGTTCCATCCTTCGTCAGGATCCGGATATTATCATGGTCGGTGAAATCCGTGATAATGAGACGGCTGAGCTTGCCATTCACTCAGCCCTGACCGGCCACCTCGTTCTCTCGACTCTGCACACTAAGGATGCCGTCGGAACAATTGCCCGTCTATTAGACATGAAAGTAGAGCCTTTCTTGCTTGGCTCCGTTCTTAACGTCGCCTTGGCTCAGCGCCTGGCCCGTCGTATCTGCACCTACTGCAAGGTTGAGGCCAAGCTCGAGCCGGGCTACCTGGAGACAATCAAGGCAAAAATCGCCAAGATTCCTGTCGAGCAGATTAAGAGCATGATGCCGGAATATGATCCGGCTAAGATGGTTTTCTATCGAGGCGAAGGCTGCTCGCATTGCGGCAAGACCGGCTACCATTCGCGTATTTCTATTGGTGAAGTGATTGATTTCAATCAAGAAATGCGTGATTTAATTGTTCAGAAAAGGGGAGCGCTGAGAATCGAGGACGTCAAGGCAAATCAGCCGTTTGTGAGCATTGAGGAAGATGGTCTCATTAAAGCGCTACAAGGCTTCACTACCATTGAGGAAGTAATGCGCGTCATGCAAAACTAATATGCCCAGCGCAAAACATAAAATACTGTTAATAGATGATGATCCGTTCCTCCTGGCGATGTATGGACGTAAGTTCATGGCCGCCGGTTTTATTGTGCACGGTGCCCAGACGGCGGCCGAGGGGCTAGCCGAAGCCAAGCGGCTGACGCTTGATATCGTCTTGCTTGATATTATGCTACCGGATGAAGACGGTTTAAGCGTGCTTAAAAAACTGAGACGGCAAAAAGAAACTGCGGCCTTGAAGGTATGTATGCTGAGCAATATCGGCCAGTCCTCGTACCGCGAACAGGCGCTTATTCTCGGGGCTAATGGATATTTAGTCAAAGCGTATTGCGATCCGTCCGAGGTTGTCGAAAAGGTTCAGGAAATAATTTCTGCCCCGAAGGCTAAAAAATAAATATGCCCTCCTATAAATTTCGCGCGATTAATGCGGCGACCGGAAAAGAAGAGAACGGCATCGCCGACGGCGCAGACGAGGCGCATGTTTCAGAGAACCTGGCGGCGCGCAATCTGCAAATTATCAGCTTAGAAGCGATATCTGCCCCGAAAGCTTTATCTCTTAAGATGCTGCTTAGTCGGGTATCTATTAAGGATATCGTCGCCTTTTCGCGCGAATTCGCCGTCATGGTCGGAGCGAGCGTCCCGATTGTTGAAGCGCTTAAGGTCATTTCCGCTCAGACGCAGAAGCCAAAGCTGCGCTTCATCCTCGCGCGTATCAGCGACGAAGTGGATAGCGGTGGCAGTCTTTCTTCATCACTCGCCAACTATCCGAAACAGTTTTCTAACTTTTACGTGAGCGTTGTTAAATCCGGTGAACAGTCAGGTAAGCTGGATGAAGCCCTTAACTACATCTCTGACGAGATGGAAAAGGACTTTGACATGAACAGCAAGATTAAGGGAGCCATGATCTATCCGGCTTTCGTCGTGACGATGATGGTCGGCATCGGCCTTCTTATGATGATGTTTATAGTACCAAAGCTCACGGAAATCATCACAGAAGTCGGCGGCGAACTGCCAATCGCCACCCGCATTCTTATTGCGATTTCTAAGTTCTTGCTGGCATATTGGTGGGCACTACTAGTGGCGGTTATCGCCTTTCTCGTAGCGGCGCGTTTTTATCTTAAGAGTGGCGCCGGACGTCAGCGTTTCGATTATGTCTTGCTTCATCTACCGATTTTTGGAAAGTTGCTGCAGATGATTTATATCGTTCGTTTTACTCGCTCGATGAACACGCTTATTATCGGCGGAGTAAATATTTCTACGAGCTTGCAGGTGGCCGGGGAAGTTGTGAATAACTCGTATTTCCAGGGATTGATTAATCAGACTATTCTGGAAGTCCAGGCAGGAAATTCTATCTGTACGGTTTTTGCCAAAGCGCCGGAAGTACCGTCGATGGTCTCTCAGATGATGATGGTGGGCGAGAAGACTGGTAAGTTGGATGTTGTCTTGGAGCGTATTACTGGCTTTTATAATCGTGAAATCACGACAATGCTGGCAGGATTGATGTCATTGATTGAGCCGCTGCTCATGGTGATTATGGGCGTGGCCGTGGCCATTATGGTCGCTGCTATCCTTTTGCCGATGTATAATGTAGTCAGCCAGATTTAGGCCTTGCGGCTTTATTTCTGATGTTGTATAATTCACGTATATTGTCCGCGACCTATGTCCGGACTTACATTAGGAAGGGGGTGAGACCATGAAACAACATAACAACCGCCAAGGCTTTACATTAATCGAATTGCTCGTCGTTATCGCT
>CAYVHQ010000033.1:8516-11591 GCA_964451345.1 uncultured Gammaproteobacteria bacterium | reverse complement strand
GGCCATCATCGGTCCCTATAAGAGCGGCGACACTTTCCTCAAGCTCTTGAAATAACTTCCCTAATCGCTCAGCGTATTTAAAAACTCGCGCTGATATATAAAAAAGCCGCCTGGATATCCGGGCGGCTTTTGCTCTTCATATAAATTCCCAAGGAGCTAACGTTTAACTCCGAACACGCTATTAGCGAGTTCTTTAATAACGTCGCTTTCTTTTATCTTGTTGCGGTCAATGCACTCCTCAATTGCCTCTATGCCCGCAGCATGAAACGCCTTATATTTTTCTTCGCCATCAGTCGGATCTAGCCCCTGATCACGCACGTGCAAATAGGCACCAATGGAAGCCGCTACTGCCTGATTAAGCTGCGGATCGGTGTCGCAATCATAGCCCCAGAAAGCAACCGCGTATTTTCCAATCCTGACTCTCATTCCTGCTCCGAACAAGGCGATTGTCTGTTCGGCTGCCGCTTTAAATGGTATGCCGACTTCAATGTCAAGCGATAATTCACCCAGCTTCAAAGCGATAAAACTGCCATGCGGGGAAAGATTATTAATAGCCACAACACCACCTTGTTTTTTTTGATTCTTGGCCATCGCCGATGCTTTTTCAACAATTGCATTTAGCATCTGCACATCCAAGCTGGTGCCCTCTAATATTTCGGAAAGTTCATTCACTATGTTTTCTCCCTTAATTTTTTGAATATACAAGAAACTATACTAAATCATATCTTATGAGAAGTGTCAATAAAAAACACCTTCGGCTATTCCCTTTGTAAGGAGGGATAACACGAAGGTGGATAGTACATCCCCGTTGATTTTATAAAATCCTGCTATATGGCGAACGGACCGCGCCGCAGCCGCCATGAGACTGAGATGAGCTGGTCTGTTTCGTCGATGTATTCACGAGCACTCGCTTTCGCGCAGAACCTGCGGTTTTCTTCTTTCCTGTTTTTCCTTTTTGACTATTGTGGTAAATGAAAGTTGCAGTGCTTAAATACATTGTATTCTCCTTTTAACGTTCGAAAAATGTTGTCTCCATGCTATACCGGAACAGCCGACTTGTCAAATAAAAAACCCTGACCGAAATTCTGGTCAGGGTGGCTAGTCAGGTCAAAAAATATCTCTTGAAATCATAGATATTCTCATTATCTGACGCGCCAGTTTGCACGACGAATTCATCGACCAGCTCGAGGCCGCGGGCGCAAAGGCCGTCCACGCCGCCGGACGTATTTTCTTCTTCTGCCTGCAAGTAGGCCCCGATTACAACCGAGCCTGCTTCATCGACGAACGAGTCAAAACCGGACATGGCTACGATTGTATGCTGACCGATTCTGACGCCGCCGCGGTATCTATGCTTGGCCGGCTCAGCGCTATCGCCCGATCGCTGTGCGCCGTTATCTAGTAACCGCAGCGACTTCTCGATGGCGCAAAACACGTACTTATGAAGCTTTTCTTTTTTGATCTTACCTACTTTATACGTCAGAGGGAAAACGCTAGGTCCGTCCCGGGTATCGAGCATAGCTACGACTGCCCCGTTACGTTCCTTGTCTGGCGTTAATTCTGCTATTACCCCTACTACGTTCTTGATGAATTTCTTGGCTTTGGCCGATAGAGCTTTCATGCACTAATCCTTTTTTATATTATTTTTTAAAACTGCTAATCCCTTAGTACATCTTAAAACTGCTAATCCCTTAGTACATCATTGATTTACAAGAGTGTCAATATCTCTAGGTAAAGCGCGCGGACACATTCCCCCTCCTCAAACAAACCTTCGCCGCAAACAAAAATCCCTGATCGAAATTGACCAGGGAGATATTTACATTTATCAGCGAGTGAGCCAGTAGTCCATATTGACGACTGATACCATGCCAATTACTACGAATCGGCCCGGAATCTTCACTCTAAATTTTTTTCTACTTTTCCTTATTCTTGACTTGTTCATCAGGCAGCCTGCCTTTCTTCTGCTTCGTCAGCAGTTAAACCTAAAATAATATCAAAGAAAACCTCATCTTCGTTTTCCTCAAATGGCTCCCACAGTCTATCGTGCTTTTGTTGATACTCTTCGCAGGCTTTCTTTCTCTCTTCCTTCTCCTTTTCTATCCATGCGTTCGTATCAGCAACTAATTTACCGAGATCACCATGATCACGGCGGGATATATCCCACTGATGACGCTCATCAGGATTTTTGTTCTCGTGTCGAGCTGCTTGCGCAAGCGGAATTCGTCCGTACCCAATTGGGTGTTGCTTAATGAAGGTGTCGTATTCATCTCCGAAAACATATCCCGGAAAAACCTTCTCAAGAAATCTGTCATCACTAACTTCATCAGTGACAACCTCATTCTGTTCTGTAATTGCAGTGAATTCATCACCATTGGTACAAAAAACGGATAATTTTTCCATATTGTATTTGGCTTTTTTATTTTAAAATTGTTCGGATAAAGAACTATCCCTCTAAAAATGCCGGCATAAAGCGGTTCATTATCAGCTTAAAGGAATAGGTCTTTACCCGTACAGCTTTAAATTGAGCCAAATCTATGTCAATGAACAATATAAGATTATATCACATATACATGTAAATGTCAAGCAAACTGCCAAATTAGTCGATTTTTGGGCTAATATTAGAATATCAGATTGCCCAGGCAGACTAAGAATGATACAATAGCCTCATACCCTATGACTCGACCCGCCGATCTCCTCAAAACCCTTAATTCTGCCCAAAAACAGGCCGTCACGCATGATACCGGCCCGCTTTTGATCGTGGCCGGTGCCGGCACGGGCAAGTCAACCGTGCTCATCAACCGCCTCGCCTATCTCATCCAGGACAAAGGCGTGCAGCCGGACCGCATCCTCGTCACGACCTTTACCGAAAAGGGGGCCGGCGAATTAGAAGAGCGCGCCGACCGCATCCTCCCCTACGGTTACGTGCATCTCTGGATTCATACCTTTCATGGGTTCGGCGAACGCATCCTGCGCGACCATGCCCTCGACATCGGCCTCTCCCCTGCCTTCAAGCTGCTGACGCAGACCGAACAATGGATTCTCATGAAAAAGAATCTCGACCTGTTTGACCTAGATTAT
>CAYVHQ010000033.1:0-8506 GCA_964451345.1 uncultured Gammaproteobacteria bacterium | reverse complement strand
GCCGCTCGGCGACCCGACCCGCTTCATCCATGAACTGATTTCTCATTTCTCCCGCCTCAAGGACGAAATGATCACGCCGGATACGTACCTCGAATACGCCGAGAAAGCGGCCTCATCGCCCGACGCTCTTTCAGTTCCCGACAAAAAGCCAACACGAGCATCCGCGAAGAAAAAAACCGCTAGCAGTCCGGACGACGAGGCGGCTCTGGAGAAACGGCGCCTCGGCGAATTAGCCCGCGCCTATCAGGTTTATAATAAGCTGCTGCTCGACAATGGCTTCCTCGACTTCGGCGACCTCATCGGCTACACGCTGAAACTTTTCCGCGAACGCCCAAATATTCTGCAACGCTACCGCCGGCAGTTCCAGTACATCATGGTTGATGAATTTCAGGACACGAACAGCGCCCAGTATGAATTGATTAAACTTTTAGCCGCGCCGCATAATAACCTGGTGGCTGTCGGCGATGACGACCAGAGCATCTATAAATTCCGCGGCGCGTCACTTTCCAACATCCTCGAATTCAAGAACGATTATCCTGACGCTCAGGAAATCGTCCTGACCGAAAACTACCGCTCCGGTCAGAAAATCCTCGATGCCTCACACTCGTTCATTGCGCATAACGACCCCAACCGTCTCGAAGCCAAGCTCGGACTCGACAAAAAATTAAAGTCGCAAAGCAAAGAGCCGGGCGACATCCGTTTCGTTGAATTTACGACTGAGTTTGCCGAAACACAGGCCATCGCCGAGATGATCGAAGCGCTGCATGCCAGCAAGCAGGCGGAGAATTGGTCCGATATCGCCATCCTCGTCCGCGCCAACGATACGGCCGACAAATTTACCCGTGAACTTTCCCGCCGCGCCATCCCGAACCATTTCGTCTCGCTCAAAGGCCTGTATTACAAGCCGATTATTCTCGACTGTCTCGCCTATCTGTCGCTGCTCGACGACCGGCACGAAATCTCCTCGCTCTATCGCGTCCTTAATCTGCCGGCGTTCCGCATCAGTCATTCCGACCTGCTCATCATCAACGCCTGGGCGCGCAAATCGCTGCTGTCGCTGTTCGAGACGCTCGAACAAATCGCGACCGTCCCCGGCGTGAGCGACGAGGGCCGCGCCCATGCCCAAAAGCTGTTAACGAGCGTCCGCGAACACGCCCTTCTCGCCAAAGACAAGAAAGCCTCCCGCGTCTTCCTCAACGTCGTGCGCGAACTATTCGAACCCGGTCTCGACATCGATCAGGACCAAACGGTCTTCGGCTATTTAAACCAGTTTTACGCAAAGATTAAGGGTTTCGAGGACGGCGACGGCAGCGTGCTGCTGAAAGATTTTCTCGAACTTCTCAATCTCGAAATGGATGCCGGCGAAACCGGCGGCCTGCGTTTCAATTTTGATGACGCCGATACAGTAAAGATCATGACTGTCCATGCCGCCAAGGGCCTCGAATTCGGTCATGTCTTTATCCCGAACCTCGTCGACAAAAAGTTTCCGACGATAACCCGCCCGGAAAAAATTTCTATCCCGGAAGCCCTCGGCGGCCCTAAGACGAATGAGAAGGATGCCAAGACGGAACGCAGCGAAGCCCATCTCGAAGAGGAACGCCGCCTGTTCTATGTCGCTCTGACCCGCGGCAAGCGGGCCGTCTTCCTGAGCGGTGCAAAGGACTACGGCGGCGCGCGCGAGAAGAAGCCGTCCCGCTTCATAACCGAAACCGGCCTAGCTGTTGTCGCCTCAGACCGCGAAGCTAAGAACGAACTGCAGCGTGACCTTGAAGCCCTCGAATCGCCAGCGCCGGCTTTCGCCTACCAGCTGCCCAAGCAATTCTCCTTCTCGCAGCTCGCAACGTTTGAACGCTGCCCGCTTGAATATAAATATATCTACATTCTCAAGATGCCGACTGAAGACGCCGCTCAGGCCGTCTTCGGACGAGTGCTCCATCTCACGCTGCGCCAGTACTTCCTGCCGCTGCTCGGTGAAGCTTTTCAGCCGGACCTGTTTGGCGGCCAGGCCGTCGACGAAAAATCACTTGCCCTCTCCCAGCTCCTCAAATATTATAATGAGTACTGGACCGATAACGGCTATGAAAGCCGCGGCCAGGCCGATCAATACAAAGCGCGCGGCACTGACATGCTCGCCGCCTACCACGCCAGCCTCGGCAGCCAAAAACCGGACATTGTTTTCCTGGAAAAGAAATTCACACTGCCGCTCGGTTCATACGTCTTAGCCGGTACGATCGACCGCGTCGACCGCCTGCCGGACGGCACGTATGAAATCATGGACTATAAGACCGGAAAGCCGAAAGAACGTCTGGCCTATAAAGAAAAACGCCAGCTCCTCCTGTATCAGGCGGCCCTCCAAGAGATTTTCGGACTGAAAGTGAGTAAACTGACATTCTGTTATCTGGAGAATGGCGAATGCCTGTCTTTTGTCGCCAAGCCCGACGAACTCGATCTCGTCAAACAGGATATGCTCGAGCTTATCGAAGAAATCAAAACAAGTGACTTCCGACCGCGCAAAAATGGCGACTGTCAGTATTGCCAGCACGGTCCGGTGGCGGTACAATAAGCCCATGACCCTCCGCGCATATCTCATGCTCATGACCATAGCGACGCTGGCTTTCTGGCTGGCGTTCGGTGGTGTCATCATCAGCGTCGATCCGCTCACAGCCGACGCCCTCGGACTCTCGCTCTTTTATCTGACGCTGCTTTTTGCCTTGACTGGAACTGGCGCCATCCTCGGCTTCACCGTCCGCTTCTTGGCTCTTAAACAGGAACTGGTCGCGCGTTCCGTCCTGGTCGCGTTTCGCCAGGCCCTGCTCGCCGCTATCCTGATTACCGCCGTTCTTTTTCTCTTTTCGCGCCAACTCTTCAGCTGGCTCAATCTCGGCCTTCTGATTCTGGCGCTTACGGCTTTCGAATTCTTCCTTCTGAGTTATGAAAGCGACCATCTTAAAAATATTCAACCTGAAGAATAACCTATGTCTTTCCTCTCCCGCCTTACATCTTTATTTTCTAAACCGTCGGTCGCTACCCGTTTCCCCGGCGTTGTTGTCGGTCGAATTGAAGCTATTACTGTCCATCCCAATGCCGACCGCCTCCGCCTCGCCACAGTTGATATCGGCCAGCGTCTGGAAGTAGTCTGCGGCGCGGCAAATATCGAACCGGGACAGCTCGTCCCCGTCGCCACTCTCGGAGCTGCCCTGCCAAACGGCATCGTCATCCAGCCAGCCATCATCCGCGGCGTCTCCTCCGAAGCGATGCTCTGCGCCGCCGACGAGCTCGGCCTCGGAACGGACCATTCCGGTATCCACGTCCTCAAGGGCGGACGTCCGGGCCAGCCGATCGATGCCTTCATCTAATCACTCTCTCATTAAATAAAAAAATAAAAATATATGGATATCATTAACTCAAGCCAGGACATTTTTTATCTCGTTCTCGCCTTTTGCGTACTGTGGTTTACCGTCCTCATCACCTGGCTGATGTATTACGCCATTAATGCCGTCCGCAACATATATGACGCCATCCAATCCGTCAAACGCAAGATTGACGCTATTGATGATGTCATTACCCTCGTCAAAACCAAGATTACTTCCAGCTTTTCCTACTTTGGTCTAGCTATGTCCGGCTTAAAGAAAATGAGCGAATTTCTTGGCGATAAGGCCGACGACTCTGAAAAGCCTGCTCGCAAAGCCAAGCGCTAGCCATTTTTTTTCAATTGACGCAACACCCTGTCCGTGGTATTATAACGGGGCTTCAGATACTATAATCAACCCGTATCAGCACGCCCATTAAACGCCTGGCAGTCTCGTTTCTGCTGGCCGTCCTCAAATTAATCATCCATGCAAAGAGGTTTTTAACCGCTTTTTTTGTTAAAGCGGTATTTGCCCCTATTGGCTTGCTGGGCCGGGGCTTTTTTAAGCTTCTCATCATACCGCTCTATCGCCTCTATTCCCTCATCGACCGCCGCATATCGAGCGGACCGAAAGGCACGAGCCGTTTTCCAAATCTCCTGACGAGCCGTTATACCATCCATGCCCTCGTTCTTATTTTGGCCGGCAGCCTTATTATCTATAATGTAAGCGACCAGCCGGCCTCGGTTTCCTCCGAAGATCTCGTCGGACAAACTCTTCTCGCCCGGCTTGTCGTCGGCGATACCGGAGACTTTGACCAGCCGATTGAAGAGTTCCCCCGGCAGGATATCGCCCTCTGGCAACATAAGCCAGCTGCTCCGCTCGCCCTCATACGCCTGCCCCGCAGTCTCTACACAAAACAGCCCGCAATCGCCACTCCCGAAGAAACCGGCAGCGGCGTTGCAACGGCACGCACCGCTCCCCTTACCTATAGCGTTCAAGCCGGCGACACCATCAGCAGCATCGCCCGTCGTTTCGGCGTCAGCGTCAATACGATTCTATGGGAAAACAACATGACTGCGACGAGCGTTATTCGCGCCGGAACAGAACTGACCATTCTTCCGGCCAGCGGCGTTTCCCACACGGTAGCGAGCGGCCAAACCTTAAGCGCCATTGCCGGTCTCTACGGCGTTGAAGGATCGGCTATCATGAAAGCCAACGGTCTAAACAATCCCAATCAGCTGCGCATCGGCACGAAGCTGGTCATTCCGGGCGGCAATAAGATCGTGGCGGCTCAGTCGTCCAGCGGTCGAGCCGTTCAGCAGGCCTCCAAGAGTTTGTCTATTATCAAAAACATCATCAAGCCTGGTCCTTCCGCTGTCGTCCCTTCCGGCACCCGCATGGCCTGGCCGACAACAGGACACACCATTACTCAATACTTCTCCTGGCGCCACACCGGCGTCGACATCGCCAATCATATCGGCACTCCGATCTATGCCGCACAAGACGGTACGGTCGTCACCCGCGGCTGGAACTCCGGCGGCTATGGCAACCAAATTGTTATCCAACACGCCGACGGTAAAAAGACCCGCTACGCCCACTTATCCGCCTTTAGCGTCAACGTCGGCCAGAAGGTCACTAAGGGCCAGTACATTGCGGCCATGGGCTCAACTGGCCGCTCCACCGGCCCCCACCTCCACTTTGAGGTCATTATTGGCGGCAAGGTCTACAACCCGCTCAATTACACCCGTTAAACCGGCCTGAGACGGCTCTGTACAAAACTGATAATTGCCGCTATACTACAGGAGATTCCTTTAAGCAGCCCCCATGTCCTTCCTGATCGGACTCGCCATGTTCGCCGCCGGCACACTTATCACTATTAAGTCAGAGAAGGTGCTCGAAGCGTTTGGCCGCATCGAATTCTTTGAGGATAAATTCGGCACGGCTGGCGGTTCGCGCCTAGGTTATAAGCTTATCGGTATCCTGATCCTGTTCCTCGGCATTCTGACGATGACCGGACTGATCCAGGGCTTCATGGAATTCGTCCTGTCCCCTCTCCTCAAGTACAGTCAGAATCAGAAATAATTTTGGGCCAGTAGCTCATCTGGTAGAGCACCTGCTTTGCACGCAGGGGGTGGCGGGTTCGAGTCCTGTCTGGTCCACAAGAAAAATCTTCGCAAGAAGATTTTTTATTTTCATCTGTTAATCCACCTTACTGTATGCGCGTCTGGGACGTCTCACCCTCACTCCTCTGCCGCCAGCATCTGCTCGGCGAACACCGCGAGCTGCACGGACTCTGGAATATACTCACCAAGCACGGCGGCACAGGTGGCTATTCGAACCACCCAGAAACTAAGCGCTGGGTCGGAAAATTAAAGGCGCTCTATTTGCGCCATGAAGTTTTAGTCACGGAAATGACAAAGCGCGGCTATAACCATAAAACACCGCTCGATAAGAGACTGGCCACCGGTAAGGCAAAGCAAGATGTTTTTATCGACAGCCTCTCTCAACAAAAAAAGCTTCTCAGAGAGAAGCCGTGCGATTGCTAATAGAAAACCTAAGCTCCCAATCCTCTCACGGGCCGCTGCAAGGCAAGAGCGATAAGCTCATCAAGAAGTTTCGTATACGACACTCCGCTCGCCTGCCAGAGCATCGGGTACATGCTAACTCTCGACACAAAACCAGGGACAGTATTAATCTCGTTGACCACCAGCTCACCGTTTTGCTTAAGGAAAAAGTCCACTCGAGCTAGGCCGGCACAGCCCAAAGTCTCATACGCCCTGATGGCCGCTTTCTGAACTTTAGTAATAGTGCTTTTCGGCAGCTCGGCCGGGATTTTTAAAATAGCACCGTCGGCGGAAATATATTTCGCGTCGTAGGAATAATAGTCTTTTTGAGCGATGACCTCACCGGGC
Source organism: uncultured Gammaproteobacteria bacterium (assembly GCA_964451345.1). GTDB lineage: Bacteria > Patescibacteriota > Patescibacteriia > Patescibacteriales > Patescibacteriaceae > Patescibacterium. Next base: position 2,244 of record CAYVHQ010000033.1, on the reverse strand, counting down.
AGCGACGCGCGAGGCGCCTCAGTTCCAAGTACCGCGCATTCAATCTCCCGGCCAATAATTCCCTCCTCTACGACAACTTTGCCGTCATACCTGAAAGCAGTCTTGAGCGCCGCGTTGAATTCTATTTCATGCAGCACTTTAGAAACACCGATCGACGACCCCATATTCGCCGGCTTGACGAAGAGCGGTAGCCCTAACGTTTTCTTAACTACGGCAAAAGAAATGTTCTTTGCTTCATGAGGCTGATATACAAGGCCCCGGGCCGTCGATAGGCCCGCTTCGCGCAAGAGGCGCTTGGCTACGTCCTTGTCCATGCAGGCCGCCGAACTCAAGACATCTGAGCCGACAAAGGGAATGCCGGCTGTTTTTAATATTGCCTGGATAGTTCCGTCCTCACCAAATGTACCATGTATAATCGGAAAGGCGACATCTACACCTAAATCTTTTTTCAACGTCATAACATCAACACGCAGCGGCTTCTTTGGCAGCATCCGACAATCAGTCAATGGCGTACCAGGCGAAGCTGATTGCAAAAAGGCAACAGCAATTTTTTCGGGTAGTGAAAACCACCGACCCTTTCGATCGATACCGATAAAAATCAGCTTATATTTTTTGCGGTCAATCGCCGCCAAGATGCTCTTAGCAGACTGAATCGACACTTCATGTTCGGCAGAAGGACCACCGAAGATAAGAGCGAGAATTGTTTCTTTCATACTATTAGTATAGCAGTTTCGAAATGAGGTCTCTATATTATTGACAAATACTGTAAATAACCTTACAATACGGAACAAATTGAAGCAGTAAAATAAACCTTAAAAATAATGAACGATTCATTCGTATCAAAAATCAAAGAAAAAGTCGGCCTAAAACCGGTTGATAATTTTCAAGAACTTATAGGCAGAAAAGTGACTTTAAGAATATTTATTCCGAACCTCTTAAAAAAACCTATCCCGTTTGATTTAGGCGGAACTATTCTATCTACAACCTTTGGCCCAAATGATATCAATGCTATAAACGAAGATTATATGGGAGCTAGGCTATCTTTGAAGATTTCAAATTCAATGATTGTACTGAGCCGATCGTATTCAGGCCACTACCACCGGAATCAAGAAAATCGCATAATTTTCATTACCTGCGATAAGGAAGGGTTATCGGTTTCCTATACAACCACCAAGCCCCTTCATGACACTGGCGCCGACCAGGTAGTAGAAGAAAAGGTAGATTCTTATAACCTTTCCATTATTCCTGTGCAATAATTCGAAATGTCTAAATCCCGGATACATGTTTTCTGGGGTTTTTTATTAACCAATTTTTCCAGGCGGCTGTGATATAATAGCTATACGCCTATGCCCCCAAAAAAACTCCCCAAACTCCTTATTTTCGATGGAAATGCCCTGATCCACCGCAGCTTCCATGCCCTGCCGCCGACGATGAAAACCAGCAAGGGCGAGGTCGTTAATGCCGTTTACGGCTTCACGGCCTTTGTCCTGCGCGCCATCAAGGAATTCAAGCCGGAGATGGTCGCCGTCGCCTTTGACGAAAAAGGCGGTAACTTCCGGCATGCCGCTTATAAGGAATATAAAGCCAACCGCACCAAGGCACCGGACGAGCTGTATGCCCAAATCCCCCGCGCTCGCGAAGTAGCCGAGATCCTCGAGATCCCCGTCTTTCGCATCGCCGGCTGCGAAGCCGACGACGTCATTGGCACCCTCGTCCGCAAGGTAAAAGACGCTGAAAAAATTATTGTTACCGGCGACATGGACACGCTGCAGCTCGTCGACAAAACGACCAAGGTATATACCATGAGCCGCGGCTTCAACGACAGCATCCTCTACGACGAAAAACAAGTCAAAGAACGCTACGGCCTTGAGCCGGACCAGATTATCGAGTTCAAGGCGCTGCGCGGCGACCCGAGCGACAACATCCCCGGTGTCCGCGGCATCGGCGAAAAGAGCGCCGTCGAATTATTGCAGGAATTCCAGAACGTTAAGAACCTCTATAAGAACCTCACGTCAGACAAGATCAAACCACGCATCAAGGAATTACTAGAAACATACAAGGACGACGCCTTCATGAGCCATGACCTGGCTACTATCCGCTGCGACATCGATTTTCCGTTCAAGGAAAAGGATCTCGCCTTCGGCGGCTTTGACCGCGACCGCGCCGAGAAGCTCTTTATCGAGCTGGAATTCCGCTCGCTGCTCCCCCGCCTCGCCCAGACTGGCGTCGTCGACAAGAAAGCCT
>CAYVHQ010000032.1:0-11912 GCA_964451345.1 uncultured Gammaproteobacteria bacterium | reverse complement strand
TAACAAGGCATCCGTAGCGGAAGCTGTGGATGGATCACCTCCTTTCTAGGGAGAATAATGTTGAGTCGCTTCGGCGACTTTGACAGTCGGCTTTCCGATGTTGCGCTCAGCGCAAATAGGAAAGCACCTCAGAATTTAGCGCCTGTTAATACAAAAATTCATACAGTCACGGATGGAAGTCCGGCGTTGGCGTAAGCCGCGCCGGGCGCTCCGTCTGAAACTACCAAATAGTTTATGGGCCTATTTGTCGACGAAGGATTGGCCGGACATTGTTTTGCCAGTCCTTTTTTGATAAAGTGGTATACTATGAGGGCATATAGCTCAGTTGGCTAGAGCGCGACACTGATAATGTCGAGGTCCATGGTTCGAGTCCATGTATGCCCACAGGAAGTTCCTAACACATCGCGGGGTAGAGCAGTTGGCAGCTCGCCAGGCCCATAACCTGGAGGTCGTCGGTTCGAATCCGACCCCCGCAACAAATTTCCGCCTTCACGGCGGACCTGCCTCGGTAGCTCAGTGGTAGAGCAGAAGCCTGAAGAGCTTCGTGTCGTCAGTTCGATTCTGACTCAAGGCACAAGGAGAGAAGAAAATAACGGGGCGTCGTATACCGGTAGTACGCATGGTTTGGGACCATGTCGACTGGGTTCAATTCCCAGCGCCCCGACATTATGAGAGTATATATCAGCTGCAGCAAAAGCTTCTACGGACAGGTTGAGATGATCAAGCAGAAGCTGGAGGAGTTGGGTCATTTCGTCACTCCCCCGAACGGTTGGAATGACGCCAGTTCAGAAAGCCTCATCCAGCATTTGGATAATAAGCTCTATACGGATTGGAAAGCGGGAATGATCCGCAAGAATTCCGAAATGGTTAAGGCCAGTGAGGCAGTTCTTATCCTGAATCTTTCGGCTGATGGCAAGGAAAATTATGTTGGCGGTTCAACTTTTCTTGAAGCGTACGAAACATTTATGCAGGGAAAAAAGCTTTTTCTGTATAACCCTATTCCTGACGGTCCTTTGCGTGATGAACTATTAGGCTTTTCGCCTGTAATCCTCAACGGCGATTTGTCCCTACTCATATAATATGATGGAAATTGAAAGAAAATTTCGCTTGAATGAGGAGCAGGCTAAACGGGTTGCCGAATACTTGGAAGCTCAAGGCGTTGCGCCGGCCGTTCATCAGCAAGCGGATAAGATTTTTCTCTATAAGATGGATTCTTTTAAGAATTTCACCTTAGGCGATCCGGTTATGCGGCTGCGTTCAATGGATGGTAAGACATTATTGACCTACAAGCGGGCGGTTAACGCCGCAGGCGACAGGGTTGAACATGAACTTGGCATTGACGCGACTGAGACGATGGAGAAAATATTGCAGGAGCTGGGCTATATGCTAGCGATCCGGGTAGAAAAGAGAAGGGTAGAGTATAAGCTTGGCGATATTGCCGCTTGTCTCGATGATGTCTCCGGTTTGGGAATGTTCTTGGAGCTGGAAACGATTTGTTCCTCTGAGGATGACATTCCGAAGGCCCAGGAAAAGATAATGGCGCTGGCAGCCACTATGGGATTGTCGGCAGCTGATATTGAGGTAAAGAAGTATGACCAGTTATTAGATGCGAAGCGCTAGGCGTATGATCACAACGGTAATTTTTGATCTCGGCGAAGTTTTGCTGAATGCTATTCGGGACTCCGGTCGCCGTCTAGCGGATGAGTATGGGATAAATAATGTAACGACGCCCGAGCAGGCGGTTTTTTCATATTACGGCCTTTCTCATCCCTTGCTCGTGCCGGCTATTGTCGATTTCATCCACGGCAAGATACTGGAAGATGAATATATCACAGCGGTGCTGGCGACATATCCGCAATTGGTGGCCGTGGGAGACCTTAAAAAATATATTCGTGATAATTTCAGCGAAGTGGCGGGCACGCGAAAGATTATTTTGCGTCTGCGTCAGCAGGGTTTTAAACTAGGACTGCTCTCAACGCATGCCCGTGAATGGATTGAATATTGTCAGGAAAAGTTTCGGTTTATCGAACTCTTCGACCAGGTGTCATTTTCCTATGAAGAGGGTGTTTCCAAACCTGATCCCAAGGCGTATCAGACGATTCTTACTAAGCTCGGCAGCGCTCCTCAGGAATGTGTATTTATCGATGATACTCCGGATAATGTCTCAGCGGCACAGGCCATAGGTATGAATGGGATAGTCTTTACATCTGCAGCAGAATTGGATATTATGTTGGCACGGCTCTTGCCTAATTATGTGACGTGAAAACATGCGGGTATAGTATAATGGTTATTATGTTAGCCTTCCAAGCTTAAGATGCGGGTTCGATTCCCGCTACCCGCTCATGATAAGAACCGCCTTCGGGCGGTTTTTGTATATAAAAAAATCCCCGACCATGTTATTAGTCGGGGAGGCAAAGCAAAAATATTTCTTGCTTGGCTAACTGTATATTACTAGAACTTTTTCCCCTTTCGTATCGCTTTCGAGAGCGATTTCTGAGTAAGGGCACGAACCGGTGCAATGCAGAACGGCTTTTTTTAACGTATTACTGAAGATGCCGGCAGTGCGTACAGGATTGCTGCCAATACGTTTATAGAACTCAGTATTGAAGGGACAATAGGTTTCGAGGTGTCTCTTAGCGAGCGCGAGGACGATGTAGCGGCGCGTGGAGCGCGGTGCATCCACTACATAGAAAGAAATCTCTGATCCTTTAGACCAACCCAGTTCGGTGAGCATTGAATCTGGAACGCTTATAAATCCGGCGGTTAAGCTGGTGGCGCGCAGCATGCTATAAGGAATTTCGATTTGCCAGGATGCTTCTGCGGGGGCGGGAGTCTCTTCTGCATCTGACTCCGGTGGCATGGTTTCATTGACGGCGCGCACCTGGTAGAAATAGGTGCAGTATTGTCCGCCGGGGTTCCTGTTCTTTTTCAGATGCGATTTGGTTTTTTCCGGCAGGTCGCTAAGCACACCAGGATCAAGTATGATTCTTTTTTCGTTGTTAGGACCGTCGCTGAGTGAAGCGTTAAAGAACGTATAGCCATTTAATTTTGTCGCATGCATGATGGGCTTAGGGATGGTGATGCTGCCCCGTTCCTGCACGATGATCTGCTCAACCGTTCGAATCGTCCAATCGGCGTCTTTCTTCATATCCATGAAACTGTCAGTACCAAGCGTCAGAAAGAAACGGAATGTCTTGTCTTTCTGCAGAACGCGCAAGAGCAGTGGTGTTTTTCGGGAAAGTTTCAGGCTGGCCTGCATGCCTACCGGAATGGTTAACTGCAGCGTTGCAGGATATCCGAAACATTTCACTTCTTGTTGGTTGGAGGTATTGCTATCTGACATAGTGGCTCCTTTTGATTTTTTAAATGTGCAAATTATAGTACTCTATCAAGAAAATATGGTTTTGTCAAGGTTTTGAGTGCATGGGGCTGTCCGCAACTCTAGCGAAAGCCTTTTGTATTTGCTAGGCTGACGGTATGAATGAAGATTTGAAAAAACGTATATTCGCTGCGGCTGAGGTCCAGCAGACAAAGTCCGACCCTGCGCATGATTTTGAACATATCAAGCGGGTTTGCAATATGGCGCTTAAGATCGCCGAGATTGAAGGTGCAGACTTAGAGGTTGTCATACCGGCGGCGCTTTTTCATGATGCGATTGTCTATCCGAAAGATTCGCCGCAGAGCCAGAATGAAACGGTGGAAAGCGCCGCCTATGCGCGGAGTATTCTCGAAGACCTGGATTATCCCGCAGAGAAGATATGTGCAGTTGAACAATGTATTGCTGAATGTTCCTTTTCCAAAGGTATCACGCCGGTTTTGCTGGAATCAAAAATTTTACAGGATGCTGATCGTCTGGAAGCGACCGGGGCGATTTCTATCATGCGTACTTTTGCTTCCTGCGGGCAGATGAATCGAGGTTTTTATAATCCGGACAACCCTTTGAGTCGGGAGGGAGAAGAAGACGCTAAGACGGGAATTGGCTTGTTTTATCGCCGGCTGCTGGTTGTAGCTGAACAGATGCATACCGAAACTGCTCGGGTGATTGCGCGGCGGCGGACGGCTTTTCTAAAAAGTTTTCTCGCGGAACTGGAAATAGAATTAAAGGAAAGTGATATTTTACGATAAATGCCCAGGGTCAAGCTGCAGAATGATACATATAATAAAGCCCGGGGCGGTTCTTCCCGGCTTTTAGATATTAGCTGCGCGAAATGCGGGGGCCATATTTGTTTTTATCAGAAAGATGGACCCGGTCATTTAAAGCGCATGTATGTCGATCGGATGAGCGGATTAGAGTTTGAGGTGACGGACATTTTGCGCTGTCCTGGCTGCCAGGAGTTATTAGGCATGGCGATGATATATAAGAAAGAAGAGCGGGCTGCCTATCGACTATTACCAGGTGCTGTGGCGAAAAGAATTACAAAAACATAACTTTATCGCTTTGTTTTGTCTTGTCTTGGATTGTTAGGGAAAGGAGCGCTGTGCAAATAGCTTATTATTAGATATTTGACATATATCTGATAATATGCTACAGTATATAATCTTTAAAAATATCACTATTTTGGTAAAAATAAAAAAATGACATATGGCAAAAGAAATCCCTATTGATCCAAATCATCATAAATCTGGTCTGTATGACAGAGTAGCTGAAAAGAGCTGCGTAACAGAAAAAGTTGTAGATATCACGGAGGACTGTCCGTTGGCTAACGAAACAGAACGAGCTATTCTGCTTTTTACCAGAGACAAGAGCGGGCGTATCTGTCAGATTTGCCGTCCTTACGAAGGACAGGTGTATACTGGCACGAAGATTCATTTTTTCGTAGATGAGCTGGATACAGAGATGAATATGCCGGAGTGTGATGATACTTTTGGTTCAAGAGCAGAAATGCTCGGGCTAACCAAGCTTCAGCTTCGTCAGCTAATTGAAGCGAATGCTCCAGCTTAGTCTTTTAGTTTAAAGCCCCTCTTATTAAATATAAGAAGGGCTTTTTTAAATTTCGTTTTTACAGTTTAAATGAAGAAATAGTGGTACTCCGCTGCGATTGTTAAGATTTGCTAAAAAGTGAGGCAATAATAGTCCGCTCCCGACCATACTTCTCATAATCATCAGCGGCCAGTTTCGTGCTGAAGGCGGCAATACTCTCAGTAGCTATTTTCTCATTTCGGGCGATGATCGGGAAATCTGGATGGAGGATGGTCTCTTCAAAGCCATCGGAATAGAGAACAACCAGATCGCCTGAAACAAGTTTGTACTCTCCGGAATAAATGAATGGTTCAGCGGTCGTTTCGCCGGTCAGGGCGCCATACGACACGCAGCGGCCGTCGAGAAGTTGCTTCGGGTTATTGCGGTACTGACTGCGGACGAGCGTTCGGCCTTCCGGCTTTTTCCAGTCGAAAATTACTGTGCCATTTAGTTCTAGTTCATGAAAGACGGCAAAGGAATCGGGCGTGCGCAGCTTGAACGTTCCGTCCGCGCCATAGACGATCACGCCGCAATCGCCGATGACCGACCAATGGAGCGTGTCATCTATAATATGCGCTCCGGCAGCAACACAGGCGAAGTAGTCATTAACTAGATAATCCGGTTTAGGGACATGCACGCGATTCAGTTCGGCAATGGCTTGATTGGCAGAGAGAAAGGCAGCGCGGGTATCGGTACCATGCAAGCTGCTCTCGATAAATTCTTTGCAGAATACATCAGCCGCCATTTTTGCGCCACTTGGATTCGGATAGGCGGCGGCCATGTCCTGTGGTGTGCGCTTACTGAAGTCAGTTTCGCCGGCCGGGTCGCGGGTAATGCCGTCTGCGACGGCGAAAATACCATGCGAAAAGGCGTGGGCGTCTTCGTCGGGCAGGGCTTGTCCGTATTTACTGTTGCCGAGGGTGAGGGAATAGGTCATAGGTTTACCGGCACTATAGCAAATTTCCGCCTGCCCGGCTATGTGCTATACTGGCACATATGAAAATCGGTATTTTCGATTCGGGCCTCGGCGGCCTGGTCATCCTTAAAGCAATTCGGGAGCGCCTGCCTGAATATGATTATCTGTATTACGGCGATACCAAGCATCTGCCCTACGGTGATAAGTCGCCGGAGGAGATTTATGAGCTGACGCTGGCCGGCGTGGAGTTCTTGCTCAAGCAGGATTGCGCGCTCATCATCCTGGCTTGCAATACCGCTTCCGCCCAGGCCCTGCGCCGTATCCAGCAGGACTGGCTGCCGCTGCATTATCCGGCCCGGCGGGTGCTCGGCGTTATTATCCCGACGGCCGAGGCGGTCTGCGCTGATCCTAAGCTGAAGACAGTTGGCATACTGGCGACGCAGGCAACGGTCGCATCGGAAACGTTTATAAAAGAAATCGCCAAGCTCAATCCAGAACTAATAGTCGTGCAGCAGGCTGCGCCTAAGCTTGTGCCGCTTATCGAGAACGGCCGCTATCATGAATTGCCAGATGTTTTGGAAGAATATATTCCGCCCCTGCTCAAGGCCGGCGCGGAAGCGATTCTGCTCGGCTGTACGCATTATCCGCTCATTCGCGAGGCGATAGAGGATGCCTGCGGATCGGGAATTAGGGTCATAGCGCAGACAGATATCGTTCCGGCATCACTAGCGACTTACTTGACGCGACACCCTGAACTGGCGGAGATGTTAACGCACGGCGGCTCGCAGCGGATGGTGTATAGTGACCCGCCAGGCACGATCTTGCACGACGCCTGAGACTGCCGGAGTAAAAAAACGCCTTCTATAAATAGAAGGCGTTTGCTCACTTAGTGAGCACGAGGATTCTTTTTTCATCTTTATCCGAACGTACATAACCATGAGGTAGTCCGCAGTCGATGAATGCAGATCTCATCTGGCGATGGACGGAGATCTGTCGGCCATTCGTCAAGGAGGCCCAACAGAATTCTTCAATCTTTTCGTCTTCTTCCAGCTCGACGTTGAGCGTTCTTTGGTCGCTGGCGATGATGACGATGCGGCGAAGCGTGTCGTCAGCTGCCGTAACCTTGAAGAGAGTCAGCTCTTTGCCCTTGCTCCATTTCAGGGCGAACATGGTTTTGACGGGCACTGAATAGACTTTAGAGCCCGGACGGTGGACGAGGTCGGGTTTGCGCGCAAGTAGATCGATCGGCTCGTGAGCCGTCTTTTCGGTTTTTTGTCCCCATCTTCCTTTCAAGCCCTTGGCGATATCATTACTCCTGATCTTATCTTTTTGAGCGGTTTTTTTTGGCTTTTTTGATATGATCTCTTCCGATTCTCGGCGTACCAGGATGATACGCTTCGAGCCATCGACGCTGCGGATGGCATAGGCGACAAAAGAGTGCCATCTGGTTAGTCCGGCCGTCGTGCGTACTTTGTATGGCAGAACAAAGCTGAAATTGTTATGAATTGAGGCGATGTCGAAGTGACGTACCGCGAAACCGTTATTGCCATTCTTGTCAGCATAGGAGTCATCGCCCGTGCAGATGACTAGATGGGTTTCTTTTCCGGAGCCCAAGACGAGAAGCGGCAGGCGCTGCTTGTTGTCTATGCCAACCGCTTTACGCAACCCAGTCGGTAAGTAGATTACCTGCTTATTCTGCCTAATAAAAGTTTTGATCTTAGACTTAGACATCCAGAGTATATCGATTTTATTTTGCATTATTCGGGGGTAAATTTTTAAATAAACGAATTATCCTACTTTAGTAAAAATAAGCCTTTTTGTCAAGGAGCTTCTGGCTTAAGCGGGTGATTCCGCGGGAACCGCCGATAGTTGACAAAACCCCAGCTTTACCGTAAAATTCAAGGCATCGTCATCGCTCTCATTATTACCTTTAACCATGTTATGTTAATGATTCGCCTCTCGCGAGTCGGCAAGAAGGGTTACCCGACTTACCGCCTCATCATTTCTGAAAAGCAGCGCGACCCCTACGGAAAAGCTTTGGAAATCCTCGGATCCTACAATCCGCACACCAAGGACCTGAAAGCCGAAGGGGACCGTATCAAGCACTGGATCTCCATGGGCGCCCAGATGTCCGACACCGTCAATAACCTCCTGGTTTCCAAGAAGGTCATCGAAGGCAAGAAGACCGCTTCGCCGAAGGCCAAGACCAACCGCAAGGAAGCCAAGAAGAGCGCTGCCTAAGGAAATTCACGTAAAACAGCAAAAACCGTCCGAAAGGGCGGTTTTTTAGTAAAATAGGCCTAAAAGAGACGATATATTGACAAATACATATATATGTGATATAATGTAAGATTAGCTCTTTGACAAAGATTAGGTTAATTTTCCGCGGACTTAGGAGTCTGGGGAAAATTAACTTAATTTAAATAAAAATAGGAGAATAAATGAACAAAGTAACAGTTGTAGGGCCAATGGCTAAAGGTTTTTTAGAAGCAATGATGACTTTATCTACAAACCTAAAGTTTTGTGTTGTAGCTAAAGACGGCCAGTTAGTGCTTGTTCTTTTTAAGTCTGAGGCTCCTCTGACTTATCATAATCACGGCGTGCAACTATTCATGAATCTACATGTCATGTATAAAATTGTCGTCCGCGGCGGAGGTCAAGCCACCTTTGATGCAGAGAAAAAGACGATAACCGTCTACGAACAGTCAAAAGCGTTTGGCTGGACTGACATTCAGGAAACGACTGAGCTATTCAAAATCGGATGGCCTGAGTATGAAATTATTTTTATTAATGATGATGAACGTGTTCCTGTAAAGGAAGAAGAGGTGCAATATGATGCCGATACCTTTTCTAAAATCGAGAATAGCGGAGTCCGCTATGTAGACTGGGGGCAGGATATAGAAGAATTGGCATAATATAAAATATTATGCAAAAGGGATGGACATAGTTCATCCCTTTATTATTGACATTATTAAGGAAGAATGATTTAGTAATGCTTATAAGAAAATAATGTAGTTCTTAAACAAGGAGGAAAATTGCCATTAGTAACCATTGAAGGTGTAGACCCAAATAAACTAGGTGTAATGCCTAGTGATGTGGACACAACCTTGGCTAACTTCAAGAAATTCCTAAGAGAAGAAGTTGCCGCAAATAAAGCTTTGGCGGTTGGGCCTGAAGATGTCGCCGTAACAATTGTACAAGAGTATGCGGTTGAGAATGACGTGATCATCAAGATATATTGCGCACGCAGACCGGAAAGAACAAAAGAAGTTCTGGATAAAGTTGCAAACAGCGCAGTCAAAGCATTTAATCTCAGTTTTCCAGCATTTACGCGCATTAGTGCTTACACCATTCCTCTTGAAGAGGATCAGGGGTCTGCCGAGTACGTTAAGGGAAAGTAATTTCAGATAATCCAAAAGATAATACGCAAAAGGGATGAACAATGTTCACCCCTTTTTTTATTTCTTACCTTTAACTTTCAATCCCTTCTTCTCGAGGAATTCCAGATGGTCATGCACTTCTTTCTCGGTTATGCCGCGGGCATCGGCGACCTGTTTTACCGAAAGGCCTTTGTTGATGAGCTCAAGCGTTTCGAGCTGGGTGAGTTTTGTGGAAAGTTTCGAAGCTGGCTTTTCATGCGGAATCTCGACTTCGACATCGCGTCCCTCGGCCGTCGGGAAGGCCATGTACTTAAGACAGGTATCGCATTTCTCGCAGCGGATCAGTTCATCGTCGCCGAAATAATCGAGCAGGTACTTCTGGCGGCAGCCGGTCGTGAAGACGTACTGTTCCATCATGTCGAGTTTGCCGTAGGCTTTCGAGGCTTTCTTTTCCAAGGCACGGGTATCGATATCGAGGTCAAAGGGATCGACTTCTTTGAGTAGTTCGATTTCCGTGCCCTTGAAAGGCGGCGTGTAGTCGAGGGCGTCGACCGTTACTAGTTTCTTGACGAGGCGGAGGAGGGCATCGCGGCTGACGCCGATGAGCGTCGCGACTTCTTCGAGATTGGCTTCAAAGCCATTGATGAGCTCGGCCTCGTAACGCGCGAATAATTTATCAAAGGCGGCGATGGCCGTCTTGGCGCGCGGACCGATCGTTTCACGGGCAGCGCTAACGGTTGTTTTCAACTTAAGAGAAGCTTGCCCGACCCGTTCGCGGTCGCGGCGGACATAGCCGGACTGTTCGAGGATTTTTAGGCTCGTACCGATAGCCATTTCTGGAGAATCGTCGCCTAATGATTTCTTGATGTCGCTATAGGTCAGCAGAATGCGCGGCTGCTTGTAGCTTAAGAGATAGGAATAAACCTGACGGACCAGCTCCGGCGGCGGGTTATCGCCGCGGATGAAGAATTCGCGCAGGTAGCGGTCGCGGGGATTGTAGAGAAGCAGGCAGACGCTCGGCTTACCGTCACGGCCAGCGCGGCCTGCTTCCTGGTAATACGCTTCGATGGTGCCGGGCAGGTCGTAGTGAATGACGAAGCGGATGTCTTTCTTGTCGATGCCCATGCCGAAGGCGTTGGTGGCGACGATGACCTGGGCTTTGCCGCCCATGAAATTTTCCTGCACCCATTTGCGCTCTTCCGGCTGCATGCCGGCATGATAGCCGACCGCTTCGATGCCGGCGGATAGTAATGTCTCGAGCAGCTCATCAGCCTTAGAGCGGGTGCCGACATAGACGATACCGGAGGCACCGGCCAGGCTGCCGAGCACGTCGAGGATGATGGCTGGCTTCTGGCTGTCATTGGCTTCTGAAACGCCGAATTGGAGATTAGGGCGGGCAAAGCCGGTGACGATTTGTTCCGGGTTGATGACGCCGAGCTGTGTGATGATGTCTTCTCGTACTTCGGGCGTGGCAGTGGCGGTCAGGGCAATGACCGGTGGCTGGCCGACGAGCGCCAGAGCCTGCTTGAGACGAGTGTAGCTCGGGCGGAAGTCATGACCCCATTGGCTGATACAGTGCGCTTCATCGACCGCGAAGAGGCTAATTTTAATTTGGGCGAGGCGGGCGACGAAGTCGGCGTTATAGAAGCGTTCCGGGGCGATGTAGACGAGCTTGTAGGCGCCGGCGGAAATTTGGTCGAGGCGATTTTTGGTTTCATCGGGACTGAGGGCACTGTTGATATAGGTTGCCGCAATGCCGCGTTCGACGAGCGTATCGACCTGGTCTTTCATCAACGCGATGAGCGGCGAGACGACGAGCGTCACGCCGGGCAGAGCGAGAGCGGGGAGCTGGTAGCAGAGCGATTTGCCGCCGCCGGTTGGCATGATGACGATGGTATTTTTTCCGTCGAGGACGCTTTCAATTGCCGTATCCTGTCCGGGACGGAAGTTCGAGAAGCCATAGTATTGCGTAAGCAGGTCGTTGACGTGCTGCGGAACGGGCATGGGATTGTACGTAAAGAGGGAGGAATAAAAGGCGGGGAACTAGGCAAGCTGTTTTCGTTTCTTAAATATCTGTAGCGTGTTCCAGAAGGCCATGGCGATGGTCATCGGGCCGACGCCGCCGGGAACGGGCGTGATGAATGAGACTTTGTCTTTGACGCTGTCGAAGTCGACGTCGCCGACCGGCTTGCCGTCCTGCATCGTGATGCCGATGTCAATAATAATAGCACCCTCTTTAACCATGTCGCCGGTAATAAAGTGCGGCCGGCCGATGGCGCTGATGAGGATGTCGGCCTGGCGGGTATTCTCTCCAAGCTCGCTGTCGTCGGTATCGGTTAGGGTGACGACGGCGCCCTGGCGACGCAATACCTCGGCCAGGTTGCCTTCAAAGATATCTGAGTTAGCGACGAGGACGACATGCTTGGCGGCCAGCGGGCAATCGATGCTTTGCAGCATGGCGATGATGACGGCGTAAACGGGCGGCAGGATAGCGGTTTCGCTGCTCACGCTCATGAGTAGATCGAGGTTCTGTCTCGTAAAGCCGTCAACATCTTTTTCGGGAGCGATTGTGTTGACGATAAGATCGGTGTCGAGGCCGGCGGGGAGGGGAAGCTGCACGAGGATGGCGTCGACATTTTCATCGGCATTAAGGAAA
>CAYVHQ010000031.1:0-12141 GCA_964451345.1 uncultured Gammaproteobacteria bacterium | reverse complement strand
CGTAATAGCTGACGATCGTTAAATATTTCTGGGAATCTCGCTTTGAGGATCGGTAACAAGTGATGAAAATTCTTGCCCTTAAACTTAGCAAAATCTTCAGTCCCTTCGACGTACTGCTGCGGGTTATCAATGAAGCCCAACAAAGAGTTAAGCACCCGTACTTTCGGAGCTTTCAAGGACGTATCGAAATCTAATAATGCCGTCAGCTTCGTTCCTTTGTGCAGGATATTGCCCATATGAACGTCAGTATGAATGAAGACGGATTCGCCTTCGTCAAAGATTGAGATATGTTTCTTGAAATATTGCTCAATCTTTTCTATATCTTCAGGCTTGCAGAGATTCTCCGATTTAATCTTGGCTACATAGCCATCAAACTCCTTTGTGAGATAGGCAGAGTAAGTAGGGTAAGATTCCTGGCCGTCTGAATTTAGCGAACCAAAATCATTGAACCTGATTTCAAACAGCTTATCAATGACATCAAGCACCTGCTTAAATATAATTTCACGCTCTTCTTCGCTCATTTCAAAGATGTCATCCATGAGCATCCTGCCCTCGGATCGCTTCATAACCAACACCTCAAACGGCGTCTTTTGAAAATAGTCGTATGCCAGTACCCGCACTACCGGCAATTCATCCCCGAGCCGATCTGACACCAGCTTATTGGCAACGTAATCAGGCTTATCATCTCCCTGATTCAGCTTTATTACCAGATGCGGCGTAAGGTATGTCGCGTTAACATTCCCAGCACCAGCTTCGATGATCTCATCAAGCTCGGGGATATCATTAATATCCAATGCTTTTAGCGCCTCCACGACCTGTTCCGGTCTGAACTTCGAAACGCGCTCCTGGTATTGTTTCTTTACTTCTTCTTGGAAGGCGTCGGAATCTTGATATTTACTGATTTGCTCTGTCATAAAGTTAATACGATATATAGCAGAATTCTATCTTTAAATTATACAATATTTAAAACAAAAAAGATCGAGCCATGGTTCGACCTTTTTAAGCATTTTCTAGGGCGTCCGGGTCTCCCGATAACGGGAGCTAACTGCGGGGCGTCCGTGTTCAGTACAAGGATTAGCCGCTTTTACAAGGGTATTTTAGCATTGATTATGAGCGGCAGTCGAGGCGTTCGGGTCGAGGCCTCTTTTTCAAAATGTTACAAATGTTACAGATATAAAGCTAAACAGATGTCACTTTTCAAGATTGCCCCTTTACCAAAAGACCGAGCCAAAGCTCGGTCTTTTTTGTGCTCCATTGAACCGCGGGGCCGGTTCTTTGACTAGCATTCAGGAAGAGAAAGAAGATTGTCGTTCCACAGACTATCGGCATGCGTTCTGATAAATGGAGAACGGCCATCGTTCGGACGGACTACGCCAACCCAAGATGTCTTGCCAGTTCTCGAATCAGTTACATAGAAAGTAGCTTCGCCAGAATCGATAAGTCGGATAACCTCTTCACGAGTAATTATCCATTCACCATTACCTACATGAGTAATATGCTCATGGGCACTCATTCTGTCACGCTTTCTAATGCATGTTATTTGATATTGCGTCATTGCGATTAATATCGTCCTTAAAATAAGAATTATTCTATATGACCTTAGTCTCATTATGCGGGAAGAGCCTGCTTCCCCGGACTCCTCCCGCATTTTTGACAAATTCAGACTAGCAGCTACTTTTTAGTGTCGCCGTAACCTGGCTTAGGAACGCGTTCAACGACGTGATCCTTGGGATGCTGACGGGCTTCCTTCACCGTGGTGAATTCACCAGTCTCCGCATCCCGGCCGCGCAGGCTGGTTCTGGATTCTTTGGTCATATTCGTCTTTTTTAAGGACTATTGTATTTCGGGCGGCAGGTATGATAAAGTAAAAGTGTAGTTTTCCAGTATCAACCAAACATTTGAAATCGACTTTTAGAGTTAGCGCTGGGTGAAGCAACAACTCTTTTCTTGTTTAAACGCCCGAAAAGGCCGCCAGATTGGCGGCCTTTTCTGATTTTTAAACCTTCATAAGAAAATTTACAATAAGGCAATTTGCTGCGACAGTCATATGTTTAATAAATTGTGGAAGGAAGGGCTGCGACTACTACGCCCTGAATAATTAGCTCATCCGAAAGGATAAGTGGTTTGTAGTTTTTATCAGTTGAACTCGGCTTAAGAATGACGAAATCTTCATGCGGATAAAATAGTTTGATGGTAGCTTCGTCATTTATCAACGCCACTACCCTTTCTCCTAGGTCGGCAACGGATTGTTGCCGAACGAGAACAAGATCTCCATCTTTAATCCCAGCTCTATTCATCGATGAACCCTTAGCTCTTAGCAAAAAGTAATTGTGCCCTGGGCGGGCTATCTTCGTTGAAATAGGGATAATCGCTTCAGGGTCTTGTTCGGCGAGAGATGGGTATCCGCAAGTCACCGAACCTACAAGAGGAACGTCGACTGTTCTTTCCGACAAAGAAAGGCGTCTTTTCAGAGATAGGCGAATAACTCCCTCGGAATATGATAATAAACCTCTTTTTTTAAGCCTTTCGAGCATGAGCTGGACTGAGCGCGGAGATTCGTACCCCACTGCTCGACCTATTTCCCGCAAGCTCGGCGTAATCCCCGTATGGGCAATTATATTTCTCAGGTAGATATACCCCTTAAGATCGTTATGCTCGGTTCGGTTCATGCTTTAAGTATACTCTATTGTTCACAACTGTCAACCATGGTATTGTGAAGAAACTGGGGATAGCTTTCCCTCCTTATCACGCATATGCCAGCATCGAAAAAAAGGCCTACATCCGTAGGAACAAAACGCACAAAAGCCCGGAAACTAGCTCCTTCAATGGAGCGTGCCATAAAACGCCAGAGGGACAACGTTAAGCTTTTATGTTCCTATGGTCCCTTTCAGGATGAAATAAAAAAAGCAAGAGTCTGGCTTGAAATCCCCGAAGACGGCTTTGGCAAATCAGATGAAGATGACCATAAGAAATGGTTCATGAGCATGTTAAGGAAAAGCGACGACGTTATAGGCATGAAGTTCTCAAAAAAGATTCAGGAAATACACAGTAAAGTAGTCAGTGGGGATATAAGCGAAGAGATGGGCAAGGAACAGTCTGCGGCTTTGCACATCACAGTTCCAGTAAATTACCTTCGGCATATCTCTCAATTCATTATTGAGAAGTTCAATCTGCCCGAAAACTACGAGGACTTTGTCCGTTCTTACATCATAAATAATGAGGGACTCACTCCTATTTTCAACTTTGCTATCGGCCCTTTCCCGGAAGCTGATAAGTATCGCGACTTGCGGCATATCCCCATTACCGTATATGCCGCGCTGAGCGATGAAGATCTAATTCAGCTGAAGCGCGAGATTAATAATTGGATAAAAATTTTTGCTAAAAAAAGTTTTCCTAAGATCAAGGCAATTGTCGATATAGACGAGAAGATAACTATAGAAAAATGGCTTTCGGACAAGACTCAGCGTGACATTGTCACAAACAAGGAATACAAGGTGGCTGCTTCCGAAATAGCCGAAGAAATACTAGGTAATAAGTATAAAACAAGTAAGATTTACGACAATCCTAGAACCGTGAAAAAGTTGCGAGAAAGTCGATTTGGAAAACACTAGCATACTGTTTTCCAAACTCGAAAATCAGCGTGTGTTTTAATCAAGGCATTCCCTCCGGGGAAGGCCTTTTTTAAATAGGCCCTAATAATTAAAGCTTTTTATGAAAAAGAAAGCGCTAACCTGGGCCACCGAGACTCGGAAGATTTCTGATCTCGTGCCTAACGCCCTGAATCCCAGGGTCATGAGCGACCGCCAAATGGCGGCGCTCAAGAAAAGCCTTCTCGACTTCGGGGTGGTTGAGATTCCCGTTGTCGACCGGGATAACAAAGTAATCGCCGGCCACCAACGCTTAGTAGCACTTAAGCTCATTGGTCCGGCCGACGCTGTCATATCGGTTCGGGTTCCTAATCGCAAACTGACAAAGAAGGAATACGACCGGTATCTCCTGTCGAGTAACCGCATTAGCGGCGAATTCGACTGGCAGAAGCTAGCCGATAACTTCGATATCGACACGATTCTCGCAAGCGGCTTCGAGGATGGCGACCTCGCCCTGATCTTCGACGACGTGTCAATCGAGGACGACGATTTCAAAGTCGATAAAGAGCTGGCAAAAATCAAAAAGACGAGCGTGAAGCCAGGCGACTTGTACCAGCTCGGATTACACCGCATTCTATGCGCGGATTGTGCGGATCCCGTTTCAGTCAAAAAGCTTATGGGCAACAAGAAAGCGGCGGCCATCCTGACCGACCCTCCGTATAACATCGGGCTCTCATATAACAAGGGCATAGGCGGCAAGTCGAACTACGGAGGCCAGATGGACGACTCGAAGACGGAAAAGGAATACGAGAAGCTCTTGCGGGCCGCGTTGTCCAACGGCCTGGTTTCCTGCCTGCCGAACGCCCACGTATTCATGTACCACGACCCGCGCTACACCTGGATGGTCCAATCTCTTTATAAGGAACTGGGCATTGCCTATAAGCGGACCTGCTTATGGATCAAGAACAATTCGACTCCGACGCCAAATGTCTCTTTTAATCGCCAATATGAGCCCGTCTTATACGGCACTATCGGAAAGCCATACCTGTCGGACAAAGCTTTCAACTTCTCGGAGGTGCTGAACCCCGAAATCGGCAGCGGCAATAAGACGATCGATGACATCTACGACCTCTTTGACCTCTGGCTGGCCAAGCGGATCAACGGCGCAGACTACCAACACCCGACAGAGAAACCGCCCTCTCTTCATGAGCGACCACTGCGCCGCTGCACCAAGCCCGGCGATATAGTACTGGATTTGTTCTCCGGATCTGCGAGTTTGATGGCTGCATGCGAGCAGCTAAAACGTTCCGCGTACATGGTCGAGCGCGAGCCGATATTCGTTCAATTAGCAATTAATAGATATGAAAAACTCACCGGTCTCCAAGCCAAAAAACTCAATTAAGATTGGTACCATCTGGCAGCTCGGCGAGCATCGTCTTGCCAGCGGAGACTGTCGCGACAAGGAACTTATAGCCCGGCTCGTCGGCACGGAGAAAATCAATTTGATTTGTGCGGACGTTCCGTATGGCGTTGCTGTAGTCGAGTCGAAACGCAACTTCAAGACTCTCGCCAAAAATAAGGAAATACAAAACGACCAACTGCAGACCGATGAAGAGTATCGCGCCTTCAACCGAGAGTGGCTGGGTGCTGTTTCACCTTTCCTCGCGACGAAGAACAGCTGTTACGTGTTCAACGCCGACAAGATGGTCTGGCCGCTGCGGGACGGCATGATCGACGCGGGCTTCAAGGTGGCGCAGCTCTTAATATGGATAAAGTCGCAGAGCGTGGTCGGGCGGCTCGACTACGCCCCCCAGCACGAGCTGATCGTCTACGGCTGGAAAGGTACGCATAAGTACCGGCGTTCGAAAGACAAGTCCGTGCTGTTCTATCCCCGGCCATCGAAAAGCAAGCTACATCCCACTACCAAGCCAATCGGGCTGATCCGCCGACTCATCCTCAATTCGTCGGAGATGGGCGAAACGGTATACGACGGCTTCCTGGGATCGGGCACCGCACTACTCGCTTGCGAGCAGACCAAACGGCGATGCTTTGCCTGCGAGATCGATCCCGAGTACTGCCTGACATCAATCAGGCAATGGGAAAAACTGACCGGCCTTAAGGCGAAAATACTATGAAGAAAAATGACGCAACGCGGAAGCTTGTTATTGAGCAATTACGCAAAACGCCTATCGTTGAGGCAGCCTGTCAGAAAGCTGGAATATCGCGGATGACGTACTACCGCTGGAAAGAGGACGATAAAGAATTCGCCAAACTGGCCGAGCAAGCGATCCTCGACGGGCATAAACTCGTCAACGATCTCGCGGAGAGTCAGTTGATAGGCGCAGTTAAGGATCGCAATCTTCCAGCGATCATGTACTGGCTTCGCAACCATCACCCGGGCTACGCGAACAAGCTGAAGATTGAGCATTCGATCGAAGACGAGACTCTGACACCTGAACAGGAAGCAGTTGTCAGGGAAGCCCTCCGGCTGGCGGCTTTAAACCCGACCGAACTTACAAATTCTAATCAAGAACAATATGAAGGAAATAATAACCCAGGAGCTGATGGATCAGATGATCAAGGACAAGCAGGTCCGAGTGGCGATAACTAGGCAAAGTCATTGGTACTTCTTCCATTTCTATTTCGCGCACTACGTAAAATACGCAACCGCGCAGTTCCATAAGGAAATATTCGACCTGACCGAAAGCGAAGCCGATGAGAACTTCTTCGTCGTTGCCTTCCGCGGTTCTGCGAAATCAACAATCATCACGACTTCATACCCCTTGTGGGCGATTCTCGGCAAGCCTCAGAAGAAATACGTCCTCATACTCTGCCAGACGCAGGTCCAGGCAAAACAGCACATGATGAACCTGCGCCGCGAACTGGAAAACAATCCCATCCTTAAGCGCGACCTCGGCCCGTTCAAGGAAGACTCGAACGAGTGGGGATCTGCGTCGATCGTCTTCACGCAAAGCGGAGCGCGCATCACGGCCGCCTCAACCGACCAGAGCATCCGAGGACTGCGTCATAACCAGCACCGCCCCGATCTCATCATCGGCGATGACGTCGAGGACATTGCCTCCACTAAGACGCGTGAAGGGCGCAATAAAACGTACCAGTGGTTTACCGGCGAAGTCATTCCTACGGGAGACCGCAATACCAGGATCGTTATTGTCGGCAACCTTCTGCACGAAGACTCGCTCCTTATGCGGATCAAGGAAGACGTCGAGAAAAAGAAAATCGACGGCGTATTCAAGGAATATCCGCTTGTCGCGGGAGGCTCGATATTATGGCCCGGAAAGTATCCGACAATGGATGACATTGAAAAAGAAAAACGCAAAGCCGGAAACGAGTACGCCTGGCAGCGCGAGTACCTTCTCCAGATAGTCCCAGCCGAGGACCAAGCCATCCACCGCGAATGGATACACTACTATGACGAGCTGCCCGATGAGAGCGAGCTGGATGCCTTTAATTATCCTCGGCACAAAAGCATCCGCGTGAGCGTCGATCTCGCCATAAGCCAAAGCGATACAGCTGACTACACCGCTTTCGTATCGGCGCTGATTCATGGAGAAGTAGGTGCTAAGATTTACATCCTGCCTAACATCATTAATCGCCGCATGACGTTCCCGGAAACCGTCGAGATGTGCAAGGAAGTGAACAACATGCACATCAAAGATGGCTGGCATCCCACTTTCTTCATCGAGGATGTCGCCTACCAGCGGGCTCTTCCTCAGCAATTGAAAAGCGAGGGGCTCTACGATGTTAAATCCGTAAAGCTGGGAATGCAGGACAAGCGGACGCGTCTTGTGCTCACGGCCAATCTGATCAAGACCGGCAAAGTGCTCTTTCCGAGAAAAGGGGCGGAAGAGCTGATACAACAAATCGTTCATTTCGGGGTCGAGAAGCATGACGATCTTGCAGATGCCTTCTCGAATCTCGTCCTGAGCGTACAGACGGATCCGCCCCACACCTTCAGGATCATGCTTCTTAACTAGCAGAAGTTGCTCGTGAAAACTAAGAAAAATGATTATCCGATAATAGTGAAATTATTCCTTAGCAGCATTCCGAGGTCGTGGCTGTCGCTGTGCTCGATCATTCCCAGGTACGACTGGAGGCTCTGGCTATACGAGAAGTCCTCCAGCCGGCCTTGGGAATGCTGTTCCTGTTTTTCCTCAAGCTTGCTTAGCATCCTCCTTTTTGTTTTTGCCCGCAAGGCGATATGATGCGGCAAAATTACGTAACCGAGGAAATCTATTCCTTGTCCGTATTTCCTGATCTCCACTTTATGCGGATGGAGCTCAAGCCGCAATGCAATGTTCAAGAAACTGCCTATCCTCTCAAGAATCATTTCAAGATGCTTCTTGTCCTCGTGTATAATTAAGAAATCATCCGCGTAGCGGAAATAGTGTTTTTCTCTCAGCCCATGCTTCACGAACTGATCCAATTCGTTCAAATATATGTTTGAAAAAATTTGCGAAGTCACGTTGCCGATAGGCAGGCCTTTCAAAGGCTCAGCTAACTCTCTCTCTCTCTGCGCGAAGTTATCCACAGTTTTGGAGAAACTGCGTACAATCTTGTTGATAAGCCGCAATAATCTTTGGTCGCTTATCTTGTTTTGCATTATCTGCTCGAGCTTCTTATGATCGACGCTGTCAAAGAATTTCTTGATATCGCATTTCAGGGCATAGACCGTCCGCGTATTATTCAGGCTTGATTTTCTCAAGGCCCGCGCGACATTGGCAACGCCCAGATGCGAGCCTTTGCCCAGGCGGGAAGCGTACGAATGATAGATAAAGGACTGGTCGAAAACCTCGTACAATTCGTTGAATATCATGTGGTGCGCCAAACGGTCCCGAACCGTGGCCTTGCTGATGATACGGTGCTTGGGATCGTAGATGTGAAACTTGTAATACGGCTCATGCACGTACCGTTGCGCTATCAGATCTTCATGCAGGCGAAAAATGTTATCCTCGAGATTGCGCTCGAATTGCATAACGTCCTCCCTTCCCGCCTTGTTCTTGCGGAATTCCTGCCAGCAGAAAAAGAGATTATTAACGCTTACTATTTCCTCATACTTATGACCACGCTGATTCATACGAGCGATATACCGATTATTAAGAAATTATTCGACCTCTACAAAGTCTTTTACCACTACCTCTCCCTGTTCCCGAAAAAGGACAAGCACATGATCGGAACGAAATGCGAAGCTTACCTGCTAGAAACGCTCGAGCTGGTCATTATGGCGAGCAGCGTCCCGCGAACGGAGAAGCTTGCCAATATTCAGCAAGCGAATGTTAAGTTTGACGCACTCAAGATCTTCATCCGCATGGCGCACGAGCTGAAGATCCTAGACCTCAAGAAATACGTCCACCTCCAGGAGATGCTGCAGGAGATTGGACGCATGCTCGGCGGCTGGAAGAAGTCACTGTCGGCGTAGCAAAAGAGTCCCGGATATCGGGACTCTTTTTAGACACAACCTTGACGAACAGCAGACCGCCGGAGTTGTTGTCGTTGGCATTGGACAGATTCGTCCTGTTGTCGAAGTTCGCATTGTCGTCGTTGGCGTTGAAGTTGAGCGAATACTCGGACGACTGCCAAAAAATATGCCTTCCTCCTTCCATAACCACCGGAGCATGACCTTGCGGTCATTTTCCTGAATTTTATCCGATCCCTCGCTGGATCTAGAGAAAGGCAAGTAGTGTCTAAAAACGCGGTATGCGCTCGCACCGTCCGACATGGTCCGGCGCGATTCTGATACGCTTGCACTTTCAAGATTTCGGCGCCGCCGATCCTTGAACCGGCGGGCATGAGCCTACTTTCATTCTCAGTATACGGTAAAAAATTAAAAAGAAAAAGATGCATGTTCACTTACGTAAACATGCATCTTACATACAATCCAAAGATAAAAATCAAAATCCAATTCAAAGTACAAAATATAAAGACCAAGAGCAACACTACCCCTTGACGAACAGCAGACCGCCGGAGCTGCGGACGAAGGCAGGGGACAGACGCGCCCTGTAGCCGAAGCACGCATAGTCGTCGTCGGCGCTGAAGTTGAGCGAAGACTCGGACGACTGCCATTGTACAGCTGAGCAATCATATACTGGAGTGCTGCCATCTCTACCTAATACATCAGAGTACATCGTGAAAGCCATAGCTGTATCAAGCGGACCGGAAAGGATAAAGCGTTCAGGCATAGTGGACATCTGTTCACGCTGCGCGTCAACGGAATAACCCTGCAATGCTGTCGGAAAATAAATCCCGACGACTGATTCATCTTTTATTTTATTGAGCAGTTGCTCGTAACGGCTTCCCGGAATAATCGAAACCTTTCCTTTCAAGTCATTCTTGCGGTAATTAGTGAACGGACGGTTCGGGAATTGCTTCTTGTAAGCTTTTTCCGCTGCCCCAACCAGTTCCTCAGTCATCGCTCCAAGGTCGGTTAACTTGCTTTTAGGAATGATGATTGGGAGATATGGACCGTTCAGCAGGTCTTTATACTGCTTGTCGTTATTTACTTCGTTAATAAGAGCAATTGCCTCATCGGTAAAGTCAGCCGCTGACATACACGATAACAATCCTGTTTTTTCAAAGCCGCGGTACAATCTGTCTGAGTAATCAATCACCGCCGGCTGCTTCACATAATAATTCTTATTAGGGTCGCAGATTGAAGCTTTCAAGTCCTTCGGCTTGATTCTGCGCCCTGTCTTGTCGAACAGCTTTTTAATGGCCGCTACGACAACCGCGTCTTTCTCGGAAAAATTCAATTCCAGCTCATCGCGTAAAAACTTTTTAAAGTTTTCAAGTCCTCCGATTTTCTGTATGAATGCTTTAAACTGCCCGATGCTAACATCATCAACGGTCTTGATGTCTTCTAGATTTTTCATTTTAAAAGTTCTCCTTTCTCAAGCTACTTGCCCGAGAAAATATGACCCCTACCCGGCGTCATGGGATCTTTACCATTATTGGAAAGATGACTCTATATTACCATATATTGCTAAATAAGTCAAGTATCTTAAAGTAGCCTTTTTTAAGGGTTTTAGAAAAGCCGCGACTA
The DNA here is from genome assembly GCA_964451345.1 of uncultured Gammaproteobacteria bacterium. Classification (GTDB taxonomy): domain Bacteria; phylum Patescibacteriota; class Patescibacteriia; order Patescibacteriales; family Patescibacteriaceae; genus Patescibacterium. The sequence continues at coordinate 1,494 of CAYVHQ010000031.1, read as the reverse complement.
TTATGCGCGGCTTTTCTATGGACGCCTTCCTACCTATTCTGCCGGCTTTATAAGTTAATTAATAATTAAAACTGAACTCTTTCAGGGAACAAGATAGATAACTGCGCCATGATCTCACCCCAATTCCTCAAAGGCAGTATCCATGCCTGGCTGATATCGGCTTGAGCCAGCCACAACAGCTTAATAAGAGAATCATCATGAGGGAATATCGTCGTAGTCTTCGTTACCTTCCTAAATTGGCGATTCAGATTCTCGATCGGATTCGTCGTATAGATCATGCGACGGATTGGCTGCGGATACGAAAAGAACGTCGCGAGATCCTGCCAATTATTCTCCCAGCTCTTGAGATATGAGCTGTACTGAGGCCATCGCTCTGCCAAGGCGGTCAAAGCGTCTCGTCCCGCGTCTTCGCTCGGAGCGGTGTAAACGGTTTTCAAGCTGTCGCAGAATGCCTTCCTGTCCTTATGCGGCAAGAACATGACGGTGTGCCTGATCTGATGAGCGATGCACAACTGTACTTCCGCCTGCGGATAAATCGTCTTGATAGACTCAGGAAAACCTTTGAGACCGTCTACGCAGGCGATGATTATGTCTTCGACGCCCCGATTCTTAAGCTCGTTCAGCACTCCCATCCAGAACTTGGCTCCCTCGCTTTCGCTGATCCAGATGCCGAGCACTTCTTTTTGGCCGTACTGGTTTATGCCAAGAACGATATACGCGCACTTAGAAACGATCTTTCCGGCATCCCTAACCTTGAAATGGAGCCCGTCGAGATACACGACCGGGTAGCAAGAGGAAAGGGCGCGGGATTGCCACTCCTTGGCAAACGGCATCACCTTTTCGGTAATAGCCGAAATCGAGAGCTGGGAAAGTTCCGTGCCGTGATGCATGTTCATATACTTGGCGATATCGCGCGTGGTCAAGCCCTTTGCATACAGGCTGACAACCATCGCGTCGGTATCGTTGCCGAGCGCGTCGTACCACGGCGCAGAATCGAGGCTCTTCTTGCTCGGCTTATACGCAGCTTTCTTAGGCAAAGCCTCATCCTCTTCGTCATCTTCCTCCTCTGCCTCCGCTGAAGGCGACGGTTGGGCAAATGCTCCCAGCATGGGCATAAGCATTTGCTGTACCAATGCCTGTGCTTCTTCAGGCGTTGAAACCGACTTTAACTTTTCTTGATATTCTTCGTACGTTAACGGTTTGTTCATATGGATTGAGCCGGCCGAGCGGCGGGCAGCGGCGCCCGGGCCATATGAACATCGCCTTCTTCACACTCAGCGATTACTCTTCCCAAGAGCTTCCGTCGCTGAAATGGACGTTATAAACCTCAACCTTGATCTTGCTTGCGCCATCGAAGTTATATAGAGTCCAGATTACATCGTTCGACTTATTAGCGCCTACTTTGTCTTGCGAAATACCGTCAAACGTATTATCAGACAGGAAGCCGTTTACGGGTTCGTCGAAATTATTAAATGTCTTGATCCGAGCCTTGAT
>CAYVHQ010000030.1:0-12491 GCA_964451345.1 uncultured Gammaproteobacteria bacterium | reverse complement strand
ATATGAAAAACCTTTTGGAAACAACCAGGGCAGAAGAAATCAAAGACCGTCTTAAGCAACTGTCGGCTGATAGTCAGCCGCTCTGGGGCACGATGAACGCCGCTCAGATGCTGGCGCATTGCGCTGGTGCGCTACGCATGTCCTTCGGGGAAATACCGCCCGTTCGTCATTTTTTCACCAATATATTAGGCTTTCTGATTAAGCCGCTCGTGTTTAAGAACGATGAACCGTTGCGCCGAAATGCGCCGACGACGCAAGCCTTAGTTATGACGGGTGAGTTGGATATCGAAACAGAACGAGCGCAGCTTGGCGCCTTGATTGATCGCTTCGTTAAGGCCGCTCCGGCAGATATTACATCGCTGCCGCATAGTTTCTTCGGGAAGCTGACGCAGGCAGAATGGGCGATACTTATGTATAAGCATCTCGACCATCATCTGCGGCAATTTGGCGTGTAATTAAGCATGTAAACAGTACTTATGATTACAATTATTTTCGAAGCTCACGGCACAACCTTCGACAACGAGGCGCATCTTTCCTCGGGCCACAACGACGTCGAACTTTCACCACTTGGTATTCAGCAATCAAAGGAAATGGGAGAAAGATATAAAGATGATCATTTCGATGCCATCTTTTGCTCTGACTTGCAGCGGGCTTATAAGAGCGCCGAAATCGGCTTCGGTAACAGATGGCCGATCATTACGGATGCGCGACTACGGGAATGCGATTACGGAGATTTTACCCAGCGACCAAGCGCTGAAGTTGACGTCCAGAAACCGCTGCGGATTTCCGAACCGTTTCCAAATGGTGAAAGTTATGAACAGACAACTGCCCGCATGAAATCATTTCTTGAGGATCTGCTTAAGGACTACGACGGTAAAAGGGTGATGATTATCGGCCATCGGGCGACCCAGTACGGTCTTGATTATTTAATTAAGGGAATTTCACTAGAACAACTTACTTCTTCTCATTTCAAGTGGCAGCCGGGGTGGGAGTATGTGTTTGAAGGATTAAAGAACTAGCGTGGGGAATTAGATTATAGATTTATATAATTTTTTGAAATTTAACTAAACCGTATGAATATGATCCAAAAAAATACCGTGTGCCTGTGGTTCAATAAAGACGCGGAAGAAGCAGCGAATTTTTACGCTGCGACGTTTCCGGATAGCAAAATGTCTAACGTTTTTTACGCCCCGAGTGATTTCCCGGATGGCAAGAAAGGTGATGTCTTAACTGTTGAGTTCACGGTCTGCGGCATTCCTTGTATCGGCCTGAACGGTGGGCCAGCCTTTACACAAAGCGAAGCTTTTTCGTTCCAAATCGCCACGGACGACCAGGTAGAAACGGATCGCTACTGGAATGCGATTGTTGGCAACGGCGGACAGGAAAGCGCCTGTGGCTGGTGCAAGGACCGCTGGGGAGTGTCGTGGCAGATTACGCCACGTACGTTAACCGAAGCAATGGCTGCTGGCGGGGAGGAAGCCAAGCGGGCTTTTGAAGCGATGATGACAATGAAGAAAATTGACGTTGCGGCGATTGACGCCGCCCGAAGAAGTTAAGAGAATTCTGTCGTATGCCTGAGCTAAAAACCCAAGTCAATAAAGCGAGTGTCAAAAAGTTTTTAAGCACAATCAAGGATGCCGAGAAGCGGCAGGATTGTGTCTTTATTGCGGAGATGATGGAAAAAATTTCCAAGGCCAAGCCGGAAATGTGGGGTGCGTCGATTGTCGGTTTCGGCCGACGGAAGTATGTCTACGCGAACGGCAAAGAAAGCGAATGGATGCAGATCGGTTTTGCTCCGCGCAAGCAAAATATCGCGCTGTATGGCCTAAAAGTTTTTACGATGACAACTAAGGGTCTTGAAGAGAAAAAGGGTGATAACGATTTCCTCTTACAATTAGGCAAGTATAAGGAAGGCGGGGGATGTCTGTATATCAACAAACTTTCCGATATTAATGTTAAAGAGCTGGCGAAAATTATTAAGCTCGCCATACGACGTAAAGCCTGAAGAAGGCTGTGTTATTTTCCGGAGCTTGTCATCTGTGCCGCAAGAATCAAATATCAATAAGATGAATAACGAATTACAAAAAATTATCGAAAGTCTACAAGGGAAGGCGGCGGTCGACGCCGTGTTATTGACCGGTTCGTCCGGTCGGAAAAGCTTGCCATATAGCGATATTGATCTCGTTATTATTTTGACGGAGAATACACCCAGCATAAAAGCGCTCTATACCTGGCTGGATGGTACGTTTGCTGATATCTTCTTTTTTGACGGAAGGGACATCGAGACGCTGTTAGGCGCTGCAAGCGTGTCCGCTAATGATGCCGCGCTACTAGCTAGCTTGTATGCCTGGACTAAGAAAGGGAAAATTCAATTTGATAAATCGGGAGAGTTGACCAAACTGCAGGCTAAGGAACTGCGGTTGGAAGTTCCCGCCGAACAGCAGGCAGAAGCCTGGCAGGGGATGAATTATAATTACGAAGCCAATACTAGATATTATAGGTCGGGCGATCCGCTGTATCAGTCTGCCTTAGAGCTGCGTCTCTTATACTCAGTCTCGCAGCTTATGACGGCCTACTTCATGTTCCGTGGCCTGCCCTGGGAAGGCGAGAAATTAGCTTTGGCCTATTTACTAGAACATGAGCCTGGTCTCTATCGGGAATTTCTGCAGTTTGTAAAAAGCGGAAACTTAGATGAAAAATTTGCTCACTATCGCGCCATGTTTGCACTAGCTGTCACGCCGGACTTTCCGCTCTGGACCAGACAGGAAATATTGCCTCAGCCCAAAGGACGGCCCGCCATGAGGCAGGAAGCCGGGCTAACCGCTTTCTGGAATGATCTCGTAGCTTAGTAATTACCTATATGCAAAAGAATATCCTCATAACCGGCCAGCCCAAAAGCGGCAAGTCAACGCTCTTGCGTAAGTTGATTGCCGCTATCGACGACAAGGTCGGCATTGTCGCCAATGAGGTTCTCGCGGAAGGCCAGCGGATAGGGTTTGAAGTGGAAACGTCGAGCGGCCAGAAAGCGCCCTTGGCTGACGTTAATTTTCCGACAGCGCATAAAGTAGCAAAATATTATGTTAACGTTGACGGTTTAGAGTCAGTCTTGCCTGGGGTTTTAGATTTTCAACCCGAGACTCTGTTATATCTGGATGAGATAGGGGAGATGCAGCTTTTCTCCGAGAAGTTTAAGGATCTTGTTCTTGCCTATCTGAACGTGGATAATACCTGCCTGGCGACGATTTCTTCAGTTTATGAGAATGATTTTACAAAATCGTTAAGAGAACGGGACGATATTATTTTAGTAGAAATTACGGCGGAGAACCGCTTGGAACAAGAATTATTTCTTTCGCAGCTGCTCAAAAAAATTGCTAAGGCGAAAATCTACGCTTCTCAGCCAGACCGTTTTACCCGGCAGGCTTCGCGGGCTGAACTGCGGTCGGAACACGGCAGCAGAACGTTAACGACTAGCGGCGGGAAATGGACCTGTGACTGTGATTTTCATGCCCGTTACGGCATCTGTAGTCATGCCATAGCGGTTAAGGAGATAGTTAAAAAGCAGTCCCTTAGATAATAAAAAGACCGAACCTGAGTTCGGTCTTTGGTTTTTAATCCCAAATCGTCTTGTTAGATGTTTCGCAGATCGATAGTGAATTTCTTTATCCGACTTCTTTCCGGGTACTCAAGGGAAATGTCGAAGCGATGCGTGGAAATCTTTTTCACTTCTCTGAAATTCCAGATCCATAGCGGATCACCGAAGTATTTGCAGGTGCGGGCGACGAGCCGCTTTCCTTTCTTTGTTGTTTTGTCTTCCACGAGCACAATTCGGCTCGTCTTGCCGTTGGACGTTATGACCAGAGCGGCTTTCTTTGAGATGAACATGATTTGACGCTTCTGGAATGTTTGTAATTCCTTGACGTTCCAGTTCTCCACCGGTGGCATCGGCTTGTTTTCTTTCCAGAAGAAATATGGGTAGTGAGATTGAAGGAGCATCTTACCTGCCCACCACATAAGGGGGAAGGAAAGCTCTTTGGGCGATACTTCACAGCACTGCGTTTCATGTATGCGGGTGGTGCTTTCCCGTTCTACGCGGGCATAGTATTCCGGGCTGTGGGAAACATTGGACGGGTTAATGAAAAAGAGCGGAGCGGCGGTTAGTCCCGCCGGCGCGATAGCATAACCCGGGGAAAGCAGGTAGTCCAGCAGGTTGTTGAATGTGCTTTCTAGTCCTTTTACAAGGTTTAGTAAAAATGTGTAGATTGAAGATGTTCTCATACCAAGGCCCTCCTGTGGCCTGTTTTATAGTTATGTTTTTAAAGAAAGAAATACAAAAAAACCGCCCAGAAGGCGGCTTGTAACAAAATTCTCAACAATAACGTTACCGTCTCTGGTGTTTAGGCAAAGGCAGCGTAAAGAAGGTGTTGTTCAGGTTGTAGATATGAAGAGAATTCATGTCGCTAGCTTAGCGAACCTTAGCCATATTGTCAAGAAACAGAGAAATACGGAATAGCGGGCTAAAAGTCTCTAATAATAAAAAACTGCCTCGCAAAAATATATTGCGAGGCTAGTATTAATCTTTCAGCTCCATAGCTTTTTCGTCGATGTATCGACAAGTGCTTGATTGAGAATGCGGTATTTTCCGCCCCAGCCCTTAACTTCAAGGGTACCGTTTTCAAGATCGCCGACGGCAAGTATTTCCGTTTTTGGAACCCATCTGCTTTCTGATTTGGAACCCTCAGCAAAATGGAATAGAACACTATCCGTTTCAATAGACGTAGGAGTCCCTACGATAACCGTTGGTCCTACCGCACCATGGCGCCAATAAAACATGTAATGTTCTTCGAGATTAAACTCGTGCAGAACTGGAGCCGGAATGGCTGGTATTTCTTCTGGTTTATCTGAAACTACAGCATTTTTAATGGTCATTTGGTATATGTAATTTGGAAAGAATGTTTGCAATCAAACATAATATCATCTTATGTGAAATTTGTCAAGATTAAGGCAGGCTCTGGATAATAAAAAAATAGCCGGAAAGGAGTAAAAAAAGTATACTTACAATGAATAGCAGCTAGTATAATGAGAATAACCGGGTAGGCTGTTTTAGAAAATAAGTAACATTATGCGCGCAGTAATTTTTATCTATGGCGACAGCATCGCCTATGGGGCAGCCGATTTAGAAATGGGAGGCTGGGCACATCGCTTACGCCTGTATTTCAATAACCGAACCACCGCGGGTGATGATGTTGATATTAGGTTGTGCAACCTGAGTATTCCCGGCGAGACGACGGCCGGTTTAGTTGAGAGAATATCTTCGGAAATTCCGCCTCGTCTCCGAGATGATTGTGAGAATATTTTTATTTTTGCCTATGGCATGAATGATTTTGCTTTTCCGCCTGAGGGGACTAAGCCTCTGGTGGAACTGGAATATTTTTCTGAAAATTTACAAAGCGCTCTGGCGATTGCCAGAGAGTATTCGCAGAAGATATATGTGTTAAACATCACGCCTGTGCTCGATGAAATTGCCGGTGCGCAGCGCGCCGGACGAAGAATTAGATTTTGTCGGAACATGACACCGTATAATGCTCGGCTGAAAGAATTTTCCGCCGCCAACGGCTGTACATTAATCGATGTCAATAAAGATTTTATTGAACAGAACTATGCCTTGTTATTAACAGAAGACGGCGTTCATCCCAATGCTGCCGGACACAAGGTTATATTTGAACGGGTACGCAAAGATTTAGAGGAAGGCGAAGCGCGTGTCCTTTAGTATATACATAGGTCTATGAAAGAAATCGCTTTTCTTAATCCGGAACAAGTTTCTATTGAGGAGGCAAAAGAATACCGCCTCAGGGAGGCGGCGAGGGCGGTGGTTGTCGATGAGGCCGGGCTGGTCGCCCTGCTTCATGCCAAAAAATACGATTATTACAAGCTTCCGGGAGGCGGCCTCGATGACGATACGGACAAGATTGTTGCTCTTAAGCGCGAATGTCGCGAGGAGATTGGCTGCGATGTCGAGGTGCTGGCTGAACTAGGAACAGTGAGAGAATGGCGCAAGTTCTGTTCTATTGAGCAAATCTCTTTTTGTTATGTAGCGAGAGTGGTAGGCAGGAAAGGAGCGCCTCAGTTAACTCCGGAAGAGACCGAAGAAGAGTTTATTGCTATCTGGGTGCCGTATGAGGAAGCCTGCCGTTTGCTTACGGAAAGCGCGGCTGAAAAATTAGTGGCTAAGGGATACATGGTACCACGCGATACGGCGATTCTCGAGTCGGCCAAAGAAGTATTAGCGGGATTGAGTTTGGGGATGGCAGCGCACCGACCGACAACTATTATTTCCTCCGAGCTTTTGCAAAAAATCGAGAGAATATATGGTCTTACGATTTCAGCGGTGGAAAAAGTAACAAAAGGTTATTTAAGCGAGAATTTTATTCTGCATGAAGGCACGCTACGTTTCTTCTTAAAGAAGTATCGTTTTAGTGATTCACAGCGTGTGAGAGAGGTTCATTCAGCGAAACATTATTTTGCGGAGGGAGGCATTCCGGTCATTCTGCCCTTTCCCCTTCCTGACAAACAAACATTCTTTGAACATGACAAGTCGTATTATGCTCTCTTTCCGTTTGTTGAAGGCCGGACTTTCGAGCGCCAGGGACTGACTGAAACCGCCATCGTCTCACTGGGCCGGATGTTGGCGCGGATTCATCTGTTAGGAAAGGATGCAATATTGCCGATTAATGATTTTTTTAAAATTGAAGATGATGCGTTGACGCTGGCAAAAATTGAAAAGATTATTAGTTTAATCAAAGCAATGCCTGTGTTGGGCAAATTTGATCGCCTTGCTCTACAGAATCTGGAGCTCAAAAAAGATTTTATGTTAGGCAAAGCTATGGGACGGGAGAATCTGAGCTTGGCCTCTGACCACCTTATTCACGGGGATTATCTTGATCATAATGTGTTTTTTGGTGAGAATAATACTGTCCAATGGGTTTTCGATTTTGAAAAGACGTGCTATGCGCCGAGAACGTACGAGCTCTTCCGGTCGATGGCGTATTGTGTCTTGTCATCGGATTTCACTGAGGCTGATTTTGAAAAAGCCCGGTTATATCTCAGGTCCTATAGGGAAATCTATCCTTTGTCAGCTGATGAGATTGAGAGGGGACTGTACGCCTATGTTATCAAGTGTTTTCATGGACTATGGATTGAAGGGGAACATTATCTCAAGAGCAATAATCGGGTCGACCATTTCCTGGCCGAAGAACATAGACGAATTACGTATCTGGCGGATAATGTTGATAGCTTTCTTCAGGCGCTCATGAAATAATGATCGCCATGCCGGACGCAAAAGCACTAATACATGTTATACTGAAATCTAATATTGTTACCCTTTAAAGAAGTATGTATCTTCTATAAAATGTATGGAAACACAGAGAATTTACGCTATGAGTTTTGCTGACGTGTATCCTTGTTATATCAAGAAAGCCGAGAAAAAGGGACGAAAAAAACAAGAGGTAGATGAAGTTATCCGTTGGTTAACCGGCTATACCCAGAAGCAATTTGAAGCGCAGCTTAAAAGCAGAGTGGATATGAAAACCTTCTTTGCGAAGGCACCGAAGCTTAATCCTCTGAGGAAATTAATCACGGGCCTGATTTGCGGCGTGCGTATTGAGGAGATCACTGATCCGTTGATGCGTGAAATACGTTATTTGGATAAGATGATTGATGAGTTGGCAAAGGGGAGAAGTATGGAGAAAATCTTGCGTACGAAAAATGCGCGTGAGTTTGTAACGAAAATCTCTGGCGGGACAGTTCATAGAATTCCCGCTGATCTGCATAAGGCCATTAGCTCAGACCGGAAAGTTCTGGCTCTCTGGGAAGGTTTGACGCCCTTAGCCCGCAATGAATGGATCTGTTGGGTTACGTTCGTCAAGCAAACCGCCACCCGCAATGAACATATCGACCGCCTGATTGCCGATCTGAAAAAAGGCAAGCGGCGGCCCTGTTGTTGGATTGGCTGTATTCATCGGACCGATAAGAAAATCAGTCCGTCTATACAAGGCATACTTGCGAAGCGGTCTACGGCGAAGCAAAAAAAGGTCTGAAGTCGTTAACCTGAGAGTCATCATCTCCTTGTTGCCCTCTCTAGCATAACTATGTCTATTATTGCTCCTGCCCGTTCCGAGGCTCATGGCCGCCTCGTTCCATACATTGGCGCCTGGCCGGTTGTCTATTACGAAGAAGCGCAGCGCCTGCGGGCGGTCTGCGGCACTGCCCTGCTTGATATCCAGCACATCGGCAGTACGGCTGTACCGAAACTTTCGGCCAAGAACATCATCGATATCGGGATTCTTGTCCAAGGACCAGAAGAAGCAGACGGCCTGATTGAGGCCTTGCAAGAGTTAGGCTATTCGTGTGATCCAGCGGCGTCATCGTCCGAGCGTCATTTTTTTCGGAAGTACGGCGGCGAGCAGTCATTTCATCTATCACTGGCGTATCGGGAGCAGGGCGGTTTCTGGCAGCGTCAGCTAGCTTTTCGTGATTATTTGCGAGCCCATCCCGAAGAACGGGAAGCATATGAAGCCCTCAAAGCCGGCTTGATCAGCGTTGATCCGAGTGGCGGAACGGAATACCTGCGTGGGAAAACTGACTTTATTGAAAGAATTTTGAAAATAGCCTCCGAAAATTGATAAAATCAACCATTTTTAGAGGTGTTGTCTACTGGAATGATTATTATTATCCTGTATAATAATCATATAATTCTTAATACAGTCTCGCTATGCAGCAACTTCATTATACGATTTTTATTAACGCTTCTCGCCAGAAAGTGTGGGATCTGATGCTCGGCGAGGAAAGTTATCGTGAATGGACCTCGGTTTTTTGTCCTGGTTCGTATTATCGCGGCAGCTGGGATGAGGGCTCGAAGATATTATTTTTAGGACCGGCTTTTGAAGGCCGGGCTGAAGGTGGCATGGTCAGTCGTATCAAAGAGAATCGTCTGCATGAGTTTATTTCCATTGAACATCAGGGCGTCGTAAAAGACGGCGTCGAGGATATGCCGGCTGAGGCGACGCGAGAATGGAGCGGTGCCCGGGAAAATTATACGTTTGTTGATAAGGACGGTGGAACTGAATTAACCATCGATTGCGACGCGAGCGACAAAGAAGCCGAGTCAATGAATGAAATGTGGCTAAAGGCAGTCGCTAAGATTAAGGAAATGGCTGAGAGCCGTTAATAGTATGGAAAAAATCTGCGTCAAAACCTTCGTGCACGTCTCATCGCAGGAGGCCTGGAACGTATTTACCGATCCTCAGCACATCGTTAACTGGAATAATGCCTCGGCTGATTGGCATACCTCCCAGGCGATTAATAATCTCATGCCCGGCGGCAGCTTTAATTACCGCATGGAGTCGCGCGACGGCAAGCAGGGTTTTGATTTTAGTGGAGTGTATACCGTCGTCGAACCGTTCCGGCTCATAGAGTATACGCTCGATGGCGAAGACACGCGCCGGGTTCGGGTGGAATTTAGCGAGGAAAATGGCATTACCCATCTGGCTGTGACGTTTGATCCGGAAACGGAGAATTCGATCGAAATGCAGCGCGGCGGATGGCAATCGATTCTTAATAATTATTCCACCTACGTTGACCAATTGGCAGCGTAAACAACATATATGAAAAAAGGACGGCCAATGTGTGAAAGTTGCCTGATGCCGCTTGATAAGGATCCTTTAGGCGAAAAACGCGAATCGGCGATTTATTGCAGTTATTGTTTTCGGGACGGAAAGCTGTGCTATGAGGGCACGGATGTAAAAGAATTCAAGCGGGCAATGATTAATGCTATTGTTGCCCGCGGTGAAAGCCGCCTTAAAGCCCATGTTTTTGCCTTTATGGCCGGATTCGCCCCGCGCTGGAAGAACCAGAAATAAGATTACTATCCTTGATTATCTAATTCTATCATCATTATGATACTGCACGCTCACGGCGAATTCGATGTAGCGCTTGTGCCCCTGACCAGTGAACGAGCTATACCTCTGATGGCGCGTATGACCAATGACAAGGTCTTCCGTGGCGACTTGACCGGGACGAGCCAGGGCGAGATGCTAAGTGCCGCAACGTCCCAGAAAGATTCGGCTGGATATGTTTCAATCGAGCGGGTCGAAGGTACGCTGCAGGGGCGCCACGGCAGCTTCTTCCTGCAGCATAACGGAATTATGGATCGTGGTGCGGGTACGCTGACGGTGTCAGTTATCCCTGATTCCGGAACCGGTGAATTGAGCGGTTTGCGTGGCACATTGTCCATAAAGATGGTCGACGGCCGGCATGTGTATGATTTTGAGTATTCCTTGCCTGAATAAGAACTCTTGACCCTGTCTCTCCGCGCGGCTACAATAAGCACATAATAAAGTTAACATAATGCTTATGAAGATGATGACCTGTGCGCAGATGGGCGGTCAGTGCGACGTTGAAATTCACGGCGCGACGGCTGATGAGATGATGGCCAATGGCATGAAGCATCTCGAAGAAGCCCATCCTCAGATGGCAGCCGACGTTAAGGCTGTATCGCCGACTGACCCGATGATGGTTGCCTGGGCGGAGAAATTCCAGAAGGACTTCGAAGCCGCTCCAGAAATGTAATCTACAAAGCCGCCCACTGGGCGGCTTTATGTTTTTTAATCGCAGCGCTCTCAATGCGCAGCCGAACACCTCGCCGGTGTTTTTACTTTGGAAATAGTATTCTGTGGTATATACTTAAGAGATATGACTTTACGGCTAGAACAGGGGATAGAAACGGCAGCGGCTACCTGGCAGACTTCATTAGAGAATGCCATAGATGCCGGTATGCTCTCGGATGATCAAAAAGAGTTTTTGCGGGAAAAAATGACAGAGATTTATAATGAGAATGATTTTTCCCAAGAACTGAAGGGGCGTAAGGAGTTGGCCGATCGCATAATCAAGGATTTTCGAAGTAATGGCGCGTCTTCAATACTGTCTGCGCTCATTGACTATATTGAAAAATATGAGTCGGAGCGCGCGTCCAATGAGCTCTATGGCTTACTGGATGTGACGCGTGATGCGTATGAAGGCTTGAATGAAGAGTGTCAGCGACTTAACTTCAAAGACGAGGTTATCATGATGTATGCCGCGACGCTTGGACAAAAAAGCGTGGCTCGCTTGAACGACCGCAGCATTGTTTGTATGCTGCTACGGCGTTTGGACGGGTATGATTTTACGCGTCTTTCTGACCCCGAGAAAGAAAAAGTTGTTGACGCGCTTAACGCCGCGATTGATAATTTCGACCTGCGGAGCGATATGGATGATTTGACGCTGGAAGACATGGAGCATTGTCTGGCGTTGCAGCGGCGAATCTTTCCTGCGAGAAATTTTGTCCTTCCGCAAGAAACGCTTTCTCTCTTAAAAAGGGCCGCGCCGAATCTGCCGGAGAAAATTGCGCCGCCAGATCCGAATACCATTCACCGCCTGGTTGAAAGCGCGAAACATCGCCTCGATCAGTTAGGCGATGTTCCAGAAAAAGCTGTTCCCGCCTTACAGCTTCATTATTTTAATAATCTACGTCTGAAGAATAACGGCGAGGAAACAGGTTCGGAGCTAGAGGAAAAAAGGAAACTTACCAATTTTATCGTGGCGGAGCGTTTTGCGGAAAGGAATCCATATTTGCCAACGGTCGGAGTGGAAATTGAAGTACCTCATAAATTTAATGTCGATGAACCGCTTTTTCAGGCGACGGTTGATTTGGGCATACCGCATAGCTATAATCTGGCCTGGGAATTTTCCGTCGACTATACCTACAGTTCGGAAATGCAATGCTTGCTGGTTAAGGAGTTAATTCGAGGAGGGTTCATCGAAACCGAGGAGTTCGGCGGCCAAAAGAGCATCGCCGGGAAGGGTGACTTTTCTCTTCATGTGAATATTGGGATTCCTCTTAATCTAATAGATGATTTCGCTCAGAACGAACGCCTTCAGCTATGCGTTTAATTCGCCGGAGCGGATAGTGAACCGTAAAACATCTACGCGTTTTCGGGCAAACGAGGTGGCTAAAATAAGCAAGAAGAATTTGAATAATGATGGCCAGTTTTCTTCTAATTTTAAGAGAAGAGAAACGAGCGATGAACTCTGGTATGGCCGCTTGGAAATTCGCAGTCTTGAACTGCGCGATGCAACCTTCTACCGGCTCATGCCCGAGGCTCAGCTTTTGGCCTCGGCCTTGTTCGCTGCCTGCTCGCCTGAATCTACTCTCGCCATTAAAAAATCGTTAATGGATATCTGGACATCATTCGAGGCTGATGTCCTCGCTATTCTGGATCGTTATAATCTCACCCTCGAATCGATTGACATGGATTATCAACGCGCTGAAATTGCGGCCCTATTGACTGATACAACGTTGCAGAAAGAGTTTCGTGAACTGATTAGCGGGTCTGCTATGCAAATTAAGCGCTTGATAAAACCGACATAATATTCTCAGCGTATGACGTCCCTGGACATAA